>JACQWK010000474.1 GCA_016209525.1 Verrucomicrobiota bacterium
GCCGCCTAAAGGCGGGACTACAAACCTTTTCCGTGTAGTCCATCCCACAGTCTCCTCCGTAAACGTGTGGAGTCTTCACCCACCAGCCTTTTCAGGTATTCCCCGATTGACCTAGTAGGCTGCTATCCGTACACGAACCATAGAACGCTGGAAGATCAGGAGCAGTATGAGTGCAGAGGACAGCAATGCGGTGGATCTGGCCCATTTGGTCGGGCAGGCGAAGGAGTTGATCGAGCAGACGCGCGAACGAATCCATCAGATCGAACTGTGCTTAGGAGCAAATGGGACGCCAGGGCCGCAGAACGTTGGGCTCTTCGCGGAGGGAAAAAATCATCTAAGTTTTCGACCGCTCTCGCCAAGACCTTGCGGCTCACGCGCCAGATTCACGGAAAGCGAGCGAAGTTACTCCGCGTGAGATTGAAAATCCGAGGAGCCTCGACAAATCCGGAGCGATCGGGCCAACTGGTCGCCTAGCCGACTGCAATTCGGCGATACGGCAGATTAAAAATCCGCGCTGCGAGACGAAGAATTCTGTCGTGCTCTCTTGCCAAGAGAGCTTGCCTCAGCAATTCTCATTTTGGCCGTAACGCGGACACTCTTGTCCGCAAGACTTCCGAAAATGTGCGGACAGGAGTGTCCGCCTTACGGTCACGAACCGCGCCCGTTGCCAAAATGAGAATTGCTGGGGCCTGCCTTGACGAGTGTTGTGCGCGGCGTCATCCTCGCTCCATGACACGATTCCCCTTCGGATTGTCCAAACTGTTCGGTCCGCTTTTCATCCTTGTCTGCCAAATCCTCCCCTTCAACCAGGCTGCCGAACCCAAACGCTTGCTCTTGGTCGGCCAAGGACCTGACGGCCATCCCCATGGGGCGCATGAATTCATGGCCGGCGTCCGAGTGATGGAACATTTGCTCAGCCCCATCAAAGGCCTGAAGCTGACGCTTACCAAGGCGGACGAACCATGGCCGGACGGACCGTCACTCATCGATGGATCTGATGGG
Organism: Verrucomicrobiota bacterium; assembly: GCA_016209525.1. Classification (GTDB taxonomy): domain Bacteria; phylum Verrucomicrobiota; class Verrucomicrobiia; order Limisphaerales; family SIBE01; genus VHCZ01. The sequence continues at coordinate 1,003 of JACQWK010000474.1, forward strand.
ATCGTGATGTTTGTCACGCAAGGCGCCCGTTGGATGCAAACGGACCCACAACGTCACGACGCGCTGAAACGGCTCGCCCAACGCAAAGGAGGAATCGTGGCGCTGCACTGGTCCGTGGGCGCCCAAGATGCCAAATACATCGAAGGCCAACTCGAATTGCTCGGCGGAACGCGCGGCGGACCGCAACGGAAATACAAGGTCCTGGAAACCGATGTGACCGTGGTCGATCGCAGCCACCCGGTCACGGCCAGCTTAAACAATTTTCGCATCTACGACGAGTTTTATTATCGGTTGGATTTTGCGAAACCGCCGGCCCGCATCCACCCCCTCCTCACCGCACGCGTTGAGGAGAACGATGAAACAGCCTCCTGGGCCTGGGAACGGGCTGATGGAGGACGATCCTTCGGTTTTGTAGGACTTCACTTCCACAAGAACTGGGAACGGCCAGAATACCGCAGGTTGGTCGTGCAAGCCATCCTTTGGACGCTGCAGTTGCCGGTCCCCAAGGAGGGCGTCAACCTGGATATCAATCCACAGTTGCTGGAGTTGAAGTAGCGATGCCGCGTTGGCCGTTCGGCAGGGGCTTGGTAGCGCTTGTCCCTACTGATTCGACCTTTGGAGAGGGTCCCAGAATCGGGCGTTGATCAGGCTTTTGGCGTTCCCGGAGTAGGGATCGTACGGCGGATTGATTTGCGCGTCTTTGCGCACCTCGGAGTGGCCATCGTTGAATACGGCGATTCCATTTCCCACGTGGCGAAGAAGATCGATGCCCTCAAAGCCCCGGGTGGAACTGGTTTTTTGGTTCATGCACGACGCGGGCCACCAGAGGCTGCTGCTCCACATGAGGTCCGATTTCGGCATCGAATCGCCGATGGCGAGATTCTCGGCCGGACTGACAATCGCCGAGCGCTTGAACCAAGGCCGGGTAGGAAACCGGACTCCTGCGACGCTCAGATCATCGCCGGAGTAGGGATGAATGCCCAGGAAGTAGCCGTTGTATCCATAGCCCACCAGGTGGCAATCGAACTTCCATTCCCACCGCACACCATTATCAAACCGTTTGGTCTTAAGGCTTGGACAACGAAAGTAGTTGCTCGCCGACGTGTCGCCATATCCGACGATCGTGCGTCCCCACCAGTTGGTCAGCGAGGGGCCACCGTCCGAGGTATTCAGGCCCTGGTTGCGATGCCCGGGAAACGTGTCGTTATTGTCGTCGGTGTAGAGCTGCATGAAGAGCGCGACCTGCTTCAGATTATTCAAGCATTTGATGCGTTCGCCTTTCGACTTGGCTCGGGCCAGGGCGGGCAACAGCATGCCGGCAAGGATGGCGATGATCGCGATGACGACCAACAGTTCAATGAGGGTGAACGCTGGGGTTTGGCGGTGGGTCTTCTTCATAGGCGCTAGGAAAGAGTTTCGGGATGTCTAGCTCATCCAATAACACAGCCGCAATTGAAAGTCATGAAGATTTTTGTTGAACCGTCCGCCAGTCCGCCAGTCATCCGACATCAAACACTCCTCCTCATGAAGGTAAAGAGAGACCCCCCATCCCTCGCCCCTCGGAGGGGAGAGGGTGTCCGCAGGACGGGTGAGGGATTTTGGTTTAATTCGGGCAACTCCTTATTCACCGAGCGCCTTGGCGAGGAGCAGGCTTTCCGATGCGAGTTGGTCGGCCCCGCGACTGTCACCGATCTGGTTCAACAAACCGGCCAGCCAGACCCGCACATCGAAGTTCCACGGCTGGCGTTCCAGGCTTTCCCGATAAGCGGCGCAGGCCAATGCATTCTGACCCAAGAGTTCAAGGCATTTCCCCAGGCCGGTGTAAGCGTGTTCGAGATCGGGCCGTGCGTGAATGGCCTGCGCGTAGCAGTCTTTTGCCTTTTGCGGTTCGTCACTTGCCAGCCGAACGTCGCCAAGCCTGCGGGCGCATTGCCATCGGAGAAAGGCCCGGAGTTCCTGCGCGAGACGGGCTTCGTCAGCACCGCAACTCGCGGCCAACCGTTCCCATTCCACACGGGTCATGCTGAAGTCGGTGGGATTTCTGGGGTCGGACTCAACATAGAAGAGGCACCCTTCTCTCAAGATTAGGCCCTCGGAGTCACCCGCCAGCCATTCCAGCGCTTTTGTCAGGGCCTCCACGCCACGTTCTCGAAAGCCGAATTCCAGCCGGGCCAGTCCAAGATTCACCCACCCCAAAACGTAACCCGGCCAATGTTTCAATAGGTGCAGCCACCGGTTCTCCGCCAGCGACGTGAAGAGGCGCACTTGCTCGTCCTGGTTTGCAGCCTTCGAGGCCGTGACGGCTTCGACCACGGCGGCGGCGTTCCAGTATTCCGGATTCGAAGCGTCCAGTTGAATCGCGCGGGTCAGTTCCTGATGTCCTAAAACCACTTGCGTTCCGGCGAAGGCGAGCCATTTGCCGTAACGATAGTGGCGTTCCGCCTCATCGAGTGCCGGCCAGCGCTTGGGACGGCGGCACAGGCCAGGCAAATCCAAGTTTTTCAAGAGATCGAGCAAAGCAGCCATATGCGACCGGAAAGTCTCCGCTTGAATGCGTGTCCATCCGGCCTCGGCCATCCGCGCCCGCAACGGTTCGTTTTCGAGGCAGCTCACGAGCAAATCCTCAAGGTTGTCCTCCCGATACAAGACGCATTCCTCGCCTGGCCGCAGAAAGTCGCTCACTTCGAGGTTGCTCTCCTCCATAAAGAGCAGCGCGCCGCAGGCCGGGGCCTCGTAACCGCGGAGATTCATTTCCCGGCGAACGGAATGGTTGACCACGATCCGGCTCCGAGCCAGGAAATTGGCGTAGTCGCGCCCATGGATGTTGGTCCGGATAGCTACGCGGTAGCGGTCGGAGAGTCTAGCGATTTTGGCCAGGATGCGCGCCCGGATGCGATGAATATCGTGGTTGAGATTTCCAATGAACGTGACGTCGTAATCCGGCGGGATATCGATCAACCGTTTGCACAACCCCGGATCGAAGGCGTAACCCGGCCAGTATTGGACGTGCGTAATTCCAATGGCTTTCAGGCGGTCCGTTCCGAGCCGATCGGTAATGATCCAATCACAGGCGTCGAGGATTCCGCGGAGGGCCGTGTAGAAAAGGCTCCAGTCGCTCAGAATCGCGATGAGCGGCTTGGGGCACGGCGTGTGGGCGGGCCAGGCGTTGGTGTCCGCAAAGCGCCAAACCACCGCGTCCGGCTCGAAGCCACTCGGAAGTCGGGCGAACAAGTCGTCCCAGGTTTCGCCATCCTTGTAACTGACTCCTCGGCGGCCGAACTCGACGATCTCGTGCGGTCCGCGCAGCTTCGCGTAAGTGGGCAGTGGTCCCCAGAGCAGCCTCATGCTTTGTCTCGTGTCCGAGAGATGATTGCCCAAGGGCTCCTTTGTCAAGACTCGTGAATGCTGGCGGTCGTCGCTGTGTCCAATTTTTGGCACTCTCACACTTTGCAAAGTGTGAGAGTGCCGGGAGCGAAGCAACGGAACCGCCAAGCTGGCCGTGCACGGGCAAGGGTTGCGGAAAAGATAGCTTGTTCCGACGACGGGTCGCACTCACTCTCTTCTCTCAGTCTCATCGAAGATTCGCCCGGGCTTCTGGACAGGCCGATTCCGCCCAGCCGAAACTATGGGCACGAACGGGCTTGGCACGATGGGAACGGCCACTCGCACCTTCAGGCGACGCTGCTCGGCCCTTCCATGACGGTGGCCATCCGCGACGGACGGTTAGTGCTTGGAACCTGGCAGCAGATATTTCATTTGGAGTGCGACGTGAGACCGCGGTCTAGAACCATCTATGTGACCGTCATGGGCGAGTGACCCGGCTGAATTCAATTCCCTTGAAATCGCGCCGCCTTCAGGCAGACTTCCGCCCGTGGCGAGAGAATCACGCCACGTACATCAAATGAACGACGTGACTTTGACAAATCCAACTGAACGCACATTGAAATCGATTTTCCGATTCCTGCCGGTGCTCCTGATCGCGGCGGCGGCCGGTTGTTCGAGCATGGGACCCAACTCCAAAATGGGGGCCGTCACCGGCGGCGCCGTCGGGGCCGCGCTCGGCGGCATCATCGGCCATCAATCAGGCCGAGCCTTGGAGGGCGCCGCCATTGGGGCCGGCATCGGCGCGGTCGGCGGCGGGGTTGCCGGCGACGCCGTCGATCAGAAGAACAAAGCTCCGAGACGCTAGCGCGGCTGCGCGAATTTTCGTCCTCCTCGTCGTCGTCCACGTCCTCGGATCTGGCGGCGTCGTGGGCGCGGGCGACGACGAGCACGATTTGGCTGTGGCCCCTCCGCACGGCGCCGTATCTCCGATTTTCAGTCGCACGGCATCGAAACCTCGGGCACGCTCGCAGCGCGGCGTTCAGTCGCGAAAATTCTGAAACGACAGCGCCACGGGAAATTCGCGTCCCCGCACCGCAGCGATCACGGCCTGGAGGTCATCCTTGTTCTTGCCGGTAACCCGCACCTGATCCTCCATGATCTGAGTGGTCACTTTGAGCTTGAGATCTCGGATGAAAGCGGTGAGGTCTTTTGCCACGGGCGCGTCAATTCCTTGCTTGATCTTCAAAACTTGCCGCGCGTGACCCAGCGGGGAAATCTCCGGATCGGTTCGCTCCACATTTTTCAGGCTCACTTGGCGTTTGGCCAGTTTGCCCACCATGATCTCTTCGAGCGCCTTGATTTTAAACTTGTCCTCCGCGGCGAGCTTGATTTCGTTTTTCTCCAAAACGATCTCCGCCTTGGTTCCCTTAAAGTCGAACCGGTTCGCCAATTCCTTTCTGGCTTGATTCACCGCGTTCTCGACTTCCATCGGGTTCACTTTTGAAACGATGTCAAAGGATGGCATGACTTGAGGATAATCCCTTCGGATCGGACTGGGAAGCCTTTGCCTCAAGCAGCCGCCCCTCGTGCCAAAGTTTGATGCATAGGCATTGAAGTTTGGTTGTTGGAAGAAGGGGCCTGGGCCTGTGGAGATTTCCGGTGATCCGGCGCTTAGAACCGGCGGAGGGACGGCGTGCGGTGGCAGCATGAACGCCGCAGTCCGGTGATTGTCGCTTCCGATCGACTCCCGACTGTTCACATCCACGTTTCGATTCTTCCCGAGGCGTAGATCCGGACCTGGCGCGCGCCGATGGGAAGGCTCGCCGTGGTGGCTGTTCCCCAGGGCCATCGCACCCACACGCCAGTCGGCGGCTCAGGCCCTGTCATGACTTGCACCGCGCTGTCTTGCGACCAATAACCGCCTCCGGCATGAATTTCTCGAGCCGGACCCAGCCGGCTTCCAAATATCAGCCGGATCACCGCGCCCATGCCAGTCGGGTTGAGTGGCGGCCCTTTCAACTCGATCCGCAGTCCGGACCTTGCCCGCTGATTTCGAAAGAGCTTCGTCGCGGCGCCGTTTTGAGTCACCACCAAATCGACGCGCCCGTCGCCGTCATAGTCCGCCAAGGCGGAGCCTCTCTGCTCTCCGTACACGAGGACGCCGCTTTCCGGTCCGGTCATCGGAGTGAAGGCGCCGTGGCCGTTCCCCTTTAGCCACAGACCTCGGCCGGCGTCGTAGCGCGAAGTCTCCGGATGGACGGCAAAAAAGTTTTGGCTCAGGAAAACATCCTCGTTTCCGTCGCCGTCCATATCGGCGATGTTGACTCCGAAAGCGGGCGCGAATTGCGCTTCAATCGGGAGCGGGCTGGCCTCGAAGTGTCCGCTGCGATTCAGGAAAATCATCGATTCGAGCGTCATCACTTCCAAGACTGCGGCTTCGTCGAGCGCCTTGCCAATGATCTCTCTCAAATCCGCCGAGGCGTAGGCGCGAAAGCTTGGCACTCTGTCTCGGATCGAAGGAATGGCGCGCGACATTGAGACCAGCCCTCGCCACGGGACAAAGGCGTCCATTTCCTCCTCCACATAAGCCTCCACGATGTCCAACGTGCCGTTTCCATCGAAATCGCCGCAATACAACCGCAACGGATATTTCAGGTGACGCTGGTATTTCGTGTTCCGGCCCCAATTCGTCGCCACGATGTCGATCCGGCCATCGCCGTCAAAGTCGCCGGCGGCCACGCCGTTCCAGCGTCCCGGATAGGCTGCGAGCCCCAGTTCGTCCGTTCGATCGCTAAACTTTCCACCGATGTTTCGGAACGCTTTCACCGGTCCCCAGTCACAGGCTAGCACCAAATCTGGCGCTCCATCCGCATCCAAGTCAGTGAAGATCGCCCCGCTCACCAAGCCTGCATCGACAAACACACGGCTTGCCTTGAGATCAAGCCGAAATTCCCCCTGCTCGTTCCGAAATAAACGCGAAGTCGCCGGTTCCGGATAACGCCCCAGCATCAGTCGGTTTCCGACAAACAAATCCAGATCCCCATCTCCATCGACGTCCGCAAGCGCCATGGGCCCAACACTGGCGCTCTGCCCGACGAGTTCGAAAGCAGGCCGCAGTCCTGTGGCGGTGACATCAAACCCGATCACCGATGGAGCGGATGTCTCGCCGCCCTCGTAATTGGAGAGGCCTGCCAGAATCCGCGCGGGACCCTTAGCGGGCTGCCAAGCCAGCACGGAAGTTTGATCGCCCAGGATGGCTGCCGCCTGATTGGAATTCGGCCGCCTCTTGAATCCGCCACGCCCGTCGTTTTGGAACACAGCCAGCTCGCCACCGCGGCCCGTTCCGATCACCAAATCGTCCCATCTGTCTCCGTTCAGATCAGACCAAGCGACGCCTGGTCCCAACTGACTGAACCGATGCGGCAGGAGCGGTTGCCGTGCGAAATCGTCGAAACCGGATTCGTGATGGGAGTGCCTGATGAGGTGGCTCACATCCTGAAAGAAAGGCGGGGGGTGAAACGTGAAACGTGAAATGTGATTCGATTTGCCGTTGGCTATCGGCGATTTGCTATTGGAAATTTGTCTGGCCCCGTTAACCCCAATCCGATCCCCCTCCGTTTCTTCGTTTCGCCCTTTCCCCCCTTCCCTATCTCCCCTGTTCCCCGTCTCGGCAACCGCGCGTCCTCCCCGCACGCTTGAGATCGGCTCGCTGATTTCGTACAGGCCATTGGGCTGCGCATCACGAACCACGCTCCTTTCCCCGCTCCGCCAAGTGACTTCAATGGTCAAACGATTCGTAAGACCGCCGGCGGCAAAAACGCGAAGCGGATCGTCTCCGGACACGTAGCGTCCGCCGCAGATCACTTCCTGGGTTTGCGAGACTGGGCCGCCGGAGACTTTGATCTTGGATCCAATGGCTTGCCGGTTCGGCGCTTGGCCGCGCAGCCGAACCGCCAGCCGCGGCGCCACGAACTCGTTCCGATAAAGTCCGGCCGCGGAGTTGAGATTATTGATTGCGACATCGAGGTCGCCGTCGTTATCCAGGTCCCCCAGCGCCATACCCTGCGAAACGCCAGGCGTGTCAAATCCCCACTCCCGCCCGACTTCTTCGAAGGTCAAGTCGCCTCGATTGCGGAACGCCAGATTCGCAGTCTTCAGGGGCGGATAGAGCAACAGGGTTTTCGGCTGCGCTTTCCGGGAAATTCCTTGAGTTTTGGCCATCGCCCGAAGCGCGGCGTCCGCGTCCATGAGATCGTGGGCATTGCCGTTCGTGATGAGCACGTCTTCATAGCCATCGAGGTCCACGTCGAGAAAAACCGGCGACCACGACCACTCCGAGGCTTGCAGACCGCTGAGCTGCGCGATCTCCGCGAACGTGCCGTCTCCTCGATTGAGAAAGAGTGTATTTTGCAGGTATTGCGGACGGTTGTCGATCTCGCCGATCCGAATGCCGACCGAAGCCATGTCCGTGTTGGCGCGTTGAGTCTGGCGCAACCGGTGTTGGCGGCTCAACATATCGACCACAAGAAAATCGAGGAGGCCATCGCGATTGATGTCGGCGAAATCAACGGCCATCGAGGACCAACTAGTGTGGCGCAGCGCCAAGCGCGCGATCCGGCGGAATCGCCCGTGGCCATCGTTGATCCAGACATCGTCCGGCGAATCGATGAAGTCGTTGCAAACGTAAATGTCGGGCGCGCCATCACCGCTGAAATCGCGCAGGGCCACGGTTAATCCCCAGTGCCGCGGAGCCGCCGTCAGTTGGGCGCCTGCCTCATCGACAAATCGGCCGTCGGTCCACGAAACCGGGCTGAAATGGCCTTGGCCGTCGTTCAGATAAAGAATGTCCGGCTCGCCCTTCTCGTACACGATCGGTTCGCCATTGGCCATGGTCACGACGTCGAATCGTTCGGGCGGACGTGCGACAACTTTCCCGTCCTGCGCCGTGATTTCAAAATCCTCCGCGGGATTGTCCCGAATGGTGGTGGTCCGGTAATTGGCGACGTAAAGGTCCAAGTCGCCGTCGCCGTCGAGATCGGCGAGGGCCATCGACGTGCTGCCGTATTTTCGGATCAGGCCGGAGTCTTGGTCTTCCAAAAAGAGGCCCTGGCCGTCGTTGCGAAAGCTCCGCGTCCCCCGGCCGAGCGAGTTCACGAGGAGATCCAGGTCGCCGTCGCCGTCAAGGTCCGCGAACACGGCGCCGGTGGAGAATTGATCCGGACAAGCGACACCGGCTTTCGCGGCGATCTCTTCGAATCTCCAGTCTCCAAGATTTCGATAGAGGGCGTTCGGCCCCTCCAAGCGGCAGAAGTAGATGTCGCACCGGCCATCGCCGTCCACGTCTCCCAGAGCGGCGCCGGAACCGTTTTCGAGGATGCGATTGTTTTCCGCAGCCGCGTCGGACAGACGGTTGGTGAAGAAGATGCCAGTGGTTGCCCCCGGAAGACTCGTGAAACCTGCCCGTCCGGTGCTCTGAACAGCCAATCTCCGCGATTGAACACCCTGAAGGCCGTCCGCGGCGAAAAGCTGACTGCACACGAAGCAAAGTGCCGAAACGGGATACACTATCGCCAGAATGTGATTTGCCTTTGGTTTCAGGTCCGCTGACATCGCTCGGTTTCAAACTGATTTTAACGCGCCAATAAAACTAATAAATCCGATTCTCTCGGCAAGACGGGAGAGGGAACGCCATGAACGTGTCGTGAACATGTCAGTTCTTGGCTCCGAACTAACCGGTTCTATGCGAAAAGGTGGATCGAGGGGGGAAGCATACGGGGATTGGCTGCAAATGCTCGAAGAGCCCTGGGTTGAGCGGTCGCGCCTTTTAAGCGATTCCATAGGATTGGGAGGCAGGCCAAGGATGCGATCAAACTTGTCCCGACCTCCGAGTCAGGTTTTCCAGCACTCCAAAATCAGAAAGGCTCCACACGACTTTTTCTCGGATTCGCCGAGGCGGGCGAGGTATGAATAATCAGGACGAGATGACGCGGAAAGCAGTTTTAATTGCGGATGACGATCCCGAAGACACTGAGGCGATCAAACGAGTGCTGGTCCAGGCCAACGTTCTGAATCCGATCCGTTGCGTGTCCGACGGAGCCGAAGCCATTTCCTATTTAAGCGGAGAAGGCCCTTACGCGGACCGGACCGAATATCCTCATCCGGCCTTGCTGCTCCTGGATTTGGCCATGCCCCGCAAAACAGGGTTGGAGGTTTTGGCCTGGTTGCGCAAGTCTCCAGCACCTGAACACAAAGTGATGGGGAAAATCGTCCTCACTGGGATTGGCCGCACCGAACAGATACACCAGGCCTACCAATCGGGCGCACATTCCTTCTTGATCAAACCGCTGCGGATTGAGGACTTCGCCAATTTGCTGAATGCCTTGAGGGGCCTCCGCTTTGTGTCGGAGGGTCAAGGCAGCCTTCTGAGTTTTGGTGAGGTGCTGGCGAAATGAATCGATTAGCCCCGACCGATCCGATATGCCCCCCACTGAACCCCTGGAAAAACTGGACGTGACCGGGAAGTCCACCCAAGCACAGTTGGCCAAGCTGCAAAAGTTTCTGGGGAAGGTCCGTTCGCTCCGTCGGAATAAAGCAGCGGAAGTCCTGGCTGTCCCGTGTCGTGAGGCGGATCGCAGGCCAATGACGGCAGCTCCATCAATCTCCATTCAAGAACGCGGAAAACCGTGAGCACCAATTCATCCAACCTGATCGATTTGCCCCGGCGCTCTCAAGAGGAGATCGCCGAACTGAGAGTTTATGAGGCTATGTCGGGCGCGGTGATCTCCGGTTTCCAGAAGTTCCTGCAACCGTTCCAGTCCTCGCCGGATTCGACCTACATGCTCAAGGCGATGACACGGGAGGATTTCTTTCCCAAATTTCATCGCCTGGCCAACGAATTGGCCCAGGATTGCTGCTCGAAGTTGGTCACCATTATCCAGTCTTCCTCGCGGGTTGCCCTCGTGCGCGGCACGGCTCCTTCTGATCTGGCCGCGCGGATTCGAGCCACGGCCTTTCAACCCCTGGACGACATTCTCGCGCACTACGCGGGCGTGGCCAAGAAGACCGGGGTCATTTCTCGAAACATAAAAACGATTCGAGACGCGCTTGAGCAAGCCGCGGCGAGTAAGAGTCCAGGAAAGAAAAATGGGGAGGACAGCCGAGCCGGGACCGGAGGAAGCGCCACAATGGAGCCGTGGGCGACCGAAACCGAGCTTGGGCGTCAGGAAGCCAGCTTGCTGCAAGCGCAAGCTCAAGCGTTCACGCGGATGGCCCAGTACCTCAAGCGCCTGAACGAGCTTCCGGGCGCACTGCTCTCGTACGCCGCTGACAAATGTTACGCGGGCGAAGTCAATTACCCGTTGCAACTGGAACAAGTCGCCCGCATCCAGGGAGAAATCCGAGGCTACCTGACCAATGCCATGGAGACGTTGGCGCGGGTCAGCACGGCAGCCAAGCACGAACTGGAACTGGAGCAGGCGAGCCAGTTGGCGAACGTCCAATTGGCAAAGGCCGATCAAGCCCTGGAGAGAATCTGCGAGGGAAAGTTCGAAGCCAAACTGAAAGCGGAGCAACGATTCTGGAAGGGAGTGATCCTCGCTCTAGTTTGCCTTCTGGTGTTTGCCGTTGGGCTTTGCGCTTTCCTCTTCGCCCAAAGATAAAAAATGCGATTCGCCCAAGCGTCACCAGTCAGCTTCAGGAGATTTAACTGCGGACGGTACGGCCCCGGGGCTGATCTGGGAGAGCGGCGTTTCAACTGAATTTCAGGTTTTCCCCGATTGACCACCCGGTCGGGAAGGGATACGAACTGTACAAGCGATTGGCGCGGGACTATGCCGAATGAAGAGAAACTTGACGTGGATTTGGCAAAATTGATTGCCGAAGCGAAGGAGCTAATCAAGAAGACCCAAACCAGGATCGAAGAAATTGAGACGCGCCTGGAGTCAGTCCGTTCGACCAATCCAGAAGAGAAACCATCTCGCCAAGGCTCCAAGCGTGCTCGGTAATGGCTTCCACCGCTGGCGTAACGTGCAATGTTCGGCGGATCAGATCGAGTTCGTCCACGTCAGTCGTTATTTTGTTTTCGGTTCTTCTCGTTCTCCTGCTCCCAGAGAAAAAGCTCGGCTGGATCAACCCGGAAAATGCTCCAGCAACGGGGGCATTTTACCATAGGGTCCTTCCGAAGCTGTTCGACGGTCTGCTCGAACTTCTGAGAACAAGCCAGGCATCGGATGGTGATCGTTTGATTTTCCATACCCACTGCTCGAATCGAGGTGGTTGAGAACGAAACTATCGGTCACCAAAGCCGCCGTCGCGTCTGAGACTCGCTCGGATCAGCGATCTCGAGAGACAAAAATGATCCGTGGCCCCGGATCGGTTGCTTCGGCAAAGTTGGACGGCGGAGGTTGAAACTGAGAGATGACATAACTGCCATTGAAACAATGACTTCGTCTAGCGTTCTGCTCAAAAAACCCTAAATCCGGAGCGGCTCATTCGCAATGGAGGGGCCGGTGTTTAACGGTCCGTATTCGCTAAAGCCTTCTTCACCGTGTCCAGCAGTTCGTCGATCGTGTAGGGCTTGTGCAGGATTGCGTGTACATCGAGTGCTCGCAATTGTTCGAGCTGACCGGTGTCGTTCCGGTCCAAGCCGGCCGAGGCGATGATCTTGAGCGCTGGAGCCACCTGCCTCAGCGCGTGGATCAGCGCCAGGCCATCCATGTTCGGCATCCGAAGATCGGTCAGCACGAGCTTGATCCTCTCGGCTTGCTGCGCATGCAATGCCAGCGCCTCGGTGCCATCTGCCGCGACCAACACGCGATAGCCGTGCGTGGTGAGCATCATTTGGGTGAGATCCCGAACCGCGGCATGATCATCCACCAACAGGACCAAGTCGCGCGTACCTTCAGGCCTCCCGCTCTTGAATTTCGTCGGCACTCTCCAAGGCATTTCTCCCACCCCGGCACAAGGCGCGGGAGCTTTTCAGCTTTCATACCAAGCGCCGTGATTCGGGTAAAGATCAGGCTACGCAAGGATACGTACTTTTTTGTACCTGTTTGCACAGGGCCAAATGGCAATGGCATTCGAGCGGGCGCTGTTCAGGCCACTCGGAGAAGTTTGCGACGGTTGGGCAGTTTCACTGCGCTGGTCACCGCTTCATGAAGCGATTCGCTCACAACGGCTCAACCGCGAATGCCAGCGGATTGCCCTCGGAATCCTCATGGCCATCGGAAGGAACCACGCCGTGAGCAATGGCGAAATCCAGGGCGGCTCGATCATCGCCAGTTTGTCCGCCGGACAGGATCGTCAGCATATCATTTCTCCCGGATGGCAATTCCTGACTTCGACCGCATTGTGTCCATCGTTGTGAGTACGTCCCTCGTACGTGAATCCTTCCATTTCAAGAATGACGGTGATCCTTCCGCGACCAAGGAAATGCCGTCCCCTGGTCATTTTTTGGCTAGGGCCAGATGGCCCAAGACAATTTCCAGGTCAAGTTCCTATCTGACACACCGATTTTGGAGATAGGTTGCGACAGCGTTTGCGCTTCGCACAGGTAACTGAGAAAGCGCCTGAGCCAAAGCTTTCGACCGACACGGATGTCGGGAAACTTTAGACAAACGGATTTGTCTTATGGCGGTGGTCATCAACACCAACGTCTCAGCTATGAACGCAGGGCGATTGCTGAGCGTTTCGACCTCCCTGCTCAGTAAATCCCTGGCGCGGCTTTCTTCCGGCTCGCGCATTGTCTCCCCTGAAGACGACGCGGCGGGCCTGGCGCAGTCGATCAAATTCGACGCCCAAATCCACCGCAACACGGCGGCCAACATCAACGTCCAAAACGCGGCCTCCTACAGTCAGACCCAAGATGGTTTCCTGCAAAAAGTCCAGAGGTCGCTGGATCGGATGAGCGAGTTGTCGGTCTTAGCCCAGGATGCAACCAAGACCAACGCGGACCTGTCAAACTACAATGCTGAGTTTGTTCAGTTGCAGAACTACATCAGTGACATTACCGCCAAGCAGTTTAACGGGGTCAGTTTGTTTGCCAGTTCCGGTCTGGCCATCACCATCGACAGCGATGCCTTGACTCTGGCCATCAATGCCGCCGATCTGTCGGGCAGCACTTCGACCGGCGTGCTCAACGCCTACAGCGGCGTTTCGATTTCGACCTCGACCGCCGCGTATTCGGCGTTGAACCAGATCAAGACGGCGATCCAGGCGCTGGCGAACATGCGGGCGTTGGTGGGAGCGAACATTCAGCGGTTGAACCTGACCAGCGAACAATTGACCATCCTGAACGAAAATCTTTCGGCGGCGAACAGCCGGATCAAGGATGTGGATGTGGCGGAGGAAAGCACTCAATTTGCGAAGGCCAACATTTTGGTCCAATCCGGCACGGCGATGCTGGCGCAGGCCAATCTCTTGCCGCAATCCGCGCTGCGTTTGCTCGGCGGTTAGCCGTTCTGGGGCGCGAGCTAGCCGGCCACTTCCTCACGGTGATCGGAGCCGGTAGAATCTCGTCCCGCTTGAAATGGGAATATTTCCGGAGTTGGTCTCGCCGATCACAACCGGTGTCAGCGAAACACGCGTCCAAGCGGGTGTCTCGAGACTGTCGGAAGATTCCATGACAAAATCGGTCGCACTCGCCGGCCAGGAGAGGATAATGTTTTTCCCGGACAACTCTGCTCGCAAGGAAGGGCGCGCAACCTGTCCGGCCTGAATCGTAATCGTTCCGTCCGCGAAATCGCAGACCAAATCGTTTCCCTGCGCATCGGCCGCTGATTTGAGCGTGGGGTTGTTCGTGAACGTCACGGGCACAACCGTTCCATTGGACAACCCTGTCGCCAGGTTCAGCGTCACGATGGCCAGCTCTTGTAAACCTTGTGAAAGGGTTTGATTCACGGGTAACGAGATGACCACGCCGACCCGACCGCTGGCCACCTGGTTGTTATTCACGACCAATGAACCTCCGCTCACTCCATTGCCGAGCGCAACACTGCCAAAGGATGCCTGGCTCGCAGGGAAAGCGAGAGTGAAGCTAATCGCATGTTCATTGCCGCTGGCGTTGAGTGTGATCGGAATCGTAACCGAAGCGCCTGGACTCCCTGTGACAGCACCGATCTGAACGGTCCGGGTTGTGGGCGGCGGCAGGGTGACGGTGAGAACTGCTGTGCTACTGGTCACCGAGCCGGCGGCGTTGGTCACGACCACGGAGTAGCTCCCTCCATTTGCCGGCTGGACATTATTCATCGTCAATGTCGCCGCCGTGGCGCCGGCAATGGGGTTTCCGTTAAACTGCCATTGGAAGCTAAGGTGCGGCGCCAACGCGCTCTGTGATGCCCCAGCGGCCTCCACGGAGAACGTCGCATTCGCGCCCGCCGCAACGGTCTGGCTCGAGGGTTGCCGGACGATGGTCGGCGAGGGCACAAGCTCATAGGCGAGTTGGACCTTCCCCTGAGCACCATTCACCCCATCAACAACCACGTAATACGATTGACCCTTTGACGCTCGGAAAGTGATCCGACTTGTCTTCTGGTCCGCACCACTGTTGTTGTCGCACACAACCGAAGTTAATTGGTCAAAACTGGTGAGCGGGTCTGGACCCGAATACGCCGCCAAGACCGTGTCGAAGTCACTCCCTTCGGTGCTGACGAACAGAACCCCGCTGTCTTCCGCTTGAATCCGATTCCAGAAAGAGGCGCCGCCGATCTCACCGCAGTGATTGGGTTCGCCAGGTGTTTTGGTTTGTCCGAAAGTGTTGAAGACTTGCGACCCGGTGAATCCGCGAACAACCGGTGAGAACAGAGGCAATGGCAGGGTTATGGTCAAAGTCGCTGCGCTGCTCGTCGCGCTCCCAGCCGAATTGCTCACCACAACCGTGTAGTTGCCCGCGTCTCCCGAATTGACGCTTTCCAGTGTCAGCGTGGCGCTCGTCTTCCCTGGCAGGTCAGTCCCATTCTTCTTCCATTGGTAGGACAACGGAGCGGTTCCCGTGGCACCGACGCTCAAGGTGACTGTGCCACCCACTTTCACAGTTTTGCTTTGGGGTTGCGAGGTAATGCTCGGAGCCACCGCAACGACGGGCGTCGGATTGACGGTCAGAACCGCTGCGTTGCTCGTCACCGAGCCGGCGGCGTTCGTCACGACCACTGAGTAGGCCCCTCCGTTAGCCGGCTGGACATTAGTCAACGTGAGTGTGGCCGAAGTGGCGCCGGCAATGGACTTCCCGCCGAATTGCCACTGGTAGCCGATCCGTGGCGGCAGCGCGCTCTGCGGCGCCCCCGAGGCCTCTACGGAGAACACTACATTCGCGCCCGCCTCAACCGTTTGGCTCGTTGGCTGTTGGACGATGGTCGGCGCGGGAACGAGCTCATGGGCCAGTTGCACCTTCCCCTGAGCGCCGTTCACCCCATCGACAGCGACGTAGTACAGTTGTCCCTTCGACGCTGGGAAAAAAATCCGACTGGCCTTCTGGTCCGCACCGCTGTTGTTGTCGCAGGCCACGGCGATTAATTGATCAAAACTCGTGAGAGGGGCTGGACCTGAGTAGGCCGCCAAGACAGTGTCGAAGTCACTACCTTCAGTACTGACGAACAGAACCCCGTTATCTTCCGCAACAATCTGGTTCCAAAAAGAGGCGCCGCCAATCTCCCCGCAGTGATCGGGTTCCCCGGGCGTTTTGGTTTGTCCGAACGTGTTGAAGACTTGCGACCCGGTAAATCCTCGAACAACTGGCATGATGGGAGGCGGGGGCGGAGGCGGAGGCGTCGGCGGCATCACAATGAGCGTAGCGCGCGTGCTCGTCACTGACCCAAAGGAGTTGGTCACCACTAATGTATAGGTGCCGGCATCGGCGATGCGAGCAGCGGCAATAACCAAGGTTGATAGATTCGCCCCACTCAACAGTTGCCCGTCTTTATGCCATTGGAAAAAAAGCGGTTCAGTCCCGGAAACAACCGCAGTGAATGTCACGCTGCCGCCTTGCGTAACCGTCTGATTGGTTGGGAATGATTGGAACGTCGGAGCTGTGCCGGACGAAGGCCCCGGTGCAAGTCGGGCCAGGAAGACGTCTGTTCCCTGCGCGGTTAAAGTTGTTTGCCCGAAGTCGCCCGTCCCCGCAAATTGACCCGTGACAAAGCTGGCCCCGGAGGAATCGACCGCGATAGCTTGGCCACGATCTTCTCCACTGCCCCCGAGCTTTCTGGCCCAAACAAATTTACCCGTGCTGTCATACTTCGCCGCGAAAATATCAAAGAGCCCACTGCTCTCCAAAGTCGCGTTGCTACTGCTCGGATTTCCGAAAAAGCAAGAGCGCTCAAATGCTCCTGTGATATAAGCGCTGCCACTTCCGTCCACCTCAATTCCGGCTCCAGATTGGTTCAGATGCCCGCCCGCCCGCTGGGCCCAAAGTGCATCGCCGCTCGAACTGTATTTGGCGATAAAAATGTCTCGGCTACTGCTCTCCAGCCGGATGTCGCCGAAAGTTGCGTCGCCAAGAATTTCGCCCGTAACATACGGATTTCCCGCAGGATCAAGAGCCACTCCCCAAGCAAGATCATCGGCTACTCCGCCCGCCTGACGGGCCCACACCAATCGTCCGCTCGAGTTATATTTGGCGAGAAAGATATCCGTGTTGCCTTTGCTGGTGAGGGTAGTCCTAAAGAGAATCAAATCACCCACGCCGAACGTGGCTCGGTCTCTGAAGTAGCCCGTGACATAACAATTGCCCGCCGAATCTACCGCAATTCCGTTTCCGGAGTCATTCCCAGTGCCTCCGGCTTTCTTTGCCCAGAGCACATTCCCCGTAGAATCGTACTTCGCAATGAAGATCTCCTCGCGGAAGACGCCAGCGGAGTCTCCCTGATTCGCTAAGGTCGTGTTTCCAAACGTGGTGGAGGCATCCGAATAACTTCCGGTCACATAGATAGCTCTACTTCGATCCACGGCAATACCTCGAACGGCGTCTGAGCCGGTGCCGCCCGCTCGTCTGGCCCAGATGAAGGTGCCGGAGGAGTTATACTCTGCAATGAAAAGATCGTCACTGCCCGCCGACGTTAAAGTCGTGCGGCCCACAGCGATGCCGGACGGACCGAAGGTGGCTCTCCCGCGAAAGGTGCCTGTCACGACGACGTTTCCCGAAACATCCACCGCCGTGCTTGTGGCTCGATCTCCCTCTGGGCCTCCGTCCTGCCGGGCCCACAACAGTTCACCTGTGCTTTTATATTTCGCGATGAAAAGATCGCTCGAACCACGGCTGGTGAGAGACGTTTTCCCGCCAAATCCAGCCGTGCCCGTAAACGAACCAACCACGTAAACGTCCCCGGCGGCGTCCACCGCGACTCCGTTTCCAGAGTCGTTGTCCGTTCCTCCGACTTTGGAAGCCCACACCACGGCTGGAGAGGAAGCCGTGCTTGTCACGATCAAAATGGCGTTGGCACTGGTGCTCGATCCGCCGGGACTATCAACCACCACAGTGTACGCCCCGGCATCATTCGCTGTGACACTGGCAAAGGTCTGGGTGGACCTCGTCGCCCCGGCGATCTCGACCCCATTTCGTTTCCACTGATACGATAACGGGGCGACGCCTTTGGCTTCCACGCGAAAGGTGACATTCTGACCGACTTCCACTGTCTGCCTTTGAGGTTGAAGCGACACGATAAATGGTCGGCTGGAAAGCTTCGCCACAAAAACGTCCCCAACAGCGCCGGACAAGTTCACCTCGTCAAACCGTGCCAGCCCAGAAAATCCTCCTGTCAGAAAGAGATTTCCATCTTGGTCCAGAGCAATGCTTGAACCGCTGTCGCCCTGGCTCCCACCCGCCCGCTTGGCCCAAACCAATCTTCCATTGCCATCATATTTTGCCACGAACAGATCGCTTGAGCCGGAACTGGTGAGCGACGTTTGGTCGAAGGTCGCCGTGCCGGTAAAAGAGCCAGTTACGTAACAATTGCCCGCTCCGTCTCCGGCGACGGACGCGCCGATATCAGGGCCAGTTCCCCCTGCCTTCGTGACCCAAAGGAGCTGGCCTGCGTTAGTGTACTTGGCGACAAAGATATCGTCGTCGTTACCGGCGCTGGAGACGGATCTATTGTCAAATTGTGCGTTTCCCCTGAACGAACCCGTCACATAGACCGAGCCAGGTCGATCCACCGCTATTCCGGGAGATCGGTTGAAAGGATTTCCACCACTCTTGCGAGCCCACTGAACCACCCCTGCGTTATCCAGCTTGGCCACGTAAATGGCATCGGTGTTACCAGTCGTGAGCGTGAAGGCACCGAAACTTCCCGTCGCCCGGAACCCGCCGGTAACGTAACTGTTTCCTTGCGCATCCGCCGCGATGCCGCCGACATTGTCGTCAGAACTCCCTCCAAAGGATTTCGCCCACATCGTACCTCCAGACCGACCGTCTAGCTTGGCCACGAACACATCTGAACTGCCACTGCTGGTTAAAGAGACGCCTCCAAAAACTGCTCGATCGAAAAACCACCCTGTAATGTGCACATCTCCGGTCCCGTCAACGGCGATGGCTTTGCTCAGGTCGAAGTTACTGCCGCCAAAAGTCCCTACCCAACGCCGCAAACCCGAAGTGTTGTAACTGGCTACAAAGACATCAAACCCGCCACTGCTCGTTAAGCTAAAGTCACCAAACCGAATCGTTCCTCTGAACTCCCCGATTACAGAACAGTTTCCCGCAGCATCGACCGCAACGCCGGTGGCGAAATCATCGTCAGTGCCCCCCGCTGTCTCGAGCCAGTCGAACTTTCCGTTTGGATCGTATCTGGCCACAAAAACGTCCGAGCGGCCACGACTCTTAACCGTTACACCGCCAAAGTTAAGCTCTCCGCTGAAATTTCCCGCCACGTAAACGTTGCCGTTTTTATCCGTAACCGCATGCCTGCCTCCAGCCGGTCCCGTCTGGGTAGGTTTAACGGCCCAGTGAAAGAACGGAGTCACGATCGAAGTCACCTGGAGATTGGCTGGCGCGCTCGTGACTGAGCTTAAAGAATTGCTCACCACGACGTCATAGACGCCCACGTCCGAATCTTGCACATTGTTCTTCGTCAGGGTCGGATTGGTGGCATCACTGATCGGCGCCTGATTAAATCGCCACTGATACCGGAGTGGCGCAGCACCTGTCGCGACCACAGTGAAGGAAACATTTGCTCCGGTGTTTACGCTCTGACTCTGCGGTTGGGCGGTTATGCGCGGCGATGGCCGGTCCGCCGCATCGCCCGGAAAGAACAACAACTTAATCTCGTCCAGATTGGACGAGCCGTCCCCGTCCGAGTCCAGCGACTCGATCGATTGAAATGCATTCAGGGCATTCTGGTTCTTCTTGGCGTTTTCGTACGCAATGCCGTAGTCGTTACGGGGCCTAAAAGAATTTTGAAGATGACACGTTTGGCAACTGTTGAGCCGGGAACCAGTAGTCCCGTACTTGCCGTTGAAGGTGTCAAGATCACCTTGGAATGCTTGAACAGAATGCTGACAGAAGTTGACCCAGATCGCCATCAACCAAAGAGCGTTTGTCCTCGATATTAGCCGAACGGTTTGACAGGAATATGACATGATTGCTTGGCTTATCTGAGTTTTACGATTAGCGAGGCACGGCAGGGCTGCCGCTTGACCCACTCGCGCCAGCGACATTTGAGTAGATCTCGGATGCCGTCTTCGCGAGCTCGAGGACGTCTCTGATCTTATCCACCGAGGCGTCCCAGGAACTCTGCGGTGAGCGGAGTTGGACGATCGCGATTGACCGGACCTTCCCGACCATGGCGTCCGGCATTCTCTCCTCCCAAGTTTCCGTGCGGTCCGAATTGCCCATGGTGGTCCCATTGACACCGTAACGGCGGTGCTGCGTGATGTAGAGGTCGTTTCCGCGCTCGTCCTTGATGTAAACCTTCACCGCCCCGTGAAATCCGCGGAGCGCTTCAGCGGTCCAGGTCCGAGTCCTGCCGGCGATAATGCCGGTGTTCGACACCCTCACCATTGTCTCCATCTTGTCCGCACTGCCGAGGTCCTTGCGTCTCCTCATCTCGATGGGGAAAACGACCACGGTCGCCTTGTTGCCTTCGACCCAGACGGTCTGCCCGACGAACAGGTTCTTCGCGATCTCCGACGACGACTTGAACTGAATCTTCGGGCCGGAGGTGTCGCCAGCGGTGACCACGCCACCCGAAACGGCGGCGATATTTAAGTGCCGAGGCAATTGCACTGCTCTGCCTCCAGGCGGCTTTTGGTCGCCGGGAGGTTTATCGCCCGGCGGTTTGCCAATTGGCGGTTTGCCTGCGGGCGACTTTTTGTCTCCTGTGGGTTTGTCACCCGGCGGCTTACCGGAAGGAGGTTTTTCTGGTTTGCTGCTGCCTGGTTTTCCAGGAGGCTTATCGGGCTTTTGATTGGGTTTGTCCTGGGCCGCGAGGGGGAACGTCATCAACGCTGCAGCCAAGACGCCGTACATGAGGTTTTTCATAGGAGGTGCTGAGTTATGGTTTATTTGGACGATTAAAAAACGCCGTGCCAACGGTGTTATTTTAGCTGGCGCTGGAGTTAACTCGTCGGTGGGCGGCTGATTCTAACAACAAATCTGAAAAATGTTCGAAGAACGCGTTTCGAAAGTAGGGCAGGTATCTTGCCTGCATCCGATTTCAGGCCAAAAATCGAATTCTTTGTTAGAATTCGCTGAACCGAGCGAGTTAGTCGGTGGAATGCAACTCGCGACAACCTTGATGCCTTGTAAATTCGAGCCCGGCTGCGCTGCGGAGCACACGAGAACCAGCTCTTGAAAACGACTGAAGTTTTCCAAACCACTCATGGGCACTAATGGAACAGCGACCCCGGGGCACTCAATGGTTGAAATCATAGCTGCCTTAACTCCATCAGGATTAGTGTCCATTAGTGTGCATTAGTGGTTAACTGCCGTTTGCAGGATCACACTTGCAGTCCGGCGACAGGTTTCCTTGCGATTGAGAACTTACGCACGATTCGTTCCAAAACCGATGCTCATGAAGTCCGACGACACGATTCCCACCCGGCTCAGCCTGATCGAACGGCTTAAGAACTGGGACGATCAGACCAGTTGGCAGGACTTCTTCAACACCTACTGGCGGTTGATCTACGGCGTCGC
>JACQWK010000473.1 GCA_016209525.1 Verrucomicrobiota bacterium
GATCGCGCCAGAGCCAGGCGAGTCGAGCCTCCGGAATGTGGTATAACCAGTCGCTCCACCCCTATAAGGGTTGTCAAGAGGGTGTTTGAATTTGTGTCAGGTTTTTTCTTTCTGGGAACGCTGGCCGGGCGGAGCGGAACGTAGTGAAGCAGAGTCGCGCGCGAAAGCGGTGCAAGCTGGATTCTGACCCGAGCCGGTCTTTTGCTCCGGGCGTGGTCCCCTCGGTCTCTTTTTAGAAGCTTCTTCTCTTGGTCCTTTCTGTCCCTGGTCCCTTTGGGCGCGCCGGGGATCGGAAGCCTGGCCTGATCGGTGTCGCCGCTTCCTCGGGTGGTGGCCCACATGCGCCACACACCGACTCCTATCCGGACAGTTGAGATCGAACCCAACGCCCATCGTGTCTTGCCTGTGTGACTGCGGCGACCCCGGAGTCCGTCCCATCTAAACAACGGATGAACGCACGGTTCACCAGGTGGAGCTACGGACAGGACTCGCCCGATCGCAAAAACGTTTCCGACCTTAACTTCGCGCTGGAAATCAGGAATCAAATTGAGTTCAGGGTTGAGGGTTGGGGTTTAGAACCGCTTCGGCGGCCTCCCAGCCCAGTTGTTCCATCGTGCAACGGCCCGTGCGCCAACGCCACAAATCCACGGCCAGTTGGCGGGCCAGCGCCACGATGGTTTTCTTTTTCAGGGCCGTCCCGGCGGCCAGCTTCAGTTTCACATTCTGCGCCGCCTTCCATCCCGGCTGCCATTTCAAGAACCGCCACACCGCCTCCACCAGCAACGTTCGCACCCGCCCGTTGCCCATCCGGTCAATCGAGCCCACCCGCCGTTGGCCCCCGCTGCTGTGCTCGCTGGGACAACAGCCGGTATAACTGCCCACTCCCTTGCGATTGAAGAATCGTTTCCAGTCGCAGATCTCGGCGTCCAGCGCCACCACTTGCGCTTTCATTACCAAGATGATCTCGCGCAGCTTCTCCAGCACCCCCAACATCCACGGGTCCAGCTGGGTCCAAAGTCGCTTCCAAATCCGCGGCCCCCACCAGCGCGAGGGCAGTTTTTCATGGTGATATTCGGCCACTTGCCCGTGCCCGCGATTGGCCAAGCAACGAATTTCCTGGGCCAGGAATTGACGTCGGCGGGCGCTCTCGCGCCGACGCGGTTCGGCCTCGGTCGGAATGCGAATGGGGGCCAGTTCGTCCCGGTTGCCATCGACCCAGCGCGAGAGCCGCACGCATAAGGCCCGGGCATCGACTTTATCGGTCTTGCGCTGACCGTTGAGATTGATCGGCGTGATGAGAAAACTCTGCGCCCCGGCCGCGACCAACCGCCGATGCAGCGTAAACCCAAAGCCGCAGGATTCCTGCACGGCATAGACGACCAGCCCTGCGGCCACCCAACTTTGGACCTGATCGATGAGCTGATCGGGCGTCCATTTCCGCGGGGCCTGGGGCGAGGCGTGATCGCGCTGGACCACGGCCATGATGAATTCTAGGTGCACGTCCAGGCCCAATTTGATGGAGTTCTTCTCAGGATGGAGCACGAGCCTGGGCAACGGCTGGCGCGGCGGCAGGGCCGGGGTGGCCAGGGGCGTGCTCAGATCGATGACCAACGCCTTGGGTGAGGCGGGCGGGCTCGGCGCGATGGCTTCGACCAGGCCACGGACGGCGCGGGATTCCGGCGTGTTGGGATGGGGCCGCAGGCCAGGCTTGTCCGGGGCCGCGGGGTTGGTTAGAATGCTGAGTGTCAGGGTGGGTTTGAGGTAGTATGTTTTTTTCATAAAAGCACAGTGTATCGCCGCGTGGCGGTGCCACTCAACCCATCATGACATCTGAACAGCCGCGAGCCGTGGCACGAGCCGATGCGTTCGGGTTGTCGAACGTCAGATTGTCTGCTCACGTTCACCGCCAGGCGGCTGTCGGTGAGCCTGTCGTCGGGCCGCCTCGCGATGCATTGAGACTATGGAATTGGTGACACACTCACAGGTCTTATTTGCTGCTCGGGAAACTGCGTCAGCCAACAATCAGGAGCGTCCTTACGAACGCTAGTGGCCGTACCTTTTCAACAGAGGATGGACGCAAGATTCGTATCAGCGAAGTGGGTCAACCGGATGGCGTACCTGTTCTGGTGCACCGCGGAACACCACAGTCCCGACTCCTTTATGACCTCTGGGTCGAGGACGCACAGTCGCGCGGCATCCGGCTAATCGGCTACGAACGACCGGGCTACGGAGGGTCAACGGCCCATCCAGGTCGTACGGTGGACAGCGCGGCGAACGATGTCGCCGCGATTGCCAAGGAGCTTGACCTGAATCGCCTATTGGTTTGGGGGGTGTCGGGAGGCGGGCCACACGCTCTGGCCTGTGCAGCTCTGTTACCAGGCCTGGTCGTGGCCGCGGCCGTACTGGCCTCCCCAGCGCTCTATCCCGCCGAAGGGCTGGACTACTTTGCCGGGATGGGGGGAGACCAATGTTGCATTGGTCAGTGCCGCACTCAAAAGCCGAGAAGCTTGTGAGCAGTTTGTGGAGGCAGATGCATCTGATCTATTGCGCGCAACCCCCGAGACCCTCGTGCAGGCCTTACATTCGCTCTTATGCCCGGCTGATGCCGCGGTGTTAACCACAGACTTTGCCAATTTCGTGCTCCACAGCGTTCGTGAGGGACTCGGAGAGAGAAGGGATGGCTGGGTTGATGATGAGGATCGCATTGTAGCGTATGAGAACTGGGCTGCTGATCTTCAGGGGATATCGACTTTTCGTGGCGGCCTCTCAAAACCAGGCCCAAAGCGGTCCACCGAACAGCCGGCCGTCGTGGCGCGAGCCGACGTGGCCTGGTATCCGAACGTCGCGCGAGTTTTTCTTCGTGCTTTCAGACACGCTTTCGATTTGGCTCGATAGCGTGCAGCACAACCTCACTCGAGAGCATGGGATGGCGATTGCTCCGGGAGCTACGCACTGCGTCTTCAATGACTCCGAATCAGAAGTCCGTTCATCGTCATCTCCGTTCCCCAATCGCATGGAGATCGAATTATTGCCGGCTAGGTCCGTCGTCATTCCGATGGCAAACCAGGTTGTCACCCAAGTGAGCGTCGAAACCTCCATCCGACGCTGCAGAGCCGCAACCGAAGTTTGGCCCACGAAACACACGAAACACACGAATAAAGTCCAATCCGCTCATCTTTCTCATTTTGTGCATTTCGCGTTTTTCGTGGGCTAGCCTTTTTCGGCCATCGACAACTTCGTGCCGGCCTGCGAGCAAGTTGGGCAATTGAAGTGGAAAGAACACAAGAGCAAGTTCTTTCATCTTTGCGCTCGTTGTGTTCTCTTGTGGCTGCTCAACCGAATTTAGGTTCCCAGCCATCTCGGTGCGCCCCATTTGCTTCGACAGTCGATCGGCATCTTCGTCACAGAGTTGTGGTGGCTTGACGTGTGCAACTCCGCGCTTTTCACTCGGCTCCAGTTCGAAGAGCACATGTCCGCATGATATGACCAGAAGGCGAGAATCGCGATGGAGAGAACATTGATCATCCAACTGAGCCGGATGGGGGACCTGATCCAAACTCTGCCGCTTCTCCGGAGTCTCAGGCAAGACTCCCCCTCTCGCGAAATCACCTTGGTGTGCCTGCGCGAGTTCCAGCCCGTGGTCGCCCAGCAAAAGGTATTTGATCGCCTCGTCGTCCTGGACCTGGAGGACGTCCAGAGACTCCGCGGCGAGACAACGCGCCAGAATTTCTGGAGTCTTCCACCCTTCTGCGAAATCCCGGAATTCCGGGACGAGTATGGCTGGGTCGTCAACCTGACCCATGACGAGGCCAGCGGTGTGCTTTGCGAGAAATTGAGCAGCCGCCACAAATCGGGTCGTGTCCACACGTACCCCGACGAAATTCGGCTGCTGGGCGACTGGGCCAAATACCTTTTTGCCGCCGTCGGCCACCGGACTCAGAATCTTTTCAACTTGGTCGATATTTACCTCGGCCTCGGAGGCGCTCCACGCCGGCCCGTGCGTCATTACCTCGATGTCGATTCGGACGAGGAACAAGCGGCCCTGGCGGATTTGCGCAGCCGCGGTTGCCGGCAAAACGGCAAACGGGTCGCATTCCAAATGGGAGCCAGCGAATCGCGCCGGGCCTGGCCCGTGGAAAAATTCGCGGCGCTGGCAAAGCGCCTGATGGAAGATGCGGAAGTGGAGATTCTTTTGCTGGGCGACCAAAAGGAGCGCGCGCTTGGAGAACAGTTTGCTCAACTGGCTGGGCACTTGGCGATCGATCTGATCGGGAATACAGGTTTTTCGAGGCTGGCTTCGGTCTTGAAGCTTTGTGATCTCTTGGTCAGCAACGACACCGGAACGATCCATCTCGCCGCGGCCTGCGGCACGCGGACGGTCGGGCTTTATTTTGCGACGGCTTACTTTGCCGAAACGGCGCCTTACGGAGACAATCATGTCGTTCTCCAAGTCGAGTCCGGTTCTACCTCAGGCGACGACTCGGCATGCTCCGCCGCCTCACGCAGTGCGGATTTCTTGTCCGTCGAAGCGGTGCTGGCGGTCGTCCGCATGGCGCTGGGTCACGGCGAGGATTGGCCGTCCAACGCTCCAAAGC
The DNA here is from genome assembly GCA_016209525.1 of Verrucomicrobiota bacterium. Taxonomy (GTDB): domain Bacteria; phylum Verrucomicrobiota; class Verrucomicrobiia; order Limisphaerales; family SIBE01; genus VHCZ01. The sequence goes on from JACQWK010000473.1 coordinate 4,596, forward strand.
TCGCCATCTATCGATCGGCCTTTCTGGCGAATGGGACGCTCGTTTACGCACCGATTGGGAAAGAGCCCATCTCGCGCAACTACTGGATCTCGTTTTTGAACCGTTTGATGTGGGAAAGAGCGTTGGGAATCCCCACCGACTCTGCGTTCGTCGCCGAGTTGGTGACACGGCTCTCAGCCGCCACTCAGTTCGAATCGCAGGTTTTGGATTTTCGCCAAGGGCTGCGACTGATGCAGTCCAGACTTGCCGAAGGTTTCGCGCTCGCGCGTCAGATGTCGGAAGACTCGGCTCCGACGGGCCAGACCGGACCGCGTCCAATCGGAGTGCACGAACGACTCACCGAAACGGTGCGAGAGGTCTCCGGCTTTCGCGAGAGCCACGGCTTGCTGGCGGACTTTTTTCATTACGAACTCATGGACTTGGATTATCTGCCCGCGCCGGCCCTCGCTCAAGCGTTGGCCGGGAAATTCAAGAAGCTGGCGAATTTATGCCGACTGTTCTCGGACACGTTAGACGACGTCGAAGCGCTGGTTCGGTCGCGGACAGAGCGCCGGACATAAGCCGACATTTCTGAGATCGAACGCCGCAGCGAGACTTATTGACGAGACCGTTGGATGAACGACAGGTCGGCGTTTGTAGTCCCGGCTTTAGGCCACTGAGCCGGTTTGGGTCGCCTAAAGGCGGGACTACAAACCTTCCGCGTGTAGTCCATCCCACGGTCTCCTTTGTATGAAACTCGCAGGGCAGATTTTCAATCTGCCGTAACGCAGGCTTGGAGCCTGCCGCAATTCTCGGCGGCAGGTTGCCGCCGAAAACGCGCTGGTAGCCCGTTCCACCCATTTTCAAAACACGCTCTGAGAGACCTCCGGGCTAACCTCCCAGGAGCAGCGAATGCTTCGCCCGATCTTTGCCGAGGCCGAAACGCGGGAAGGCTTTCAAGGAGAACGTGACCGCCACGGTGTAGTCTGTCTCCCGCGTTCGATGATCGCGGACGCGAAAGGTCAACGCGGCGGTCCAACTGCGCAGGTCGCGGTAAAGAGTGTAGTATTGCTCTTCCATGACACCGTCGCGCGCTTCGAAATGGTGGGTCATCCGCGCGGCCCAGTTTTCGTTGAGTTTGTAATAAATGCTGCTGCGAATCAGGTTGTTCTCCGAATCGGGCCCGAAGCGCGGATCATTCCGGAAAAACCAGTGGCCCAAGGAAAAGCTCCAGGTATCGTTCGGCTCGATCGTGGCCGTGTGATTGGCAAAATTCAGGTGCGCCGCTTCCACGTCGAAACGAATTTCCGAACTGAGGGTCAGCCACGACCAAGGCTTCAAGTCGAGATCCGAAAACAAATCCACAAACGTCGTTTGATCCGGACGCGGGTCGAGCCGCCAATCCGTGTAGAGCGCCCAGTTGGCGAAATTATCGATGCCGCCGTGGCGCTTCGTTTGAATCTTGTTCCGGAGGCTCAAACGCAAAACGTTTTGGCTGTCGATCGAATCGATGGAATTATAGTCCGGAAAGTCGATCGGGAGGAGCCGCAAGCTTGGAATCTCGGTGTCGAACTGGGGCAACTCCCGCGGCGCCCGGCTCGGCGAAGGCACAAACACATAATTGACCGAGGGCTGAATAATGTGCCGCAGGCCGTCCACATCCCAGAACTTGCTCCGCGCCCCCTCCCAGACTCGCGACGCTTTGAAAGAAACTTCGGCGCCGGTATTGAAAACGCTCCGATGTCGTTGGTCGAACGCGCCGCCCTCGCCTTCGGCCTCGCCATACTGCGTGAACCTTCCGCCGACGCGCGGCGTGACATTCAGCCATCCCCAAAAGGCGTGCGGCAGGAGGATTTGATGGAAGGTATCCGCGCGGAACGCCGCGAAATCGTGAGTGGCCGATCCTTCGGCAGGCTGGAAACGGAAATAGCCGGCCGAGCTTTCGCCTTCGTAGTAAAGAGGCGAAAGGCCCAGTTGTTGGCGGAAGGCCGAAAGTTTCAAGTCGGGCAGGCGTTCGACGGTTTGAAAAAAATCGTTGAGCTGCGGTTGCGCGAGCACGTTCAGGCTGAAGTTGGGCCAGAGCTGGTTGACTTCCAGAAAACTCTTGGGTTGGAGATTCTCGCGGTAGTCCGATTCAAAAAAGTCCCGGATCATCTGGGCGTCGCTTTGCTGGTTGACGACGACTTGGGCGGTGAGATTGGTCCGGATCGACGCCGCGTGAGAAAATTGAATCCGATACCGGTCATCGCGGATCGGCAAGCCGTCGGGATCGAGGCCCGGTTGATCGTCGCGCGTGTAGTAGTAGGAGCCGGAACCTCGGCCGATCCGGCCGAGATCGTAGCTCAGTTCCGGACCGCCGCCGAGTCCGCGTTTTTGCCGGTAATCGAGATTCAACGCCCCGCTCAGATTCGTGCTCCAATACCATCGGTAGGCTCCTAAGAGATACGGCCCATAAAGGCTGCGAAAGCCGGGCGTAAAAACGAATGCGTTGGGATGGAGTTCGAGGCGGCGGGAGTAGAACGGAAAGTACCCGACGGGCAAATCTCCCGCGAAAACCGTGGCCTGCTCCGCGGCGATGGATTTGCCCGGCACGATGGTCAATCGCTTCGCCCGGATGCGGTAGGCCGGTTCCGCCGTGTCATCGGTCGTCACGAATGCATTTCGCGCGGTGTAGGTCCCATTCGTTTGAGTTCGAGTCAGACTCTCCCCGGCGGCGAAAAAGGGCGCGCGGCCAACTCGAAACGTGTCCGCGCTCAACTCGCCGGTTTTAAAATTGTAGCGCAGGCGCTCGCCTCGCCAGAGGCCTTGCTCGTGTTGCAGGTTGACGTTGCCCGTGGCGATGGCTTCTCCGGTCTGCGAGTTCAGCTCCACCTGGTCCGCAATCAAGGTCGTTTCGCGGTATCGGACGACGACACCGTTCGTGGCCATCGACCAGCCGGTGGCGAAATCATGGGTGAATTGTTGGTCGGGGCCCGGCCTCAGAGGTTCGATGAGGATCCGTTCTTGTTCCTGAGCAGCGACAAGAATTGAAGCGAACGCGGCCAACAAAATCGCGGAGAGCCTGGAGAACCGATGCCAGATAAGCTTCACGGATACACCTGCTGAATCTTTCCGTTCATCGCCACGAAGAATCCGGTTCCCGGTCTCGCCCGCTGCGCCTGCTCGATAATGTCGTCCAGGATGTGCGCCAGCCTCGAGTGTTGTTGGAGCGGCGGGATGTTCGTCCACCCCTTGCTCAGGAAAAACGCAGTCAACCCGCTCTCGTGCCACGCCCGGCGTACGTGCGCGCTTTTACCAATGCGGTAATCGCCGGAAATGACAATCCAGCCGCCATCGCGTCCAAGCGCTCGAATCCAATCTTCGTCCTTTGTGTCCGGGGCGAATTTGTCCTGAAGATGGGTGAAACTGTGTTCGGGTTTGACCATCTCGTTCAAGGCGCGCGCGTGCCGGATGGCCAGGCAATTATCCAGAAAAAACTTCATGCAGCGAGCCGCTGCTCGAACTCAACGGCATCCGCAATCTCCTGCTCAGGCACTTCATACCAGCGCACGACCTCGGCAACCGAACCGGCAGCCTTCGCGGCGCTGGCGAGTACTTCGGTCGGTACGCCGTGCCGGGCCACGATAGGCCGGCCAAAGTTGCGCGTCGGGTCGAGCACCACCAGCCGTTTTTCACCGAGCGGCCACCACCGCACGAGCCCGCTGCCCTGCGCAAATTCCAGTTCTATCAAAAAGGGCTTGATGATCTGGGCAAACACATGCTGACGCCGGACAATGTCCAAAAGACTCGGCTCGCCGGTTTCGCGATGCAATTCCACAAAAATTTCCCGTCCGTCGGTTACGAAGCGGTTCGTGCAGAACGGATGCGACGCCTGGAACGTCTCCCCTGAGCGCATCCGAGCCTGCCGCAAGATTGTCCAGCTCACCCCGGCTTTGAGGAACGCGTCCACGAACCGGATCTCAATCAGATCCAGAAATCCCAATGCCAGACTGTGGTCAATGGGCTTCCACTGCCCTTGCCACAATGGCGGTGACGCATAAGCTTTCTTTCGCGAGCGGTAGCGGTAACCGCGCAGCCAGCGGCGAATTCGGCCCGTGGAAACGCTCGTCAGTCGGGCAGCGTCGCGCACTGTGTAAATGCCTGTGTTGAAGTAGCTGGAGTTCATATCGTCTCTCTGCGCGACGGCAGCCTAATCGCCTGAAGACAGTTTTCAACCAGAATTCCGGCGAGGATTTCAGAGGCTTCTCTGAGTTTTTCTGACGTGTCCAAGACTTCGGTTCGAATGGACTTGCGGCCGGCGGCTGAAGCCATTGACTCCATGGAAGAACGGGTTGGGAATGCTTTGGCAAATACAGGCATTGCGGCGCTCGCCTTTACCGGCTAGTTTCCGGCGCATGAATTGGGTTGTTTCCAGTGGATTTCCGAGGCTTCGTCCGCGGCGTTTGCGCAAATCTCCGGCGCTTCGGCGTCTCGTCAGCGAGACGCACTCTAACGCGAATCAACTGGTTCTGCCGCTTTTCGTGCGTTCGGGAAAGAAGCTGCGCCGCCCCATTGGCGCGATGCCGGAGGTGTTTCAGCTTTCGCCGGACGAGGTCTTGGCGGAATCTGAGAACGCTTTTAGCACCGGAGTTCCGGCCGTGTTGTTGTTCGGGATTCCGGATCTGAAGGATGCCAAAGCTTCCGGAGCATATGCCAAGAATGGCATCGTGCAGCAAACCGTCCGGCTTCTGAAAAAAGAACTGCCGGACCTGCTGGTGATTACAGATGTCTGCCTGTGCGAATACATGAGCCATGGCCACTGCGGGATTGTCGAGTCGAAAGCGGGACGCGCGCACATCCTCAACGATCCGACTTTGAAACTCCTGGCGCGCACGGCCGGCAGTCATGCGGAAGCGGGGGCGGACATCGTGGCGCCAAGCGACATGATGGACGGGCGCGTGGGCGCGATTCGGGCCCATCTGGACGACCTCGGTTTCGCGGACACGCCGATCATGTCCTATGCGGCGAAATTCGCATCTGCATTCTACGGCCCGTTCCGGGAAGCGGCGGAATCCGCGCCGAAATTCGGCGATCGTCGGAGCTATCAGATGGATCCGGGCAACGTCCGCGAGGCCTTGAGGGAAGTTGCTTTAGACATTCAAGAGGGAGCGGACATCGTGATGGTGAAACCGGCGCTGGCCTACCTGGATATTGTGTACCGCGTGAAGGCGGAATTCGGTTATCCCACGGCGGCCTACGCGGTGAGCGCGGAGTACTCCATGGTGAAAGCCGCGGCCAGCCAAGGCTGGATCGATGAGCGAGCCATCCTTGTCGAAAGTCACCTCGCCATGAGACGCGCGGGCGCGGACATCGTGATCACCTATGCAGCGAAAGCCCTGGCAGGCTGGCTGCGGGAGGGAGCGTAGCGGCGGGCGTCCCGCCTGCCCTAGAGCCGTGTCGTCTCGCCCGGTGGATCCCGGCGTGAAGAGTCGGGCACACTCCAAAATTCGCCGCAAACTCCGATCGGCAAGATGCAGCCCTCTACGGCAGGCGGCGACGCCCGCCGCGACCCTTTCTGTCATCTCGGAGCTGCGCCAATGGGCTTGGGAAAGGAGACTTACCGTTTGACGCCTTGCAGGCCAATGACGACGAAGACCACGATGATGACGAAGAGGACGATGCCGATCGTGATGAAGACGATCGCGATCTTGTTGCTCTTTTTGGCAAACGGAGAATCTTTGTCGAATTTCGGGCGTTGGCCTTCCTCCAGATCAAACTTCACGCCTTGCGGGATGGCCCTGGTCTGGTCGAGAGGTATTTTGCCCGAGGAGGCCGGCGCGCCTGTTTCCAACCGGAGTTCAACCTGACCCAGACGGAGGATCTGGCCGGGCTTGAGCACCGATTCGGTCACTCGTTCCCCGCTGATGAACGTTCCGTTGGTCGAGTTAAGATCGCGGACGACGACATCGTTTCCGCGCAGGAGGACTTCGCAGTGATGACTCGAAATCGAAGGTTCGCCAATCTGAAAGGCGTTATCTTCGAGGCGACCTATGGTGGTCTTCTCGACCTTTAATTCGTAGGTTCGTCCGGTGAACCCTTCACTCAATACCACGAGTTTGGCCATAGGTCGGTCAAGTGGAATGCATCATGTTCTCGGCAATATCTCAAGTCAAACCGTTTTATCCCCAGCCATTCTCATTCTGGCAGTCGGCGCGGTTCGGACCCCTGCGGCGGACACTCTTGTCCGCTCTCCGGTCAGCATGCCTTGTCGGTGCGCCTCTGCAGCGCTATCCTTGACCTCACCGTGAAAAATCGGGTTCCTCGGATCACTTTCTGTGGAGCGTGTTTGAAAAATGCCTTCTGGCTGGAACAGGCCGCGGGTCTGTTGCGGCAGGCTACCAGTCTGCCGCGTTTTGGGTTGGCCGTTTGCCATCCAAAATGGGCTGGCGGCCAGTTCCACCCATATCTCAGACACGCTCTGAGGCTGCTCTACTTCTCAATCCTCGCCGCCACCGGCCTTCGCGGGGCAGATGTGACCGTGACCTTCGACCGCCATGCCCCATCCGGCGTCAGCAAGCTGGAAATCGGCATCACCCATACCCACGGCATGTGGGAGAATGGCCACCCCGAGGCGGTGGCCCGGGTCAAGAGGCTGCTGGAGGATGCAAAGCTTCGCTGCCAGAACCAACACTTGATGGGTTGGGGCGCTAACAACCCGCAGCCAGCCCCGGGCGTTTACAATTGGGCCAGCCTGGACAAACGAATGGATTTGATCCGTTCCTTGACCAACTCCATGCCCGTCCTCACCTTCTGCAGCGCGCCCGGCTGGATGAAGACCAGCGGAAAGGACTGGAACATGGAGGACCGCGTGGCCGAGGAGCACGTCGAGGACTTTGCCGCCTTGTGCCGTGCGGCGGCGGCGCGGTATGCCGATGTGGCGTATTTCCAGGTCTGGAACGAATTCAAAGGCTACCGGAGCCGAGGCGGCAGAGACGTTGAGAGGTTCACAGCCCTGTACAACGCGGTGTACGACGCCGTCAAGGCCGCGCGGCCCGATGCGAAGATCGGCGGGCCATATCTGCCCATGGGAGGACGTGACCTCAGCATCGCTGACCGGGAGGTGATTCAATACTGGCTGCAACACAGCCGCGGCGCCGATTTTTTCATGTTCGACGGCTGGCTCGAAGGCTGGCCCCCCGGCGGCAAACCGGAACAATGGATGATGGGCAGAACCCGTTTTTTCGGCAATCTCGCGGATCAATTTCAAACGATGACGAACTTGCCCATGTGGGTGTCAGAATTCTACGGAGGCCGGAGCGAGAATCCGCAATTCACCGCCGCCAACCACGCGTCCTGTTATTACCACGCGCTCAAGAGCGGGACGCGCCTCGTTCTGTTATGGGACGGAGCCGGCCTTGGACAGCTTTTTAGCCGCACGGGAACGGCGGAGGGCGGCCAGCCGACGCCGCATTATTTTGTCGTCAAGGCGTTCAACCGGCATTTTGGGCCAGGCACGCAGTTATTCAAGACGGTCTCCTCCTCCGATGAAGTCGAGGTCCTGGCGGCTCGCGAAAAAATCCTGCTGATCAACAAGCGCCCGGACGCCGTCGTGCTGCGGTTGGGCGGTCAGGAGCTATCGCTTGCGGGATACGAGGTGCGGCTCCTCGATACCCCTTGAGGACTGTTATTTCAGTTTAGCCAACCCCTCGGTCAGTTCGATATAAACGCCCCAGGGATCAGTGAGAAAGGCGATGCTCAGGCCCATTTGTGGAAACGAACTGTACGGCCTGTCGAACTTCACACCGTCAGCCTGGAGCTTCTTGCAGAACTCCTCGAGATTCGTGACTTCAAATCCGATGTGATCGACGCCGCGTCCCTTGGTGCCGGCAAGTTTTGAGTCGGATGCCTTCCAGCGCAGATTGACGCCGGGAACGTCGGCCGCCTTGAAACTCCCGCTCATTCTCGGAACGGCGCCGAACATTTTCGCGTACCACGCCCGTTGTTCGTCGATTTCCTGGACAGCGAAATGAATGTGGTCGTGGACAACGGGATTGGACTGCGTCTTGTCCTCGGTGAACTCCACTTTGATCGCGTCCGGGAATTCGATAAACATTTGGTGGGTCTTCGGATTCTCGCTCATGACCTTGGCACCTCCGGCGATGAGCTTCGCCTTGGTTTCCTCCAAATCTTTCACTTTGAATCCGAGATGATCCACCACGCAGCCGTCCGTGCCGCCCGCCGGCGTTCCTTTGGTCAACAGAACTTGAACCCCGGGGAATTGATACGCCTCCAACCGCCCTGCCTTGACTACTTTCGCACCCAGGGTATCGATCCAAAGCTTTTTGTGGGCGTCGAGGTCCGAGACCCGCAAATGCAGGTGACCCATGGAAATGCCTTTTTCATTTCCGGGTGGCAGTTGAGCCAGAACGGCGGGCGACAGGAACAAAGAGAGTATGAGAGTCTTCATGATAAGGATAGTATGGCAGTGGATTCCGACGGCCTAGAGAGCATACGGATTGAACAAAGCGAACGGCAGCGTGCGAGGCGTGAGCTTCCGCACCTCCGTGTGTCCGTCGAAGAACACCAGGCACGTCGCGCCGCCGTGCCGCTTGTCCTGGGAGTTAATCATGCGCGACAAGGTAGTCGCGTTCGCCGCACCCGTCGGGCCAAAGGTCGTGTGCTGGGGTTGCACGATGTTCCAATGCGCGAATCCGCCGCTCTTCATGTCGCTGCAGCTCGGGTTCATTTCCGTGCACAGCCATCCCACAGAAATTCGGCAAAAAATGGTTGAGTTGACAATTTAATCCTGCCACACGGCAGGAATGAAAAATAGAAACATCAACTCAACCGACAGCAGGTTCACCGTCTTA
>JACQWK010000013.1 GCA_016209525.1 Verrucomicrobiota bacterium
CGAAGTTGTCGGTCGTCGTAGCGCAGCCGTCCTCGGCTGCGAGTTCGAGCGGCGTCTCGCCGCCGGGCCGCGTCCGAGCGGGACGCTCGGCGAACTCGCAGGCGAGACGCCTGCGCTACCGACAACCGGTGGATGCACTGAATCTGCGGTTGTTGCGAATCTGCGGCTTGCGCCGCTTGGCATCATTTGCGAGAGTCGTCTCTTGAGAATGCCTGGTGCTATGCGGCAAGCTGCTCGACGCCACTGATTTTTCATGAAGGTAATCAGCACGCGAGAGTTGCCACCGTGGTTTCATGATGCGTTCGTGGAGACAGCTCCAGGCCACGGCTCATGGATCCTGCCGGTGTGGCGAAATGGCAGACGCACAGGACTTAAAATCCTGGGACTATAAAAAGTCGTGCGGGTTCAAGTCCCGCCACCGGCACCAAGCATTGCGGCGCTCAACCCTGCTTCCTCGTGCCGAACTTCATCTTCCAGATCCGAAAAGTCGGCACTTTCACGAGCAATGAAACCCGGTCGCTGTTCCTTTTCCGACGTCCTTGACGAAAACTGCCAAGGACGCGGAGCATAGCGATCCGTCCGGCTTGAAAGCCGGAGATTGCTGGAGATTATCGGATAACCGAACGGTAGAATCGCGGAGATCGGGAGGCCGCCTGTGCAAGCGGGCTCGACACACGGCCACCTAGTCGGCGGGCGTTCCCACGTCCGTCCAACCACCAGCGACTGTCGTCGATGACTGCAACATCCCGGTGAAGGTGATTACAATACTCCCACCCGCGAGAGAAACGGCCAACTGAGGTCCGGGCACAACAATGGACCCGCCTGCGGAGAGCATGACCAACCCGGTGCGCTCAGGACTTTTTCCGCGCACGATGGAATGCACGCCCCAGGTCATCAAGAGCACGTTGGTGTGATCCTCAGGGCCAGACCAGACGCTTTCCGCGTCAGTCGCGACTGCGATAAATCCGGTACGCGCCGGGTCGGAGACCGACGCTCGGACCCGTCGGGAGAGGCGCCGTCGAAGTCATCGGAGTTCAATCTGTTTCGGAAACTGAGGACAAATCTGCGATGCCTCAATCTCTCACGCAGCCCTGGGGCCGAAAAAACTCATGACGCCGAATTCGCCGCAGAACCAGACTTCCTGGGCGCTCGCGTCGAAGTAAAGCGCCATCTTCTCCTGCATCTCCGCCTCGGTGTTGCTCGGCGAAAGCACTTCGACGCAAATTTCCGGGGCTCGAGGAAAACAGGCCAGATCGCCCAATTCACGCAGGCATTCGGGAGATGCCCAGGCCACATCGGCGGCCTTTACACCGTCGGCGGTTGAGATGGGGCATTCGGTGATAATTCGACTATGGAGCATGTGGGTCCGCGACAAATACACAATTTCGGACTGCAAGCTTCCGTGGTTCGGAGCAGGGGGCGGGCTCATGAGGATATGGCCATGACGATCGGTCTCGATCCGGCCCTCGAACTTGGCCAGTTCCGGGTCCGCCAAAAGTTCTGCCCAGCGGCGCATGTTGAGAGACGTCTGCGCCGACTGCGGCGGAAGTTCAATCGTCAGCGTTGCCATGGTGTTAAGCCTACCGCGCCGTTCCGCGCAGCGTCAACTGCATCCCGGAGTTGCTAGCAACTTGATGTAGCGGCGGGCGTCCTCGCCTGCCGTAGAGGGTCGCATCTTGCGGCCCGGAATTGGCGGCAAATCCCAGAGCCTGCTCGAAATTCCACGCCGGATCCGCCGGGCGAAACGCCACGGCTCTACGGCAGGCGGGACGCCCGCCGCAACGCCTGTCGGCTGCTCGAAGCTGCGCCCTTCAACTGCGGGTCTTGATTCCGATCATTGACGCATGTCGCGACTGCAAGCATCTTCACGGCTCAATTTCGATGATTGCAGGCAATGATGAAACGCATGCCACCTTTCGGATGGAAAACGCTTTGGCACTCGCTTTTTCTGCTGGCCACCTGCACCGGCGGAACCATGGCTGCTGAAAGTCCGACCATTCGCAGTTCCACTATCCAGATTCATACCGATGGGACGATTTCCTTCCAGTTCGAGGCGCCGAGCGGAGAAATGGGCGGTCTCCAACTTCAAACCGCCGATCGATTGGGAGATGGGACCGCGTGGAAGCTGCACCCGCAAGCGGCCATCACGGAGCTGTTTCAGGGCATGCACCAAGCCGTTCTCTCAGCCAATCCGGATGGGCGGGTGGCATTTTATCGCATTCTCGCCACTCAATCGGCGGACGCGCCTCTGTTCATCAACGAGGTCATGCCCAAGAACCTCAGCAAGGTCGCCGACGCAGACGGCAAGTATTGGGATTGGATTGAAATCTTCAATCCCGCTGACACGGCCGTCGATCTCCGAGGTTATGGGCTGACGGACGATGAATCGCGCCCACACCAGTGGCAGTTTCCGAGGCTTTTCCTCCAACCGGATTCCTTCGTGCTCGTCTTCGCCTCGGGGCTGGATCGGAGCGAACCGGGAAAAGAACTGCACGCGAGTTTCAGACTCAACGCCGGCGGCGACCAGCTCTTCTTGACCGCGCCGGACGGGCGCACTCTCGATCAGGTTCAATTGCCGGCTCTTGCCGCGGACCAGTCGGTGGGCCGTCTCCCGGATGGAGATGGCGCATGGCAAATCTTCGCCAAGCCGCTGGCCACACCAAGGGCGCCAAATTTCTTTGTTTCGACTGGGCCGTTGATCCAGCCGCCACGATTCTCGATCGAGCGCCGTTTTCACCCGAGAGGCACGGTGCTGAACCTTGAATTGCAGCGCGCCATCCCCGGCCCGACGATCCGTTTCACGATCGACGGATCTCCGGTCACTGCCGCCTCGCTGGCCTACAATGCTCCGATCATCCTGAAGCGAACCACCGTCGTGCGGGCCGCCTCCTTTGAAGGTGACCGTGCGAGTGCCGAGACAGCCCGGACCTATTTTATCGGGGCCGAACACAAACTGCCGGTCATTTCTCTCGCCGCGCCGCCCGGCAACTTCGAATTCCGGAACGGCTTTCTGTATGGCATGGGCAACGCGCTTGGCAGCAGCGGTCAAGTGCTCCAGAGTTTTCCCTTCTCCGGTTCCAACGCCTGGAAGGACCGGGAAATCGAAGTCTCCTTTGAATTCTACGAGCCGAACCACGAACCGGCTTTCCATCAGCGAGCCGGGCTGAAAATCTTCGGCGGATGGGGCTCGCGGGGTTATCCGCAGAAATCGTTCGCTTTGTTCGCGCGGAGCAAATATGGGGACGGCAAGATCAACTACCCGATCTTCCCGGACAAGCCGATCGAATCGTTCGAGACGCTGGTTTTGCGGAATTCCGGAAACGACAATCAAAGCACCCATCAGACTCCGCCGCGTCCGCCGATCAGTGGCTTCGGGGCCACGGCGTCTTACGGCAGTTACTTTGTCAACGGCAGCTTCACCCTCATGCGGGATGCGATGATGCAGGAATTGATCAAGGAGACCGGTCTGGACACGCAGGCCTACCGTCCGGCGGTGCTTTACATCAACGGCGATTACTGGGGTATCTACAACCTCCGCGAGAAGATCAACGAGCATTACGTCGTCGCCAACCATGGAATAGCCAAGAACCAAATCGACCTGATCGAGGCCTACGGGACTGTCCAGGCGGGCGACAGTGCGGTCTATCGGGCCATGCGGGATTTCCTTGCCTCGCGCGATTTGGCCAATCCGACGAACTACGCGACCGTCGCTGAGAAGTATCTCCAGATCGACAACTTCATCGATTACCACCTCGCGGTCATTTATTTCCAAAACTTCGACATCGGGAATATCAAGTGTTGGCGTCCGCGCACGCCGACCGGGCGCTTCCGATGGATCGTCTATGACCAAGACTACGGATTCAATCTTTGGAACCCGGAAGTCTATCTTCCGGCGATGAAGCGCGATTACGCCGATTACGACAACATGTTCAAGTTCTACACCGCGGGTTCGGGCACAGGGACGGGCTGGCCGAATGAGGGCGGCCGGACCCTGCTGTTGCGGCGGCTGCTGATGAATGCGGCTTTTAAGGAGCGATTCATCAGGCGTTGCGCGGATTTGCTCAACGGCCCGTTTCGAGAGGAACGAGTCGTCCAGAAAATCCAAGCTGTGGCGACAGTCATTCGTCCAGAAATCGCGCGGCATCTCGATCGTTGGAATTGGCCGGAATTGCAAAAGCGCGGCTTTGGCCGCCCCCACCAACCTGAGTATCAGCCGTTCACTCCGGAGACATGGGAGAAGAATCTTCAGGTGCTGCTGGACTTCGCGTGGAAACGCCCGGCCAAACTCCGGCAGGATTGCATCAGTCACTTCCGCCTGCAAGAGGGTCTAGCTGAAGTCACCCTCAACGTCGCTCCGTCTGGCTCGGGACGGGTCAGGGTTGATACCCATAAGCATAGTGGCAGTGTCAAGATGCGCCCGCAGACAAGCCAGCCAGGAAATACCGCTGGATTGAGGCACGCCTCGCCCATAGAATGCCTTCATTGCCAGAATCAGATTCAGAACTGCTCACCTGGACGGCAGGCGGACGAAGATTGCGAAACCTCTTGGCCATTCTCCCTCACCCCGGCCCCCTCCCGCCGGGAGAGGGCCGGAGTGAGGGAGAACATCTTGGATTTCAAGAAGCTCATCCGGTTTTCACGATGTTAGGCGTCCAGAAACCTCGCAGCCGCAGTCATCTGATCGCTGCTGTCGGCACGAGTTTGGCGCTCGTGGGGCTTCTGGCCATCGGCTTCCTTCGTTGGTCTGCCAGCCCGCCTTTGACCCTGCGACTCATTTCGACCGAGTTGTCAGACGACCGAGTTCATTCCGTGGCCAAGTTCTCACTTTCAAATCATAGCTCTCGGATATGGACCTACACGCAAGGTTCCGTCCCGCACGAATTATGGCGGCTCAAGGTCAATGTGAAGGGCGAATGGAAGGACGGTCATTGGGGAGGATATGCAGGGAGTTCGTGGTCCTCGCAGGTGGAGATCCCACCACGCGAAACTCGGATGCTCACCTTGTTTCTTCCGGCAGACGGCGCCGAGAGGAGGGCCGGCGCATTTCTGCGCAAGAAAGGCCTTCGGGCTGATTCCAAAGCGATTCGCTGGCTCCGTCATTGGCACTATCGGTTGTTTCATCGGGAATGGGTCCGACGCGGCGAATTCTGCGCCTGGGGCTCGGACGGCATTTCAAACCGAGCGCTACTCGACCAAGGACTGCTTGTGACGAACGACGTCCCGTCAACCACATTCGACCCAAACCGTTGGCGAACCGCCAAAGCGGCTGAGAAAATCGCGATGGGCCGTGATCTGGCGGCGACCAGTTCCCTTATTGGAAAACAACTTTCTGAAGTTCGCGAACTGCTGGGTGAACAAGATGCCACTGGTGGACCTGAAGCAGCCTATTGGTTTCTTGGTTTTCAAAAGCTGAGTGCACTTGGGTTTCCCGAAAGCCAGCTCTTGCGCGTCCTGATGGACCGTGAAGGGCGCGTCCAAGGCGTCCGAGAAGCCGTCAGCTTTCATTTAGCTTTGCCTCGAAAACCACCTCGATCCGGCGAGCTGCCGTAACGACGTTAACCCGAATCTCTCCCTGAACTTGGTAGGGCAGACCTGCAAGTTTGCCCCACCCGGTTCAGGGTCGCAATGCGCTCATCGCGGGCTCGAAGATGGCCATGTCGTAGGAGCGGCGATTCTGGCGCATCAGTTCGATGGCTCGCCGCCGGCCTTCGCCTTTGGATTTGAGATCGACCGGGCCAGAAAGAATTTTGAGCAGCCGCGAGCCCATTGGAATTCGCGTCGTGTCCGCAAGCTCCTTCGGGAAACCGCTGCCATCGAAATTCTTGTTCTGATAATGCATGATTTTGGCCACGGGCTCCAGCCTCGGAATTTTGGACAAGACGTTGAAGCCGGTTTCTGGAATGAGGATCATCATGTCCTTTTCGCGTTCGGTGAGGGCCATGCCGACGTGGACCTTTTGCACGACGCTCAGCGGTATCGCCATCAATCGGATTGAAAAGAGATCCCACTTCCGTGGTGGTGCGTCCTGGAGCGGTTGGTGACGGGAAGTATTTGCGGACGTCCCGCCCGCCGTAAAGGGCGCACGTCTCGCTGCCCGGGGCGGGTGGCAGATCTCGTGGCGATTGCTGGTTCCAAGACAAGTCCGCCGGGGACGACACCACAGTTCGACGGCATGTGAGACGCTGTCCGCCACGAACAATTTTGGGACTCGCGGCCTCCCTGACGACGGTGATTCGAACAACGTGGTCATTGATTGCCAGTCACACGCGCCGAGGTGCTGCGAGCAAAGCCGTCTGGCGCCGCCCAAGCACCACTGGGCGGCAATGGGAACGGGGTTACCGAAGCAGTTCTGACAGCCGGTCGATCATTCCCTTAAAGTACGCATGATCGTAGCGGATGGCCTCGTAGCGCGCCAAATCACGGATTTCCTCCGGGAGCGTAGATTCTTCCGGGAATCGGAAGCCGTCTGCCAAGATTGGTACAATGTTCCGATGTGTCTGGATGGCTTGAGCGATCTCCCGCCTCAGCCAGTCGTTCAGAGAATTACAGTTGTCGAGGCTCCCTGGCGTCAGGAACAAAACGAAGTTAGGAGTGCGGCTAATCGTCTGAAGCAACTGGACATCGAACCGACCCGACTTGAGGCTCTGGACATCTATGAAAAATCGGAAGCGGTTCTGCAAAGCCTGCTCTACGCTGCGCACTAAAGGGCTGCCAGCTTCCCAACGATAACTGCAAAATACGTCGTAAGCAACCGGGTTTGCCTTCGCCGCCTCAAGGGACTCCGACCTTCCCTCAAGTCGTCCGATGAGCGCGCGAAGCCGCTTCGAGTCGCGCTGGAGCAACTTTGCCACATCAATCCGGAGAATTGTGGCGTCCTCTTCGACGCGGAATTCCTCCTCGACCATGATCGCAGATCCCGCCACTTTCGCAAAGATTGCTGGAACGGCATCCTCCGCCTCGACGGTGCGGTCCTGGGTAATCGAGCGAAGCCGCCCGCTCACGAGGGCATAAACTCCATCCTCAGCAAACTGGTCACTCCAAGTCTTGACTGGAGCCTCCGTCCAGGAGGGACAGTCGATCCTCCTCGTATGACGCACTAGGCGATCCCAAAGCCTGGGGATATCACGGAGGGGTCCGGACTTGTCCGGCCCCACCAGCCAACTCGCGCGGCCAACGACGAACTTGAGGATACGCGACCGGATGAATCGATCGAGGGCGGAATCGGCGTCCGAGCTCTCTCCACTCTGCCGCGTCAAGGTGCGGACCATCTCCGCGTTGAAGGAGAGGAGGCAGGTTTCCCTTGCGGCAATCAGGGTCGCAGTCCGCTTGCGTTTGAGAGCGAAGGCAATCTCGCCGACGGTCTCGCCCGTCGTCGCGGAGAAAGGGGGCTCGAGAAACCTTCCCTCGAGACTGGCCACGATTCCTCCTGGGAAGATGCCTATCTCGCCCCTGAGCACTACGAACATTGAATCTCCGGCCTCTCCGGCCACGCAGAGCACCTCATTGCGTTGCCTTTCCAACATCTGACACGAGCGGATGACATCGAGCCGCGTTTCGGGATCCAGGGAACCGAGAAATGAATTGATAGCATTCTCGTCCTTCTCATCCCCTTCCACCCCCCTTGGGGTGACGGCCAAGGATGTAGGGTTGATGGCTAAGAGCGCGTCTCCAGCCTGCTTGTCGTAGGCGTTCGCCTGCAAGAGTCGCTTGACATAGAAGACAATATCCCAGGTTCGTCCCTCGTGTTGGGCGAGGGCAAGCATCTGGCGATCGTTATCGAAGAGAAAGGAATGTTCGAGCCGGAGAAGGGTATTCCAACTGGACTCGATCCGCGCTGGGATCGAGAGCAGAAATACTTCCTGCGGTGGGAAGTACTTTGCCCTAATCACGCGTGGATCGTGAAAATCTAGATGGGTGAGGCCGCCCGCCACCAGCGCGCCCCGGAAAACATCGGAGACCATGACTCCACCCGAGACGCTGGCGGACAGGAGCCTGCCCACTAGGTTGATTCCGTCTCCGACCAGTTGAATGCGGCCGTCAGCGCCTTCGGTCTGCTCAACCTCGCCGACATGCCCCACGATGCGCAGCGGGACGGCTTCCTGGCGGGCCCACTCGTGAAGGTCCAAAATGACCTCAACGGCCAGTGGCGGCCAGTCCTTGCCGAGAAAGGCCAGATGCCCGCCGTCGCCCCCTGGCGCCCAGACGACCGCGGTTTCGCCAGCCTTCGCAATCGCTCGGCGGACCACCTCGTTGAGGCCGCGCACACGTGCGCATTGCGCGCCGATCGATTTTACACCGGAGTGGCCAACAATATCGCAGGAGACGAAACCAGCATTCATTTCAAGTCGCCAGATCGTGCGCACCGCATCCCGTCGGTCCAAGCCGTTTGAACAGGAGTGCTCGGAGAGCTTCAAGGTTATGGATGAAGAGGTCCGAAGCCAGTTTCCGAAGGGCCGTAGACACGTCGGCTGGGGCAAATACTTGAAGCTCGGCGAGTTTGCGGAAGCTGGGTGGAAGGCGATCCAGGCCTCGCGCCATCCCGCCACCCTCATCGGCCGCCACGTAGAGGACCTTCGGAACGCGTGCCAGAATGAGCCGGGCCGCGCACATGGGGCACGGTTCAACCGAGGTTACGAGCACGTGGCCCCCTAAATCGGACATGGCTCCGTGAGTCTCCTCGAACGCGTTGAGCGCCACCATCTCCGCGTGAAGGTCGCTGTGGAACTGGGGGTGGAACACTTGATTGCGTCCCCGAGCTACCACTTGGCCGGACGGCGCCAGCAAGACTGCGCCAACACCGTAATTGCCCACCCGGACGGCCTCCCAAGCCTCTTCGCAGGCGAGGAGGGCCGGGCCGTCGTCTGGGGCTCCGGGACCGGCGCAGGAAGCAGCCGCCGCCGCAAGAGAGTCCAACTGTTGCCTGAGGAGCCCGAGGTCCTGTTTCATGAATGAGGCCGCCTTACGGACGCCGCCATGCACCGGCGCGTCTGGATTGGAGCGACTCGGGAACAGAGCATCATCGATCGGGATTTCTTCTTCGCGTTCGCCGAGCAGCATAGGCGTCGGACCGGCTACGGTCAAGTTCCTGCTGGCCTGCTGGCCTGCTGTGCCCCAATTTCAACTTGGTGAGTGAGCGGCGGCGGCGGCGCACGGCGGTGGAGCAGCACCGCCGCCACCCAATCAGGACGCTGGCATCTGGCCTCGCCAATGAGCTTGTAACTTGGCGAAGACGAGGCATACACTTCGACCCAAGCGGCAGGCCTGAGAAACGAGGCCCAATCATGGCGAGTGTATTACCAACGGTGGGGTTGAGGTGAATCATGGCTGATGCGATGCCAAAAGAACGGCGCGTTCTCGTGGTCGAAGACGTTGAACCGCTCGCTTTTTTGATGACGAATCTCCTGAGGAACCAAGGCTACGCTGTCGAGGTTGCTGGAGATGGAGAGGCGTGCATGCAGCAGCTCCGAACCTTTGCGCCGGATTTGATCATCCTGGACATCATGCTGCCCAGAGCCCACGGAATTGACGTTTTGAAACGGCTCCGTGAAAACGAGAAAACGAGGCGCCTCGGCGTGATTGTCTGCACCGCAAAAACCTTCAAACCGGATCTGGACCAAATTCGAGCGTTGGGAGTGACAGAAATCATCGTCAAACCGTTCG
The DNA here is from genome assembly GCA_016209525.1 of Verrucomicrobiota bacterium. Lineage (GTDB taxonomy): Bacteria > Verrucomicrobiota > Verrucomicrobiia > Limisphaerales > SIBE01 > VHCZ01. The sequence continues at coordinate 9,661 of JACQWK010000013.1, forward strand.
AAAAGGAAGTTTTTCTGCGGACCGTCGGCCGGTTCTTCGGACAAACCGGCGACCTCGGCCAGGAGAAATTAGCGGCCGAAAAGGCGGACGCCGAATCGCAGCCCTATTTGCCGCAGATCTCTCCGGCCACAAACTTCATCCGTTTTTGGGGAACCCGCGGCTCGATCCCGGTCTCCGCAGCGCGGTACGTCCGGCACGGCGGCAACACGTCCTGCGTGGTGGTGGGTCGCGGAGATGAAAGCGTCATTATCGACGCCGGTTCGGGCATCCGCGACGCGGGCCTGGAACTCGCGAAGGCCGGCCCGCAAAAACTTCACCTCTTCATCACCCATACCCATTGGGACCACATCCAAGGCTTTCCGTTTTTCGCTCCCATCTACATTCCCGGATTCGAAATTGCCATCTATGGCGCTTCCACTTTCGGAAAGGACCTCCAATCGATCTTCCGAGGTCAACTGGACCGCGATTACTTCCCGATTCAGTTCGAAGACATGAAGGCAAAATTCGAGTTTCACATCCTGGGGGAAAAACCGATTCGAATTGGCGGCCTGAAAATCAGTTGGGAATTCACCAATCACCCGGCCGCGACCGTTGGTTTCAAGATCGAATCCGCGCGTCAAACCGTGGCCTACGTCTCCGACAACGAATTTCTTCAAGGCCACCTCGGATCTCCCCACCGGATTCAGCCGGAGGATCCGATCCTTTTGCGGGATCAAAAAATGATCGGCTTCCTGAAAGGCGTTGACCTCCTGATCCATGAAGCCCAATACACGAACCAGGAGTATGCGCAAAAGATCGGCTGGGGGCACACCTCCCTCTCCAATGCCTGCCTTCTGGCCTCGCTTAGCGGAGCCCAACGTTGGGTTGTCACCCATCACGACCCGATGCACGACGATGATTTCTTGGAGGCGAAACTCAATCTGACCAAGGAAATCTTGCGCAGCATGAACTGCTCGATTGCGGTCACTCACGCGCATGATGGACAGATTGACTATTTCTAGCGAGGCGCCCATCCGAATCGCTAGCCCCGTCGGGACACGTTCCATGGCGTTCCTGACTTCCCCGTCGAGAAACTCTGGATAAATGCGAAGACAGCGGTAGTATCCCGCCTGCCGTGCGTCTCGACCATTTCCTTCCGACGTTGACCAAACCAAGAAGCGGCCCGCTCCCGCCGACGAAATGGCCGATGCGGGCTGCGCAGCGTTTGCTCCCCGCCGCATGGTTATCGGATCCCTTCTCACGCAAGGCCGGCGCGGTTCGGCGTTTGCTCAAGAGGCTCGGCCCAACTTGGCTTTCATCGCCAACACGCCGCCTCGTTCAGGGGGTCTGTTTGTTTCTCTTTCTCGGCCTCTTCTTTTACACGTGCTGGCCTTACCGGGCACAACCCGCTTCGGTTTGGAAAGGCTGGATTCCGTCCGAGCTCGACGCCGAGACAGGCACCGCCCGGATTACTTCAGAACACCAACTGGCCGGCTCGATCCGCGCCGGCACGAAAGTCCATGTCTCCGATCAGTCCGCGCCGAGCCAAAAGACGGGGAATTGGGGTGTATTCGTCGTCGAACGCGTGGTGCTTTCTCCCGACTCGTTGGGGCCGCCAAACAGCCGATTGCGTCAGATTCAATCGACCGAATCCGAAGCCGGAAATCCCAACTCAGGAGCCCTTCAGACCCGCTTGAGCACGGCTCACCACCCGCAGACCACGGAGCTTGTGGTGCGTCCCGAGACTCCGATGACCTCAGAGGCGTTGGAAAGACTGTCCATCAGCACAGGGCCGTGGACCCTGAGCGCTCAAGCGCCCGCTGACTGGCCCTCCCACTACGCGGATGCGTTCGCATCGCACGAAAAGATCCCGGCGGAACTCTTCCTTTTCATCGATCCGCTGGTCAGCATTTCCACAGCGCTGGCCGCCAAGGCTTGGATGTGGTCGCTCTGGGGTGCCGCCGTCATTCTCGTGGTCTGCGTGCTCATTCCGCGCGGGTTCTGCGGATACATCTGTCCACTCGGCACGTTGATAGACCTGTTCGATTGGGCCGTGGGCTCGCGGGTGAAACAATTCCGCGCACCGGACAACGGCTGGTGGGTTCACGTCAAATACTACGTGCTGTTTGGCGTGCTCGTCGCGGCGGGCTACGGAGTGTTGCTGTCCGGATTCGTCTCGGCGATCCCCGTCCTGACCCGCGGGTTGATGTTTCTTCTCGCGCCCTTGCAACTGGGCTTGGTGCGAGGCTGGCACCAGGTGCCGCCCATGGATTGGGGCCAGATGTTTTCGATCGCGCTTTTCCTTGCCGTGCTCGGTTTGGGATTCTTCCGGCCTCGGTTTTGGTGCAAATATGTCTGTCCCAGTGGCGCGGTGTTTTCCGTCGGAAACCTGTTCAGAATCAGCGAACGCAAAGTGGAGGAGACCTGCATCCACTGCAACAAATGTGTCGAGATTTGCCCGTTCGACGCGATCAAGGCGGATTTCACGACGCGCGTCACCGATTGCACGCTTTGCCAGACGTGCGGAGGCGTCTGCCCGACGCACGCGATCAAGTTTGTGGAACGCAGCAACCGAGTTGCCTTGAAACTCGCAAACGATCCGCCGACCGGCGAACATTCCCTAGCCACCGAGCTCAGAAAACTGGCTTCCACTGCGGATCATAGCTCACAGATTACGGATTACGAATTACGGGTTTTGAATTCAGGTGTCAGACCCGCCCTACGTCGGCTGCTGCAGGGCGCCGAAAAAGCCGCTCCAGCCGGTTGGTTCAGATCGCTTGCCAATACTTCGACCGGGCGCCGCAGTTTCCTCGCAAGCGGACTGGGCCTCCTCGCCGGCGTTTTGGGCGGGGCCGGCTCGGCTTTGGCGACAAAGGCATTCGGTGCGCGTTTGGAGGATCCAACGCGCCCCAGGCCGGTTCGCCCGCCCGGCAGTGTGCCCGAGCCGACCTTCCTGGAACTGTGCATCCGGTGTGGAGAGTGCTTCAAAGTGTGTCCGAACAGCGTGCTCCAGCCTTTGGGCTTTCAGCAGGGATTGGAAGGCCTATGGAGCCCCCAGGTCGTCGCGGATTGGGCCGGGTGCGAGCCAAGCTGCAACGCCTGCGGCCAAGCGTGTCCGACCGGCGCTATCCGCGCCATTCCGTTGGAAGAGAAGCGGGGCGCGCGGATGGGGTTGGCCGTGGTCAACGAAAAGACGTGCTTGCCATGGGTAGCGAGCGAAGCGTGTCAACTCTGCGTCGATGAATGCACGGCGGCAGGCTACGAGGCGATCGAGTTCATCCGCGTTCACGCAAAGGCCGATGAATCCGGGAAGCCGATTCTCGGCACCGGATTCCTTGCGCCTAAGGTTTTGGCGGACAAATGCGTCGGTTGCGGGCTGTGCCAGATGCGCTGCTACAGCATCAATGCCAAAACCAAGAAATTGCTGCCGCATTCCGCTATCATCATCGAAGCGGGGGATGGCAAGGAAGATCGGCTCATGAACGGATCGTATCTCGAGTTGCGGAAGCAAGAGCGGCTGGGGAAGACGCCGGCTCACAATGGGTCAAATTCAATCCCACCCGAGACCTACCTTCCGGAATTCCTGCAATCTCCTCAATCGATGCCGGCGTTACGTCGGACGCCTTGACGAAGCCGTCAGGGCAACTCGCGAATGCCGATTTCCTTGAACTCGATCGGCGCCCCCTCCGATTCCAGGCAGAGATACCCGCTCGCTGGTTTGATCTTGGTGCCTCCGGACACTTCCTCGCCGTTGACCCACAAACGGACTTCGCCATTGATGGCCCGGACATAATAATGATTCCATTCGCCGACGCCTTTGCTCAAATTCTTCCTTGGAAAACTGCGTTTGCCATTCGGCGACACCGGAGGAAACGGTTCCATGGTCGTGGTGCCGGTGGGGAAGACATCGCCATTGGTTGTGAACCAGTCGGGCTTCTTTTTCTGCTGCTTCTCATACCGCTCGGCATAGCCATGATCCAGGACCTGGACCTCGATGCCGGTGGGCAGCCGCCCTCGCCCTGTGCCTTCTTCTAAGGCTTTGATCGATTCGGGCGTGGCCCAAACAAAGACCCCGGAGTTACCGCCGGATCGCAAGTGCCGCCACTGCACCACCAACTCGAAATTGGTGTGCAGCTTTTGGGTGCGGATCACGCCGACCGGTTTGCCCGTGCAACGGGCCATCCCGTTGGTCCAGGTCCACGTTTCGGGATCGCAATTGACATTGACGAAATGTTCCTGGCCCAAAGCCGACCAGCCGGGGCCAGTGCCGTCGATGACTGCTTTCGGCAGTTCGGACGTTGATCCCGCACGGGAATTGGTGATCGAGCACGCGCAGAGGCAACACATGGCTGCTGCGGAAGAGTAATTGAGAAAGGAAGTTTTCATGTTCATCCCACTGATTTGGTTTTGCCGGATTTTCATCGATAGACGCAGAATGAGTGTAGTCAAATTAAAGCGGGCCGTTCCACAAAAAATTCAGAGAGCCGGTCATCGGCAAGGTTGATTCCGGGAGGAGCGCGGACAGCTTGTCCGTGCGGCGTTGTGGCGACGTTTTTCGAAAGCCGCGCGGGCAAGGTGCCCGCGCCCCTATCGCAAGATTTCTGAATCCGCCACCAGTCATCGGGTGACGCGCACTCTCCGGAATATCGGCAGGGGCAGCGGGGGCGTCTCGCTCGCGGAATCGGCCGCCATTATTGAGCACGCTGGAAGAATCCACGCCAATTCCGGGTGGCAAGATGCCATCCTTAACGGCAGGCGAGGACGCCCGCCGCTACTATCGACACATTTCGGGTGCAGCCCAATCCACCGCCGGTTTTGCCCTTGTGCATCCGGCTCCCGCATCTGTATCGTGGTCCTTATCGTGGAAAACCAATCACCAGTGCAAACGACCAATCCGCCCAACCAGCGCTTTATTCTGCTGAGCGGAATTCGTCCCGTTCCAATGGGGGGAGTTGAACCGCAAACTTAAGGAGTATCCCATGAATAATCATCTATCTCGCAGAGAAATGATGCAACTTGGAGCTCTCGCAGCTCTGTCGCCCGCCGCGCTCGGTGCCCAAACGTCCGGTTCTTCAATTCAATGGCCGCCCGAACTCGGCCATGGCACACCGAAGGTCTGCTTGGGTGCGGGGCGTTCTGATGAGGCTTGGATGCGGCAATTGAAACAAGTGGGAGTGGACTCTGTCTTGATGGGCGGTGGCAAGACACCCTGGACGGAGGACGCTCTCCGCCGGACCATGGATCGGTACAAAGCCGGCGGGATCACCGTGATCAATATGATGATCGGAGGAATGAACGACATCATTCACGGCGGACCGAACCGCGACCAAGAGATCGAGAATATTATCAAGTCCATCCGCGCGGCCGGCAAAGCCGGTCTGCCGGTTATTGAGTACAATTTCTATGCCCACCGTCTGACGGAAGGCTATAAGGAGGAGGTCGGACGCGCGGGCGCCGGTTACACCGCTTATGACTACGAACTATCAAAAAACTTGCCGCCCCTTGACCGAGTGGGCACGCACACCCGAGCCGAACAATTGAAGCGGGCCGAATATTTTCTGAAAGCGATCATTCCGGAAGCGGAAAAGGCCAATGTGCGGTTCGCTCTCCATCCCAACGATCCTCCGGTCCCCTTGAGCCGCGGCTCCGAGCAGCTCATGGCGACGGTCGAACACTGGATCGAATATCTGGATCTCGTGAAGAGCCCGTACAACGGGATGACCTTCGATTGCGGTGTCACTCGCGAAACGGGCGCGGATCCCGTGAAAGTGTGCCGAATGCTCGGCGAACGAGATGTCATCAACCATGTGCATTTCCGCAACGTCGTCGTCCGCAAACCGTACGTGGACTACACCGAAGTGTTTCTCGACGAGGGGCAGGTGGATATGTTCGCCGTCATGAAGGAATTGGTGCGGCAAAAGTACTCACGCGGGCTTTATCCGGAACATCCCCGCGCGCTCGACCTTGATCGCGAGCGCGGCCTCCGGAATCAGTATCCAGGCGGCGGTGGATTGGTGGGCGAGATCTACAACGTGGCTTACACCAAGGCCATGCTCCAGGCCGCGCTCTCGTCATAGCACGAACTACAGTCCGTCCCCGCCCAAATCCGGCTTTAGCCAGGGAGTTCCGGTCCAGTACCACCTGGAGGCCTTGAGGTTCTCGATGTGGTTATCGGCAAAAGCCACGTTGCTCTTCAGGTTATGGCGGATGTGCGGGCCGCCCCAATTGGGATCCCCGGTGGAGGTGACACAACCAGTGCAGGGTTCGTCGTTTTGTGGATCGTGCACGATCCAGCAGCCAGGCTTCTCCGGAGTAGTCGGCGTCACGCACAGGTTCGGATCCTTGGTGTTTCTTGGACGGCTGCCGCCGTCGGTGAGATAGACTGTGGAAGCGGGACGCCGCACGTCGGTATCTTTGAGTTGGCGCCAAACGGTCATGGGCCAGGTTTCGGGCCAATCACATCCGCCCAGCCGAAAGTTGGCGCTGTAATTGGAGATCGATTTGTCCTGGAGCTCGCTAGGATAAAGCGCCAAAGCCTCCTTGAACTTCTTCGTCTTGCTTGGACAGAGAATGAGATTGGTGGTCTGCTGATAGGGTTGAAGGAAATTGAACCAGGCCTTTCTGAAGACGTTCGCGCCTCGCACCTGGAACGTGAAGCAGTACCGGCCATCGTGATCATCTCCGTAGAGCTTCGCCGCCAGGCCAATTTGGCGAAGGTTGCTGAGGCAGCTTGTCGATTTGCCTTTCTCCTTGGCCCGGGACAGCGCCGGCAGCAACATGCCGGCGAGGATGGCGATAATTGCGATGACCACCAGCAGTTCGATCAATGTAAAACCGGATTGGGAATGGCGAATCGGAAGGCGCTTCATAACAGAAGCAACCTTACTTGCGATCACAGAAAACTCAACGCTGATTTGTCATGGGTCGCTCCTGCGCCACGATCAAAACCAGTAGGAGCGCAGACAGCTTGTCCGCGCTGCATTTGGGCGAAACTTCTCAACCGGGGCACGAGCAAGCCTGCGTGCTTAGCGTCGTCGAACTGGCGAAGTCGTTGACCGTCGCGGAGCGCTTGGAGTGCGCCGATTTATCGGCGCTTTTCGGAGGAATGCCGATGCCCGTGTTGGATTCCCAACTCCTTTGGCAGGCGGCGGCAAGAGCGGCGATGAATCGCCGCACTCCAAACGCTGGCGCGCCTTTGCTCAATCCCGCTCTGCGACTGGCAATAAATCGACACCGATCAGATGCTCGGCGGTCCAGTTGCTCAGCAGCCCGTGTCAGCATCGGACGGACCGGGGCCGGCTCCTCTCCTCTCAAACAGTTTAAAGCTAATTCTTTTCAGCCGGCTTCGACGCATCGGTTGCCTTGGCCACGAGCCATTCGATCGAGACCTTGACGTCGTCGCCGGTCTTGATGAGCCCTAGTCCGATGTTGGGCGATGGCGGTTTAATGCCGAACGTCGTCATTTTCATCGGGAGGCTGCCCGTTACTTTCAGCCGGTTCTGGTCAAGGCGTTCGATGGTGACGGCCATATTGATCGTCTTGGCCAGGCCGGAAACCGCGAGTTCGCCGACCGAATCAAATTGGAGAGGACCGGAGCCTGCGTTCGGTTTCAGCGAGATCTCCTTCAGCTTATATTGGATTTGAGGATATTGCCTTTGTTTCATGGCGTCCCACATAACCTCGTCCATGAGTTTCTTGCCGCTGAGCAAGGACGTGAGAGGTATGTTGACTTCGACCTTGGCGTTGAGCTTGGCATTACCGGCGGGCTTGGCCGCGGGATCGAGCGGGAAGTTCGAGTCCAGTTCCATGAAACCGCCGATCAGTTTGCCATCGACGGTCCAATCGTGCAGCGTGGAGGTGCCTTCAATCTTGACCTTGCTGCCGATAGGGCGGGCTTGATAGCGAACCCAAGTTTGGGCCGACGCCGGTATGGCGAAGGTGAGGGCCGCCAGTCCGATCAAAGCAGTTCTTATCGTGAGATGTGTTTGTTTCATAGTCTCGTCTCTTTCTCTGGATGTCTCAAAAGTCCGTTCTCGTTCGAGGGTGCGGGGCATGCTTTTCACATCCCCGGCCTCTCTTTTTGACCCACGCCATTTAGACGCAAATCGCCGAGGGAATCTTGAATCAGCCCAGCTCAAACCACTCTTTTTGGAAGACGATCCGTTTCTTATCCATGATCGCCTCATTTGCCTTCAGAGCGATGACAGTTGCCTCAAATCCTTCCTGATACCCGGCCGCGGGCAACCGGCTTTTTGTGAAGGTCTCGGCCAAGTATTCCTTCAAAGCGTCATCATCATTGCCAAAGTTGGCCGTGAAGTCGGTCACCGCATTGCTCATCTTGCCGGCGTTGCGGAGGAATGCCTCAAGAGCGTAGTAGAGGGGAGTACTCGTCACGGCCGCGTCTTGGGACGCGTTTTCACCCTGGCCCTCCAGTTTGGAGGCATCCATGACCAGCGCGATGCCGGTCTCTTTGTAGAACGAATCCTTGCGCGCATAGACTTCCCAACCGAGCAGAGGAGCATCCACTTCCTTGAACATCCACGCCTTGTTCTCACGCACCATGATGGCGCTGTCGCTGCCGAAATAGACTTCGTAGTCCGATTCAAAGGAGTTCGCGATCGTGGAGTGGTAGAGGAAATTCACGCCTTGCGGGTGTTCAAAAACGGATTGAATCGTGTCCGGCACATCGCGGCCATCGTTCCACAAAATCAGCGAACCAAAGCCGGTGACGGCCAGCGGCTTGGTATCCAGGAACCAGCCCGCCATATCGATGTGGTGAATCCCGATTTCTCCAATCAATCCGGGGGAGGTCGAGCGGCTCAGACGCCAGTTGATTTCCTTTTCCCGATCTGCATTGGGAGAAGTGAAGCGCCATTGCTGCTTCCTATGCCACTGCGCCCGGACCATGACGGACTTGCCCATGGCGCCGGCGCGAATGAACTGGAGCAGAAAGTGCCGTTGAGGATGCGAACGGTTCTGCAATCCTGATTGGAATAGGACCTTGAAAGCAGCCTTCGCGGCCTTGGCAATGGCGCGCGCATCCTCGACCGTGTGCGCCAGCGGCACTTCGCAGTGCACATGCTTCCCCGCTTTCAACGCCTCGATCACGATGTTCCGGTGCAGGTGGCTCGGCGTCGCCACGACGACGGCTTCGACTTCCTGGTTCGCAAGGACCTTTCGATAATCGTCGGTTGCTTCCGCGCCCGGAGCGGATTGCTGGGCTCTGCGAACCATCGCGGGATAGGTGTCACACACGGCGACGATCTTAGCCTCTGGAAAACGCACGAGCGTGGACAGAATTTCGCGCCCCCACGGGCCCAAACCGATAACGCCACATTTCACCGTCCGGCCGACCGGGATAGCGGCGGGAGCATCTTTGGGTTGTTCCTGAGCGATCAGAGGTACCCCTCCCAGCATGGACATGAGGGTACTGAACGAGCTTCCCTTCAGGAAAGTGCGCCGACTCAGGTCAGGTGAACTTTGGTGCTTCTTCATTTTAATTCTTTGATGAACATGTTGCGGAAACTGACGGAACCATGGTCTCCCTGAAGAAAGAGAGGGCCGGGTTCGTTGACTTGCTTGTCGATCTCGCTTCCCGTAGGGCGGTTGCATTCCACGTTATCGTGCACTTTCACCCCGTTGAGGACGACCGTGATCTTATTCCCGATCATCGAGGCTTCAACCGTATTCCATTCACCGGCTGGTTTTGAAGCAAACTTGGAAACGGCCGCGTGCTGATAAATGGCGCCGTTGCCGCCGAGGCTGGGCTTTCCGCTTCCGTAGTCATCCAGGATTTGAATCTCGTGCCGGCCCCGCAAGTAGAAGCCGCTGTTGGCGCCTATCGGAATCTTGTATTCGAAACGCACCGTAAAATTCCAGAATTTCTCCGTGGTGACCAGGTCAGTGCCGTGCTCCCCGGCGTTCACCGTGTTAATCAACACGCCATCCTTGACACTCCAGCTTTGGTGGCCGTCCGCGCGCCGCAATTTCCAGCCGGTTAAATCCTTTCCGTTGAACAAAGGACGGAAACCGCCTCGGTCCTTTTCGGCGGCGGAGGCTATAGTTGATGCGGCCAAGAAGCCCACCGCAGCGAGCAAAGTTAGTTTGTTCTTCATAAGCCCGCTTTTTTGCGATGCGGTGTTTGTCGCGAACGCTGCGTGAGACCGGGACAGATCTACCTTGCTTGCGGGGTCGCGTCGCCCGGTTCCAGGCCCAGCGCCCACTTGATGCCTCCAAGAATGTGGTCCTGATACCGCTGGTTTTCCCACACGTCTTCGCGATGTCCGAGCGACGTGTAAAAGACCTTTCCTTTCCCGTATTCCTTGCACCAGGCGACGGGGAAGTGACCGAGTTCCTTCTTCTTGTTGGGATGCTTGTCGAGAACGAGCAACTCGTGGACTTTGCCGAGCTGATAGTTTTTGAAGAGGTAGATCTCCTCAACCTCGAGACAATAAACATCTCCAACCTTCGCGAAGTGGCGCGTGGCCGGGTGTTTCGTGTCCTGGACGAGGCATTCCACCCCGGCTTGCGCCCCGTGGGTCTGAAACTCGCCGCCGAGCATTTCGATATACGGATCGACGCCATCCTTGCCGTGAAAAGTGTCGCTGGCGGAGTGCATCCCGATAAAGGCCTTGCCCGACTTGATGAACGTGAGGAATGCGTCTTTGTCGGGCACCGGTAGGATGCCGGTCGTGTTCGCGAAAATGATCCCGTCGTACTGTTTCAATGCCTCCGGATTCATCTTCTCGCCCAGGTCCTTCGTCATCTTGTCCAACCACGCCGCCTGCTCGGCCTTGTCTCTCGGACGGGGACCGCTTCGAACGATGTCCACGGTGAACACGCCGGATTTTTGGCCCAGATCAGCCAGGACTTTTTCAGCGGTCGGAATGGAACTGTGCGGAAACCCAACCGTCGTTGTGACCAGGAGCAGTTTCTTGGGAGCCGCGGCTCCGGTCGAGGTCCACCCTGAGGTACCCAAAAAAGCGAGTCCAGCCAACAAGAGTGAACGCGGAAGTAATTGAATCTTCATAAGTTCGTGCTGATCGATCGATTTGCCTGCCCACATGGGACGAAGCCAAACAAGCAGACATTCATTTAAACCGATTTTGAACCGGGTCAAGGTTTCTTTCAGCGGCATCGCGTCGGCGGCAGGCTGATTCAAAAATCGCATCAGCGGCCGCAGCCGCCGAGGTGACGAGGCGGACCTTGTTGACCACATCGAAATCCGCCTCCTTACGGCGGCCGGGAAATTCGCGCGGTCGGCGACGATTTCGACAAATACGGGTGGATAGAAAATCTGCGCTCCGAAGAATTCTGTCCAGGGCGCTGGGCTGCATCAGCACAAATTTCTTTCTGTTCTGTTTTCCTGGTCTGTGTCATCTTCTCGGGGCCATGAGCTGCCGATGCACGGGACCGAACGGGCCTGAGACCAGGCCAACTTCACGTCGCGAATTCTTGCGCCGAAGCGGATGCGGATTGGGGATGCTCGCGCTGACTTCATTGCTGGAGGCTGAGGGCTTGCTCGCCGACGACGCGAACCCCGCTCAAGCCACCCCCACCAATCCTCTGGCGCCGAGGCCGCCCCACTTTCCGGCCAAGGCCAGAAATGTGATTTTTCTCTTCATGTCCGGCGGACCGAGCCACGTGGATTTGTTTGACCCGAAGCCGGATTTGATTCGTTGGGCGGGGCAGCCCATTCCGGAATCGTTCGGCACCTTCAAAACCCGCCGGGCCGTTGCCAAGAACAAGCTTATGCCGCCCGTGCGCGCGTTCCGTCGGCGTGGCCAATCCGGCATCGAGGTTTCGGAGTTTTTGCCGCGCATCGCCGGTTGCGTGGACGACATTTGCTTGCTGCGGGGTTGCTATGGCGACAGCGTGACGCATCCGGAGTCGGTGTATCTCATGAACACAGGTTCGATTCTGATGGGCCGTCCGAGCCTAGGGGCCTGGGCGGCCTACGGCTTGGGTACGGAGAACCAGAACATGCCAGCATTCGTGGTGATGCCCGATCCGGCCGGATGGGTTAAAGGGGGCGCGCCGGCGTGGAGCAACGGCTACATGCCCGCCGTGTATCAAGGCACTCTCTTGCGCGGCGGCGAATCGCCGATCTTACACCTCAACAATCCGCCCGGCATCACTGCGGCGCAACAAAAGGCCACGGTCGATTTCATCAATCGGCTCAACCGCGAGGATTTGCACCCCGGCGAAGAACAGTCCGAGTTGGCCGCGCGCATCGCCGCGTATGAACTGGCGTTTCGCATGCAAGCGCGCGCGCCGGAAGTGGTCGATATTTCACGCGAGAGCGAAGCGACGAAGACGCTTTACGGCCTGGACGACAGAACCACTGCGGAATTCGGCCTGCGCTGCCTTCTCGCGAGGCGCATGGTCGAACGCGGCGTGCGGTTCGTGCAACTTTACTGCGGCGACACCAACGGGTGGGACGGCCATTCCGACGTGGAGGGCAACCACGCCAAACTTTGCTCCCAGAGCGACCTTCCCATCGCCGGCCTGCTCTATGACTTGAAGTCGCGCGGCCTCCTCGAATCGACGCTGGTCATTTGGGGCGGTGAATTCGGGCGCATGCCCATGAGCGAAGGATCGGATGGCCGAGATCATAATCCGCACGGATTTTCCATGTGGCTCGCCGGGGGAGGCGTCAAGGGCGGCCAAGTCATCGGCGCCACCGATGCCGTGGGTCTCCGGGCGGAGCACGAAAAAATGCACGTTCACGACATCCACGCCACCATACTGCATTTGCTCGGACTGGATCACACTCGCCTCACCTTCCGGCACAACAGCCGTGATGAACGCCTGACGGATGTGGCCGGCGAGGTCATCCACAAAGCCATCGCCTAAGGATTCCAGTTTGCCTCGCGCGCTCCCTTTGATTAAATTTGTTATTATCCGCCGTGATGTCATGAGCGCCGCACAAGTTTCTGAAACCTGTTTCAACTTCTGGGGCAGAATTGCATTCGGCTGCCGCCCGTGCCAGCAGGCTCGCAGCCTGGCCCGCGTTTTGGGAGCCATTCTTGAAGTCGCTTTGGTTAGCGGCTGGCTTCTCGCAGTTTCCATCTCCAGCGCCAAGGCCGCGCCCCTGCGGATGGATTTCAATCGCGACGTGAGGCCCATCCTCTCCGACCACTGCTCCGCCTGCCATGGGCCTGACGAAAAGGCCCGAAAGTCCGGCCTGAGGCTCGACACGAATGAGGCCGTCTTTAGCCCGGCGAAATCCGGAGCGATTCCTGTCGTGCCCGGCGACCTGAAGAAGAGCGAATTAATCCAACGGATCCTCTCAAGCGACGCGGACGATCGGATGCCGCCGGCCAAAGGCGGGAAACCGCTTTCGGATCAGCAAATCGAGACCCTCAAACAGTGGGTGGCGGAGGGGGCCGAATGGAAGCAGCATTGGGCCTATGTGAAACCAAGCCGGCCGGAACCGCCTGCCGTGAATAATAAGGCTTGGCCACGAAATGATATCGACCGCTTCATTCTGCATCGACTCGAACGGGAAGGACTGGAACCTGCGCCCGAAGCGCCGAGGGAAAGACTGATTCGCCGCGCCACTCTTGACCTGACCGGTCTGCCGCCAACCGTGGAAGAGATTGACGCCTTCCTGGCCGAGAACAGTCCCGAGGCCTACGAAAAGCTAGTGGATCGGCTTCTCCAGTCCAAAGCCTACGGAGAACGCCAGGCCATGTTTTGGCTCGACCTGGCCCGTTACGGTGAAACGCAAGGCTACCACCACGACAACCATCGCGACATGTGGCATTGGCGGGATTGGGTGATCAAAGCTCTCAACAACAACATGCCGTTTGATCAGTTCACGATCGAGCAGTTGGCAGGCGATCTCTTGCCCGACCCGACAACCGATCAACTGATCGCAACGGGATTTCACCGAAACGAGATGACAACGTCCGAAGGCGGCGCGCTGCCGGAAGAATATGCCGTGAAGTACGGCGTGGGCCGAGTCGATACGACGGCGCGGGTTTGGATGGGGACATCTTTAGCTTGTGCAGAATGCCACGATCACAAGTATGATCCAATTACCCAGAAGGAGTACTATCAATTCTTTGCGTTCTTCAACACCATTCCCGAAAATGGGCTCGATCAGCAGTTGAATCCCGTGCCGCGGATTGAGCTCAAAACGCCCGAACACAATCAGCGGTTGGCCCAATTCGACGCCGAGATCGCCGCGCTCGAACTGGCCCGGAAGAAAATTCTCGAAGAAACCAACGCCACCTACGCTGCGAGCCAGCAGCAGTGGGAGGACAGTCATCGAACCAAGAACATCGACAACTGGGGCCCGCTCCTGCCGATGGAGATGGCTTCTCAAAATGGCGCTGTACTGACCGCGTCGGCAGACAATTCTATTGGCGTCACGGGGAAGAATCCGGACCGCGACATCGACACGCTCCGGCTGCTCACTCCAGCGAAGGAGCTCAGCGGACTGCGACTCGAAGCGATCCCCGATCCAGCCCTGCCGCATGGGAAGGCTGGGCGCAGTGAAAACGGCGAGTTCATCTTGACCCGCATCGAAGCGACCGCGCGCAGCCCTCATCCGGAGAAAACGAAAGCGGACTTTCAGCGCATCCAGTTTGGACCTTGGTCGCGGCTGGGTCCGTTTGTCGGCTCGTCAAGCAAGGAAGCGTTCGGCAAGGATTTCGGGCCCGAAGGCAAAGTTGATCTCCAGGCTGCGTATCAAGACGGCAAATTAAAGTGGCAGGAGGTTCCCTCTCTTAAGGACGGCGAAGTCCACGCCTTGGCGGTTGCGAACGCCAGCTTCTATTTCTACCGCACGATTCGCGCGGCAGAAGCCCGACGAATCGAACTTCGCCTCGGCAGTGGCGGCGGCCTCAGGGTCTGGTTGAACGGCCGCTCAGTTCACAGCAACGATGCCGACCGCGCGGCTGCGCCAGATCAGGACAAAGTGCAGATTCGTTTGTCGCGAGGCGAGAACAAGCTTCTCGTGAAAGTCGTGAACCGCGCGGATCAAGGCGGATTCTATTTCCGAGCAGAGCCCGTCTTGGAGCACAAGGTATCCATCGCTGCGGGAGCAGCCGACACCAGCCGGGGAGGTTACCCGGTGAATGGCGCTCTGGATGAATTGATCGAGACCGGATGGTCGATCGATGCGGCCAATGAGACGGCCAGGCAACCGCATTACGCCTGGTTCCGGCTCAGCGAGCCGATCGGTTTCGCCGAAGGCACAGAGCTGGAAGTTCGCTTGATCTTTGATGCCCCCGTTCCGAAAAAGACGCTGGCGCGTTTCCGTCTGGCCGTGACGGCTTCCGACGATTTGGCGGGCTTCTTGGCCCTCCCGGACAACACCCGCGCCCTTCTCCTGGTGGAGCCAAGGAATCGAACTCCGGCGCAACGCTTGGAGATCCAGGGTTATTACCGCGAACAGTTTGTCCCCGAAGCCAAGAACTTGGTCAAAGTGCTGAATGACAAACGGAGTGAGCAGCAGAAATATCGCGATACGATTCCAGTCGCGATGGTCATGCAGGAAATGGAAAAACCGCGCGACACGCACTTCTTGATTCGGGGCGAATACCACCATCGCGGCGAGAAAGTGAGCCCCGGCGCGCCGCAGGCGATTCTGCCGTGGCTGGATGGATTGCCGAAGAACCGGCTTGGCTTGGCGAAATGGTTGTTGCACCCGGATCATCCGCTGACCAGCCGGGTGGTCGTGAATCATTTCTGGCAACAACATTTTGGCACCGGCTTGGTGAAGACTTCCGAGGATTTCGGAGTTCAAGGGGAACGTCCCAGTCACCCTGAACTTTTGGATTGGCTCGCTACCGAATTCAGGCGCTCGCGTTGGGACATGAAACATCTTCACCGGCTGATTGTGACTTCGGCCACCTATCGCCAGGACGCCACCACGAGCCCAAGACACGCGGACAAAGACCCGATGAATCGGTGGCTTTCGCGTTTTCCGCGCCAGCGGCTGGAGGCCGAAGCCGTCCGAGATGTGGCCTTGGCCGTGAGCGGTCTTCTAAACCCGCAAATCGGCGGCTCAAGCGTTTTTCCGTATCAACCGCCCGGCCTCTGGGAGCAGGTCGCGTTTGAAGGCACGCGCACGTGGGAGCAGAACCGGAGCAAAGGCGAGGACAACTACCGTCGCGGGTTGTATGTCTATTGGCGGCGCTCCATTCCCTACGCTTCTTTCGTCACGTTTGACGCGCCGACACGGGAGACCTGCACCGTGCGTCGCCCGCGCACCAACACGCCGTTGCAGGCATTGGCGCTCCTGAATGATCCCGTGTACGTCGAGGCCGCGCGCGCTCTTGGCCAACGGATTATGCAGAAAGGCGGTGGCAGCC
>JACQWK010000486.1 GCA_016209525.1 Verrucomicrobiota bacterium
ATTCTCATTTTGGCCGTAACGCGGACACTCTTGTCCGCAAGACTTCCGAAAATGTGCGGACAGGAGTGTCCGCCTTACGGTCACGAACCGCGCCCGTTGCCAAAATGAGAATTGCTGGACGCCGCGCCGCGGAGTCCCCGCGCCGTCCAGGCGCGGAACTCATCCGAACGAAAGAAATCATTTGCCTCACTCGCCCCTCGCACGCAGCGGAGGGAGCGTATGCAATGCCGGGTTGGAAGGCAAACCTTACCTAGGGAATATCATTGTCTGGCTCAGGCCAAAATCAGGGTTTCCCCGAATGACCTGGAACCAGACCCGGGCTAGGTTCGCTTATCAGCCTTGATACGGCACGGGCTTTGCTAAAGGTACGAATTGATGATGTCCACGATGCAAACCTCAGGCACGAGTTCGCTCAGAGAAATGCGAAGGTACCCGGAGTCGGTACGACCCACGCCGGAGTCCTCGCCGGCGAAGATCGCCGAGCTGCTCATGGGCCTGCCGTTGTTTCAAGACCTGGAATCCTGGGAACTGCAAGTCCTCAGCCGACATTTCCGGCTTTACAACGTGGAAGCGGGCGCGGTCTTGTTTGCTGAGGGAGACGAGGGCGATTTCATGGCGCTCATTGTGGAGGGCGCCGCGGAGCTCACCAAAGAAAATGATCCAAAAGGACCGGTCAAGATCGGCACCGAAGGCTTTGGCCGGACGCTTGGTGAAATGGCACTCATCGACCGGGAGCCGAGATCGGCGACCGCGAAATTCGTGAAGAACGGGAAAATTCTGATTCTCAGCCGGGAGAGCTTCGAGGCCATCATGAACGAGCAGCCCCGCCTTGGGATCGATCTTCTCTGGCGCATTTGTCGTGTGCTCAGCCAGAGGCTGCGACGCACCACCGGCTCGCTCGCAGAGCGTCTCAACTGAGCATCCGAAAGATCAGCCCCAAGGGCAAGCCCGGCTCACGCCATGCGGCATCGCTGGGCCAGTGTTTTCGAGTAATGGAGTATCGGAGTGATACGGTGCGCACCACTCCGACACCCCCAATACTCCATCCTTCCATCCCCCCATGGGTTCCGTCAAACCGTGTCGCCCAGGGTTGACGACCACGCGGAGAACAGAGAGACTTTTTCCACCTTGGACATGACGACGGCGAACAAGATTACGATCCTGCGGATCCTCACAATCCCGTTTTTCATCGTCCAAGTTCTCTACTACATCGACAATGGCGGCGAGAGTCATCGGTGGCTCGCGTTTGCTTCGTTCCTCATCGCGGCCATCTGCGACGGTGTGGATGGATACATCGCCCGTCGTTTCAATCAGCGCAGCGAACTCGGGGCGATTCTCGACCCCCTCGCCGACAAACTGCTGTTGGCTTCCGCCATCGTTGTCCTCAGCCTGCACAACGAGCCTCGGCTCGCAAGAATTCCACTGTGGCTGACGGCGATGATCCTGGGGCGCGATGTCATCCTCACCCTTGGCCTGGCCGTGATCCACTATACTTGCGGCAAGGTCACCGTCCGACCGATCTTGATCGGCAAGGCCGCCACCGTGTTCCAAATGGTGACCGTGAGCTGGATTCTGTTGAAGTGGGATGCCGCCTCGCTGCGGATTTGGTTCCTGGGCGCCGGAGTTTGCACGGGAATTTCCGGACTCTTCTACATCTGGGAAGGTGTCCGGCAGTTGAGCGCAAGCCCCACAAGCGCGGCGTCCCCGGATCAGCCCGGCAGCCGATTCGCGGCCGACCGCCACACGGAAACGGAAAGCCGTTAGTTGGTTTGACACGCGTCGGGTCGGTGCATATAACCGACGGGCTTGACGGAACCGGACAGGAAATCGGATCGTGAAAACGTGCGGCTGGCCGGGTCAACGCAGATGGACGCCAATGCACTCGAATGGAATCCAAGCCAGTGCGAGAACGCCGAGCTTTTGCTTCGGATTCGCGTTGATTCGAGTCCACGGGCCGTTTTTCACCGGATACTTACGGACAACCTAAATTCTACTCTTCAAAAATATGGCACTGAAAATTGGCGACAAGGCACCGGACTTTGAGCTTTCCACCAAGACTTCGGAAGGCCCGAAAAAACTGAAATTGAGCAACAACTTCGGAAAGAAAAACACCGTTTTGCTCTTCTTCCCGATGGCGTTCACCGGCGTTTGCACGAAAGAAATGTGCGACGTAAGCCAAGGGCTGAACGCCTACACCAACCTGAACGCGGAAGTGTGGGGCGTGAGCGGCGACAATCCGTTTGCCCAAGAGGCCTGGGCCCAGAAGGAGAGGATCACGGTGCCGCTGCTCGCGGATTACGAGCATAAAGTGGCTCAAAGCTATGGTGTGTCCTACGACAGTTTCCTGCCCCAGAAGAACCTGGGAATGGCCGGCGTGCCGAAGCGCTCGGCGTTTGTCGTCGATAAGCAAGGCGTGATTCGCTATGCCGAGTCGAGCGACGATCCAACGCAATTGCCGAATTTCGACGCCATCAAGCAGGCGCTCGCAAGCCTCAAGTGAGGGCAAAGGAGACGAGCGAGTTGGACCGAGGCGGTCGCAGAGACGCTGCGGGGCCTGACAATTGCAGGCCTTGCGTTTCAGCAAAGTCCCCGGAAGAGGGCTCCTCACCTCCTGGAATTCAAGTGGCGCTGCTCGGATCGTTCGACGGCTCCCTTCCCCTCACCCCAGCCCTCTCCCCAAAGGAGAAGGAGGAAAGTCCGCCGTGCGTGGAACAGACCGATGGTCCGGAATTTGCCCAACGCGGTGACTGCGATTCCCTCTCCTGGGGGAGAGGGCCAGGGTGCATTGCTATCGACTTAAGAATGAATTCGATTCCATCCCGAGCAGGTCTTGCTCTTACTCGTAATCTTGATCTCTCCAGGGAGTTCCGGAGTAAGAGTAAGAGCACGATTAAG
>JACQWK010000036.1 GCA_016209525.1 Verrucomicrobiota bacterium
GAGAGGGATGGGGTGAGGGGTATTCTTCGTGTCAACCAACTCGTGAACTGATTAATGAGGGACAGGCAAGCCGCCCGTCGCCACGGTGGAATCTT
Source organism: Verrucomicrobiota bacterium (assembly GCA_016209525.1). Taxonomy (GTDB): domain Bacteria; phylum Verrucomicrobiota; class Verrucomicrobiia; order Limisphaerales; family SIBE01; genus VHCZ01. The sequence goes on from JACQWK010000036.1 coordinate 96, forward strand.
GCTTTGTAACAGGGTCGCTCTCTCGCTCTCCGTTCCGTTGCTCTTTCGAGCGAGCTCGTTCAGAATCCCGAAATCGTATAGCCACCTCGAGTGATAGGAATTGATCTGGATCAATGGCCGCTTCGCAGCTCGCGCAACGTGTAGTAGCCGGTGTGGTCGCCGAAGAAGTCTCCGCGATGCGCTTCGGCTCTCCAAGCGGGCCTGTCGCGTCGTAGCGAAGAGCGAAGACGGATCAACGTAGCTTTCGATGACGAAGTCGGCCTGCCTGCCAAAGCCGTGCGCCAAGGCAGGCCTTGGGCAAAACGGTTTTCGACTCGGGCAAAATGTTTTTCAGGCTCGGCCAACTCGGTCAAACAGTTCAACTAGTATCCGCCAATTGAAATACATTCCCACTGTTTGTCTATTGACGGACTCCAAATAACAAGTAGGATTTTATCTCGTGAGCACCACAAGAAAAACAGATTCCGTTTGGTTCACGACCAAAGGTCAGGTAGTCATTCCGGCCTGGCTGCGTAAACAATTTCAGGTTGAGGACGGCACGAAGGCCGTCGTTCAGGCTACGCCGGAAGGAATTCTGCTCAAGCCGGTCACCGCCGCACTGATCAAGCACGGCCGCGGCATCCTCAAGCGCAAGCCCGGCGACAAGCCGCTGGCCGAGGAATGGGCCGAGCACAAGAAGCTGGAGAAGGAACTGGAGGAGCGCCATGCCCGCTAAGGTGCTCGACAGTTTCGCGCTCATCGCCTACTTCCGCGACGAGCCGGGCGCGGAAGCGATGGAAAACTTGCTCGTTACCGCCGGCAAGAAGGACAGCCCGCTGCACATGACCGACGTGAACTACGCCGAGGTCAAATACTCCATTGTGAAGAAAGACGGCGCGGAAGCATGGGAGGAGGCCGCGAAGATACTGCAAGGTCTGCCGATTGATTTTCATTCCACTAGCCGCGCATTGGCCGACAGCGCCGCCGATTTCAAGGCGCGTTTCAAAATGAGCCTGGCCGACGCTTTCGCCGCCGCCCTGGCGAAAGAAAAGAAAGCCGAACTCGTCACCGGCGACCGAGAGTTCAAGGCGTTGGAGAAGGAAATCCAAATCTCGTGGCTCAAGTGACAAAATCAAAAACAAAATCCTTCGCGAACCATGAACTTGTGACGTTCGCCGTGTTCCTGCTCGGAGGAGAAGCGAAGCCGGTAGACTTGGAGGATATAGCGATGAAGGCAAACGAGATTGCGCCCGGGCGGTTCGCTTGGAGAAAGTACCCGTCACAAATCAACATTAAGAACGTCGACGCGTTCTTGTGGGACGCCAAAAAGCCGAAAAACGGCAACTACGTTCTGAACTCAGGCAAAGACGAATGGGTGCTGACTCCAGTTGGTGTTGTGTTCGCGCGTGAGCGCATCGCGGCGCTGCGAGGTGTAGATGTCTCGCGCAAGGCCCTTAGCGCAAAAGATAAGAACTGGATGCGTAGCGAGCGGGAGCGAATGCTGGGCAGCCCGGCCTTCGCGAAGTTTCGCGCAGGCGAACTGGACGGAGTGAGCGAGCAAGAAGCCGAGGCTTTCTTTCGGCTGGATTCCTACGTCACAGGTCGGGCACGCGAGCAGAAGTTGCTCCGTCTGATAAATGTGTTTGGGGAAGACCCAGAATTGGGCGAAGCCGTGAAGGCGCTGGAAATGAAAGTGAGGAGAAATTGATCGATGAGTGACCAGATTTTCGTCAAGAGCCACGTTGCGCGTGACCTTCTGCAAAGCGCTGGACTCTTTAAGAACGATCGGCTCGTCGTGTGGGAATACGTGTCTAACGGCCTGCAATACGTCAATCCCGGAACGAACCCGTCGGTCCGAGTATCTCTCGATAGCCGAAGAAAGAAGATCGCAATATCCGACAACGGACGCGGTATGGATTGGCAAGGGTTGCAGAACTTCTTCGTGTTGCATGGCGAGAATCTCGATCGGAAGGAAGGGCGTCCCGGGCGTGGCAGATTTGGAACAGGCAAGTCCGCTGCATTTGGCATCGCGGACATCTTGCGCATCACGAGCGTGCGGAACAGCAAGCGTTCAAAGATAGAGCTTCGCCGTTCGGATATTGAGCGGATGACCTCGGAAGACCCCATTCCAGTGAAGAAACTGGAGAAGGAAGAAATGACAACCGAGCCAAACGGAACCTTCATCGAAATCGAGGATGTCCATCTGCGCTCACTCGACCAGGCGGGCATTATCCGATACATCGAACGGCAGATTGCGAAGTGGCCGAAGAACGCAAGTGTTCTGATCAACAACCACGAATGCGAGTTCGTCGAGCCTCCGCTGGCGGAAGAGAAGCGATTTTCGGCTGAAGGGAACACACTTGAGCTACTGGGTGACGTAGAGCTTGTGGTCAAGGTGTCGAAGACACCGCTCGATGAAGACCTCAGAGGCATTTCGGTTTATTCCAAGGGAGTGTGGCATGAAACGACGCTGGGCGGGAGTGAAGGCCGCGAGATGTCCCATTACATTTTCGGCGAGATTGACGTTCCCAAGCTTGACGAGGACAGGTCACCAATCGCGGCGTTTGATGTCAGCCGCTCAATGAGGCTCAATCCGGACAGTGAGTTGGTCCGAGCCATTCACGCCTTCATCGGCAGCAAAGTCGAATTCGTCCGTCGCAAGTTGTGCGATGCCGACCGGAAGCGAAGAGCCGAGGACGAAGAGCGGAAGCTTGCGGAACATGCCTCAGAAATCGCGCGCGTGATTAACGAAGACTTCGATGGCTTCCGACAACGTGTCACGAGAGCGAGAGCCAAAGCGCCGGGCGGCGGCGACGCCTTCAAGACGCAGGGCCACGGTGGCGACTCAGACGACGATCTCTTGCTGGGCACCGACTTGCCAGCAGTGCCCCTTCCTCCGACGGACAAGGTGCTGATCGACATCGAGTCAAAGCCGCGTGCTCCGGAGCCGCCGGACGTCATCCCTCCGGCTCCGCCGCCGAAGCCTCCGGTTCTGGAGGGGCCTCCCGATGCGGAAAAGAAAGGCCAGCCTGCGGGCGGCACCGATGCAAGACGACGGTCAAAAGGTGGCTTCCAAGTGAAGTTCAAGCCAATGGGTGCCGAGTCTCAGAGAGCTGATTACTTTGCGCCTGAGCGAACCATCTACATCAACCTCGACCATCCTCAAATCAAAGCCGCCCGTGGTTCCAGCTCAATCGAAGACCCGACGTTCAAGCGCTTGTCTTACGAGGTCGCCTTCTCCGAATACTCCATCGCCCTTGCCCAGGAGATGGTCGCTCACGGCGAGTTTTACGATCTCACGGACCCGATTGTGGAAATTCGCGACACGCTAAATCGGATAGCCCGCAAGGGCGCTTTGCTGTATTCCTGAGCGTATGCCCAAGCTTGGGCCAGCATGAGAAGACGTCGGTATCGCCCAGATCCGAACCAAGCTGAATTTGAATTCGGTGCCGCAATGCCATCGAGCAAACAAGGAGTGCCAGCGGAGACCGAAATCGTCTTCGAGGTCGGCATTTCGAGGTATCCACGGCGGGGCCAGAGGCTCGCCCCGGAAACTCTGCGTCCATTGCTCGCAGTGCCGATACCAGATGGGCGCATCGGAAGCGGGGACCTATTGTGTGACTTGGACGAGTCGGCATGGGAGCGGTTCGGCGAGAAAACCTGCCGGAAACTGGCGGACGCCGTCCTGAAGCATCTGGTATCGCAGCAAAATGCCTTGCGGGCGCGCTTCGCCAAGATTCGATTGCCTCAAATCCAAGGCCAGCCTGGTCCGCTCATCCTCCAACTTGAGCCTCGCACGTTCAACTGCCTCAAAAGCGCCGACTGCGCAAAAACAGCGGAGCAACTAGCCACGCTATCAATCCTCGATGTGCTAAACTTCCCGAGTTTCGGTGTAAAGTGTCTCGTCGATTTGCTCACAACGCTTGAGGCCCATTTGCCCTGCCTCCACAAGCCAACACCGGAAGTCACCACTGCCTCACATCGCCTTCTCAGACTTAAGCACGCCGGAGAAATCCAGGCGACCGACCCGCGGCTTGGTTCGTCACTTCAATTGCTTGGGGTGCCTGGTGAAAACTTGAAAGAGATTGTCGAGCGGTTGTCGAGTTCATCGCATTGCCCCATCAGCCCCGTTTTGCTCGCGCGACGGTTGGAAGAACTGCATGACCAGTTGCGGCAAATCTCGCGCGTGACTTTGGAGGAGGAACTCGCCGGACTGCTCGCACATGAGCGGAACCCGCGAAACCGCGAGCTTGTCCTGAAATACCTCGGTTGGGATGGTCGGGGAACCCGGACGCTTGAGGCGGTGGGCAGTGAATACAGACTTACGCGTGAACGCGTGAGACAGATTTGTGACCGGCACCTCGAATACCTCAAAGCACGGAAAGCGTTCCTGCCAGTGCTGGACCGGACTCTGAAGTTCATCGGCGAATCGCTCCCGGCCTCTGTCGTTGAGCTTGAGGCAAAACTCGCGACCGCAGGACTCACGGAAGCGCCATTCCAATTGGAAAGCATACAACGGGCGGCAGAGGTCCTTGGTCGCACTTGCCCATTTGTCCTCGAAACGGGGTATCAGAAAACTTACGCACTGGCGCCAGGCTCCGCCGGACTTGCAACGGACATCCTGCAGGCGGCGCGAAAGTCAATTTCTCACTGGGGCGTCACAACCATCGAAGACGTGACAGCCCAAGTGCGCCAGTCCAAGGGGACTTCGTTTGATGTTGGATTCGCTGGAAAAGTCTTGATGACCCAAGACGACTTTGAGTGGCTTGATGAGGCGTCCGGGTGGTTCTGGCTAACGTCGGTCGGTCGGAACTCGCTGCTGACTCAAATCGACAAAGTGCTTTCAGTCGCGGCGCGAATTCCAGTTTCCGAACTGCGTGTCGGAGTCTCGCGAAACCATCGCCGGGAGGGATTCGCTCCACCTCAGAGGGTCTTGTTGGCGCTGTGTCGGCGACTGCCCGGTTGCCGTGTTGAGGAAAACATCGTTGTTGCTGATCCGCCCCGCGATTGGGAAAAGACACTCGCCGACACTGAACGCACCTTGGCCGGCGTCCTGAAAGAGCATGGGCCGGTATTGGAGCGACAGCGCCTCGAAGACCTCTGCACAGCACGCGGCCTGAAGCGTGACACGTTTTACATTCATCTCACCTATTCGCCCGTGATTGAACGGTTCGCTCAAGGCGTCTATGGCCTTCGCGGCTCTGCTGTGCCGCCCGGTCTGGCGGAGTCGTTGGCAACGCGGCGTTCAAAGTCGAAGCTCGTGCTGGACTACGGCTGGAAAAATGACGGAGGAATTGAAGTCAGTTACCGCTTGTCCAAGTCGGTCCTGTCGAATGGTATCGTCAGCGTTCCTGCCGGAATCCGCCAATATGTTCAGGGGCGCTTCACTCTTAAGACCGCCGACGCAGTAGAGGTCGGCAACTTGGTAGCAAAGGACACTTCTGCGTGGGGATTGGGACCATTCTTCCGTCGGCGTGGCGGCGAACCTGGCGACATCCTCACAATTCGATTCGATCTCAAGCAACGGGTCGCGGTCGTCGAGCTCGGAGACGAACCCGCGGATGAGTCGGCGCCTCTCGTGGGCGCTCCCCATCCTGATGCGATTGTTGGCGATTGAATCAGACTGTGTCGCCCCTACAGGGCTTGTTCGGTTTGTTGGTTCGTTGACCCACGGCGGCACTGCGTTTGCCCTGGGCTATTGTCTGTCGGGCTTTCAGCCCTTGGCGGCAACGCGCCGGTCGCGTCTGTTGCTGCGTTTGGATTCGTGTTCATTGGCGTTCATTCGTGGTTATTTCGAGCCTCCTCACGTCGGCTGCTACGGATTGGTTTTGAACAGGGCGTCAATTTTTCGGCGGACTTCTTCCCTCATTCGGATTAACGGAGGCCGGGTTTTTTTGAATCCTTCATCGGCGAGCTTGCGCGTGGCCCTCACCTGACCGACGGTCACACCCTCCCATCCGATGGACGAGGGGAATGCAGGCGAGCCGCCCGCGCTACCACCAGCGTTTCTTATGCGAGTTCAACCTTGAGCTTGCGGCCCAGGGCGAGCGCAGCTTGCTCCAAAAGTTGTAGCGTCACGGAAGATTCGTTTTGGGCAAACAGGCGGTCGAGTGTCGCGCGGTTGGTTTTCATGCGGCTGGCGAGCTTGCCGCGGGAAATTTTGCGGCGTTTCATCTCGCGCTCAATTTGCCAGACGACGACGCGCTTGAGCGCGCCCGCTTCGCACCCGGCGAGCAGACCGTCCTGTTTGAGGAAGTCGTCGAACTCAGAACCGAGGTGCTCTTGTTTCATGGCGTCACTGTAGCAGACGCAGGCGGGTCTTCGCCAGTTCCAAATCTTCTTGCGGCGTTCTGCGTGCGGCAGGGACTTGAGCCATTCGCGCACCGGTTCGTTGCCGGAAGCCGTGCGGAAGAAAGCGACGGAGAGGATTGGTTCTGTGCCGTTCATCAGCGGTTGAAGAGATGGTCAATCTTTTGTTTCACGGCTTCATCCATTCGGATTAACGCCGGCCACGGCCTTTTGAATCCTTCACCCGCGAGTTTGCGCGTGGCGTCAATTCCCAGCTTTGTTCCAATTGCGATTTCAGAAGTTGTATGGTCCAGAACATCGGCTGGCCCTTTGGTGAAAATGGAAAGCGTTGCGTTCAAGGACAGCCTGTTGCTTTGCATCCGACCTCAGTCAACGCGGCAACTGCGCCAGCGCGGTCCAATTCGTCTGAGCAACAGCCACCTCTGGACCCACAGGCGATAATCAAGGTGCGCTCAGTGTCACGACAATGGCTGCGTCGCCCTCAGGCATCGTCACCGACCGCTCCCGGGCATCGTAATCGGACCAAGGTTTTCCATTCACGGTGACCGCAGCGATTCGTATCGCGGCGTCCTCAAGCAGCGAGACATAATGCTTCTGCCCGGCTCCGGCGTTGCGCAAATGGAAGTGCAGTTCCGCCGGTTTGCGATTCACATAGAGGTTGAGGTAGAGGTAATTCAACAGGCCGAATTCCATCTCGTGATAGGACGCCTTCCACACCACCGCTTTCTCGGTGTCCACAGGCGTTCCGGCCGGAGTGACGGTTCGAAAAACCCCGCCAAATTCTTTGTCGAGAAAATGCTCGTTCCAGAAGGACGCCATTTTGGTGAATTGTTCCAAATAACGGTTCTCCCGAGTGAGGTGATAGAGATGAAGCTGCACGAAGGAGCCGTAGCATTGGACCCACCATGAGACCCGCTGTGGTTCCGGAAGAGAATAGGGCGGGGCGCGTTCAATGACATCGTGCCAACCGCCTCGCGCGGGATCCCATGCCGCCTGGATAACTTGCTCGGCCAGCCTCCTCCCTTCATAGCGATAAACGTCGCTATTTGTGATCTCGCCGACGCGCAGGAACACGAGCGCGGCCGTCAATTGAGCCCCGGGGGATACCAACTCTTTGACCGCCGAGCCGAGAGCCAGATTCCATGTCCGATTCAGAGCGGATGGGAACCCTCTGACCCAGCCCTGCTCGCGATCGACCAATCGCTGCCGCGTGATCTGGAGCAGTTCCTCGGCGAACCGCAGAACTTCGGCGTCGCGCGTCGCGAGAAACAATGGGACCAGCAGCGAACTGGCATACCCGTAATGGCTATGCTTGCTCTTCGAATCGTCCTGGACACTGAGATCGTTCTGAAGCGCCTGAAAATACCCGCGGAACTGGGCGTCTTTGGCTCGGCTCTTCCGAAGGCCAACAGATTCTTTGACTCGTGCCAGCACTTTCTCCTCGCCTGTGACAAAAAAGTAGAGAGTGAGCCCGACATCGGTGTAGAGCTGCAAGGGCACCGTTTTGGAAGTGACCTTTGGCTGCCCTGATTCGGTGAGCACGTCGAACCAGCCCCCGTAGCGACTGTCCCACGCACGTTCCAACAAATATTCAGCACCGACACGGGCAGCCTCCAAATACTGCTCCTCACCCGACAGAAGATAAGCAGCACAGAACCCGAACACTTGCCGACTGATCATCGCCGGATATTTGTCCGAAGGCGGTGACGGTTCCCAGCGGCGGGAAAGCGCAGTGTAGAAGGCGCCGTTTTTCAGGTCTGGAGCATGCCGCTGCCAATACGGAGCAATCTGTTCGAGTGCTTGCTTCTTCCAGAATTCTCCGTCCAAAGCGCGTGATTCGGCGGCCTCGATTTGCTCCAGCCCACTAAAAAGAAGCAGGCCAGAAAAAACGATTTGCCACACGAATGATAGGGCACCTCGATTCATCGAATTCTGCCACTCGACATAGCCGATCTGAGGCTCAACTCCCAGCCGATTCGTCAGCGAAGGCTGCCGTCCCGTGCGAACCGTTGGGCCTGAATCCGGCGGTTGATTAGCCCACCAGGTTCAAGAGGTCATCACGGCTGCTTCCTCCGAGTTACTCATCGGCCAATCGCCCGCTGCAACAGATTCTGAGTGATCCGTTGCACGCGTTCGTCCGGGCCGTGGGGACGGCTCCAAAGCGACCACGGCAGCGTGTGGCCCGGCGGAGACGACATAGCCTGCGCCCAACATATGGTGGCGGCGTTGAAAACGAAGTTCTTCCTCGGTCCCGGATAAATCGTCGCCGTCCA
>JACQWK010000481.1 GCA_016209525.1 Verrucomicrobiota bacterium
CGGGGACGCCGGAAGCCCGGCGTCCCTACCATTCGGTGGCAGTGTCAAGATGCGCCCGGAGCGAGGCAACTCGTCGATTTCTGTTTGCCAAAGCACGCTCCGTTCCCTAGCTTGCCCGCGAATGTTAGTAGTCCGAAACGAGACAACGACGACTTTCTAGGCGTTCGCGCACAGCGTGAACGCCAACGCCTCGCACTTCCCAGTTCGAGGCGTTTTTGTTTGCCTCGAATTGATTTCAACCACGGATGAACACGGATGAACACGGATAAAGAGTCAGAACCGACCAGACACGAGCCGGACAAGTTACTCCTCAGGCAGGAGACGCACGAGATCCTCGGTTGTGCTTTCGAAGTCTTGAACGGCTTGGGCCGCGGGCTCCATGAGAAATGCTACGAAAATGCGTTAGTTGTTGAGTTTGGCTTGCGCCAGATCGCCTTCGAGCAGCAGCGTCAGTTCGATGTGCTTTACAAGGGCCATACGGTTGGCCTGTTCATCCCCGACCTCATCGCCTTCGAACAGGTCATTGTGGACACCAAAGTCATCGACCGGATCACCGACCACGAACGTGGCCAGATGATGAACTACCTCCGAATCACCAAGCTCCGCGTCGGCTTGATCCTGAACTTCAAGCACCCCAAATTAGAGTGGGAGCGAGTGGTCTTGTGAATTCTTATCCGTGTCCATCCGTGTCCATCCGTGGTTAAATAAATTTTATGGAATCAGATAAACACCAGGCTGAACGCAAAACTCTCGACGAACGCGCCAAGATGACCGAACTGGAGCGCATCCGGCACTCCTGCGCTCACGTCATGGCCACGGCCATCTTGCGGTTGTGGCCCGACGCCCAATTCGCCGCGGGCCCGCCCGTCGAAAACGGCTTTTACTACGACGTCGATCTCCAGCACCGCATCTCGCCCGAAGATTTTCCCAAGATCGAGGAAGAGATGAAGAGAGAGATCAAAGCCAACCGCGTCTTCGAGAAAATCGTTGTCACGCGCGAGCAGGCGATGAAAGACGCGCAAAGCGGACGCCTGGGCGGACTGAGGGAACGGCCCGCGCCGAGCAAGTTCAAGATCGGCAACCTCGAGGACATTCCCGAAGGCGAGCCGATCTCCTATTTCAAGAACGGCGACTTCATCGATCTCTGCGCCGGGCCGCACGTGATGCGCACCGGCAACATCGGCGCGTTTCGTCTGACGAGCGTGGCCAGCGCCTACTACAAAGGCGACGAGAAGAATCCTCAGCTCCAGCGCATTTACGGTACGGCGTTCAAGAACAAGACCGAGCTGGAGGCCTACTTCACCATGGTCGAGGAAGCCAAGAAGCGCGACCACCGCAAGATCGGGCAGGAGATGGGCTTGTTCGCCATCGACACCGAATTCGTCGGCCCCGGCCTGCCGCTTTGGCTGCCGAAGGGCGCGGCCATTGTCGAGGAATTGGAGAGACTGGCCAAGGAAACCGAGTTCGCCGCCGGTTACGTGCGGGTGAAGACGCCGCACATTGCGAAGGAGAAGATGTATCTGACAAGCGGGCATTTGCCGAAGCTTTATGCGGAGTCGATGTTTCCACCGATGGAGTTCCGCGAGAAACAGCTGACTGGGGAATTTGCAGGCGCCGAACGAATCTACCAACAAGCGGCCAGCGCGAAGCAGGATATCGAATTGGATGAAGAGGAAAGCTGGCTCATTGAGCATTACAACGAACTTCGTGAGAAACGCACACCCGGCACGGAGCTCAGTGATGAAAGTCGCGAGTACCTGGCCTCCCTTCCGAGTGACAAGGCGAAGGAAGCTGTTAACTGCGCCATGGAGCGCTTCTTGGTTGACCTGGGTCGGCTGTCAATGAAGGACAAGGCGGAAGCAATGCTCCCCCCGATTGAACGCTACTACCTCAAAGCCATGAACTGCCCGCATCACCACCGCATCTTTGCGGCGGAGCCGCGCAGCTACCGCGACTTGCCGTTGCGCCTGGCCGAATACGGCACGAACTACCGCTACGAGCAATCGGGCGAACTCTTCGGCCTCATGCGCGTCCGCTCGCTCAACATGAACGACGCGCACATCTACTGTCAGCCGGAGAAATTCACCGAGGAGTTCAACGCGGTGAACGAGCTTTATCTGAAGTATTTCAAAATCTTTGGCCTGGAGAAATACGTCATGCGCTTCAGCACGCACGACCCGAAACGGCTTGGCGAGAAATTTGTCAATGAACCCGAGCTTTGGATTCAGACGGAGAACATGGTCCGCGACGTCCTCAAGAGCAGCGGCATCAATTACGTCGAGGTTCCGAACGAAGCCGCGTTTTACGGCCCGAAGATCGACGTGCAAGTCTGGAGCGCGATTGGCCGCGAATTCAGCATCGCCACCAACCAGGTCGATTTCGCCGTGCCCAAGCGCTTTGGCCTTGTGTATCGCGACCGCGACAACACCGACAAAACTCCGCTCTGCATCCATCGCGCCCCGCTCGGCACGCACGAACGTTTCATCGGCTTCCTCATTGAACATTACGCCGGCAACTTCCCCCTCTGGCTCGCGCCCGAACAGGTCCGCGTTCTGACCATCGGCGATGACCCCCCGCTCGTGGACTACGCCAAATCCACAGTCGCCGAACTGCGCGACAACATGGTTCGCGCGTCTGGTGATTATGGCACCGACCCGATCAAAGCCAAGATCGCCAACGCCGAGCAAGCGAAGGTCCACACAATGCTGGTCATCGGCGCCCGCGACATGGCCGCCCACGCCGTCAGCGTCCGCCTCCACGGCAAAGGCAACGTTGGTGCGAAGCCGAAGGGGCAAGTGGTGGCGGAGATTCTTGCTGCGATCAAGGAGCGCCTGGCGTGAAACCTGTTGTCAGGTTCGGCCGGACTTCATTACGGCTTCACCAAGCGAAAGAAAATCGTGCCATTGGTTGCGGGCGCTCGATGAGTATTCGTGCCATCTGTGCCAAGAACGTTCTGCCAATCACCAGAGACCAGAGCGCTTTTTTTCTGTAACATGAATCCTGCATTTGCCCATGATAACTCAACTTGGTTTTCACCCACCGCGACGCTCAGTTTCGGTCGGATCGTCACAGTCACGGCTGCAGAGAGTTGAGGGACCCCTTCTTGGTCGTACGCTTTTGCATTTAACCGGTGAACACCTCCCAGCACATTCGTCCAGAGGAACGAAAAAGGAGCGTTGGACGACGCTCCTAACCACCTCGAATTCTGGTAAAACTCGACTCGTGAAATTTCCCCGGACACAGAATCACTGGCAGCCGCTGCGAGAAGAATGGTTGCTGGTTGATCAAAGACAGCCCCGTTCGGTGGGTTCGTTATCGCAGTGTTCGGCGGCGTATTGGTGACACCGCTCTGCCACATAACGCCCTGGGTGTTCGTCAGACCCGTGCCGCGGTGGACGACTAGATTCCAGTCATCTTGAAGCGAAAGGAAAAAATTTCCTGACGCACCACCGGTTCCTGACTGCCAGACGAGCCCGTGGTTATCGGTCGGCCCGGTGCCGCGGTAAACACAGAAGTTCCCGTCGGCTTGCATGATTGCAAAATATGCGCCGTTCCCGTGAGCACCCGTGCCCCACCCGTAACCCAGGTTGTTTAAAGGCCCGGAGCCCTTGTAAACAACCAGGTTGCCGTCGCCTTGCAACACGGCAAAGCAGTTCGCCGAAGGTGAAAGTAAATACTCTCCCGTTCTCAAGTAGGTTCCCGCGGCAAGACATGAAACACCGAGAATTCCCGGATTCCCACATTGACCACTCTGGACATACAAGTCCCCGAGCGTTTCAGCATCGATTACAGTGTACTGCGCGCCGAGTCTCGCGGCGATAGAACTGATTCTCGTGGGAGTGAAACGCCAATTCTCGCAAAAGACCTGCATGAATGCCGGGCGATGCGGTGGCGTGTTTGTTATGATTTGGGAGATGAAATCGTCATCAGACGCTACTCCTCCCCAAGTCAAAGATTGGAAGCATGGAATCCCACCGACCATGAAATCAGCGTTGCTACTGTTCACTCCATTCCGCAGACCATAGTCCAAGACCAAGCTCTTCAATTGCGCACGGGGTCGGAACTCCTGCACCAAATAATTCAGCTCGCGCACCGCCGCTGAATCGAGCGGACCTGAGGATTCGTAGTCGTAGTCGTAAAGGAAATGCAGGGACTTCATGTCCACAGCAGCGGCGAGTCCTGCCGTTTTTCCGTACCAGTCGCGTTGGATTTCTTCTCGATTGAGGTAGGCGTTTCCAAACAGCCGGGGCAACATGTAGCCGTATCCGGCGTCTGAAGTGATGAAAGAGTCGTTCGTCGTTGTGGTTTTGAAGAGATAACTCATCACTCCGGGCATCATCTTGGAAAGAGACGGCGTGAGCGTCCAGTTGATGCGCACCGATCCTCGAGCAACATCGTCCCACCATCGGGCGGACGTGAGCAGATCGAACCACTGGATGTAGCCTACGTTATCACCGTCCGAGATCACGAAGGTCACGTACACTTTTGAACTATCGAGCGATGCTTGAGGTTGAGAACGGGGCTGATATCTCCATGTGTTAGTTGTCATCATCATCCCGGATTGATAACTCAAATTTGCAACGCCCCGCTCGGCTGTCGTTACGAGGCCCTTTCCGTAATGCGACAACAACCTGACTAACTCATGCTCATTTTGAATTCCGGCAGGCTTGCCCCGCTCTTCAAATCCCGACACGTTCCAGGTCGGTATGTTCCATAAGCCCACTACGATCTGGTTTGGGCCAGTGCTTCTGATCGCATTCTCGAACACTGCGTGAAGCCAAGACGGCATCGTGTCCCAATAGAAAATCGGCAGAATTTGGTGAGTGACGTAGTAGTCGCGCTCTCGCAAACAACTGGGGTGTTGGTGTGCCAACGGGCGATTCACCGTCAGAGCAGGATAGTTGGTAATTACCCAACGATAAGCTTCGGCTTCAGATGCCCACCTGTTTCGAATGTCAAACGCAACGGGCAGGATTGAGAATTCGTTTTGATGGGAGCTCGGAACTGGCAGAAGACCTTCCGCAGCCGCGATAGCCGTGTAAACATTCACGAGTTGCGACCAACTTGTCTGATCGATGATCGTCTCGTCGTACAGCAGTATCCCTCGAATCCGCCGCGCGAAGTTTGTCTGAATAATCGCCGGGAGGTCGTTGATGTTTCGGTAGTCGGGATCGAACGAGTAGCCGAGAAATGGACCCCAAAATTCGGACCAGTCTCTAAGTTAGATTTTTCAGGTTCTGCTGGATGTGAGAGATCAGCAGAACTATGAGAAAAACTAAACGGAAACGATACACAGGTGCCTTCAAAGC
>JACQWK010000482.1 GCA_016209525.1 Verrucomicrobiota bacterium
ATCCAGAGCGCGTTGAACACAACGTCCTTGACCGGCTTGGGGAAATGTTTCTTCGCCAGCTCAGAGAACTTCCGCGCGATGGTCACGAAGGCGTCCCAATCGTGTTTCGCCTCCCAAGGCGGATCGGTGGCGGGAGTCAGCGGATGCACGAACGTATGCATGTCGCCGAACGTCACGTCGTATTTCTCGTACCAGAAGGCGGCGGGCAACACCACGTCGGCGTAGTTGGCGCTGGAATCCATCCGGATGTTGAGGTTCACGAAGAGGTCCAACTTGCCTACGGGCGAGGCTTCGTGCCACTTGATCTCCTTCACCATCCCCTTGGCCGGCTCCTCTTCCCACAGTGAATTATGGTGCGTGCCCAGGAAGTGATTCAGGGTCAGTTCGTGCCCGCGCATGCTCGTGCCGATGAGGTTGCCGCGATAAACGGTCAGCACCTTGAGCTGGTTTTCCGGCGCGTCCACGTCGTGCAGCGCGAAATTCAACTTGCCCGTTTTGAACTGCTGCAGCACCCATTGCTTGACCTCTTCGTCGGTCTTGCAGCCCGCCTTGATGGCTTCCTGTTACAGATGCAGGTGATTCTTCTTGTCCACATTCGGGAAGAACGGTAGCCAGCCGAGCCTGCCGGCCAGGGCGTTCATGTCGGCGGCGTGATTGTACTGCGGCAGCTTGTTCGCGCCCGTGGCCCACTGGGTGTCCAGCGGCATGCCGTCATAGCGCCACTGGCCGGTGTGGAAGTACCACAACGAGGTGGTGTTCATGAGCCGAGGGGGCCTGGACCAGTCGAGGGCGCCGCTGAGGTTCACAAACGCGGCGTTCAAACGCGTGTGCTGGGTGCCGACGTAATGGTTGAAGTTGCCGCCATTGACGCCGTTGCAGCCGCAGAGAGCCAGCATCACCGCTTCGTTGCGGTAGTACAAGGACGCGCCATGATACCAGTGCTGGAGTCCCGGGCCGGTTATGAACAAGGACTTGCCCCGCGTCTTCTCGGCATTCTCGGCAAACTCCCGCCCCACCTGAATGGCCAAGTCGCGGCTGACTCCTGTTTGCGCTTCCTGCCAGGCCGGCGTGTAGGGTTTCGGGTCGTTGTAATCGCACGGGTAGTCGCCGCCCAAACCCCGCGAGACGCCGGCCTGCGCCATGAGCAGATCGAACGCCGTCGTCACCAGCAATTCCTTGCCGTCTTTCGTGGTGATCTCCCGCGCCGGGACCTCGCGCAAGATTTCTTTCGCCTTCTGCCCTTTCCCTTTCGTCCGTCCCATGTAAATGCTGAACGTGTCCGTGAAGTCGCTGAAGGAAACCATCGCCTTCTGGTGATCTTTCCCGAACAGCGTCAGCAGCGGATCGAAGTCCTCTTTGGTGACGGCGTTCTTGAGTTGCAGGTTCCAATTTCCGGTCGGCTCCTTTTCCCAGCGGAAGCCGATGGAACCCGTGGGAACATGCAACTTCCCGCCGCCATCGGTCATGATGAGCTTCCAGTCGGCGTTCTCTTCCTTGGCGTAGTCCGCGAGGTCGGACGCCCGGAGGAACCGCCCCATTTGGTACTTCTTCCCATCCGGGTCCAGCACGACCAGGAAGGGCAGGTTGGTGTACCGCTTCACATAATCGGTGAAGTAAGACGTTTCCTTGTCAACGTAGAATTCTTTCAGGATGACATGAATGCACGCCATGAAGTAAGCGCCGTCGCTGCCGGGAACCACGGGCACCCAGAGGTCGGAATACTTCGCCACGTCGGAATAGTTGGGCGAAACCACCACGATCTTGCTGCCGCGGTATTTTGCTTCCGGAAGGAAGTGGCAATCGGCCGTCCGGGTCATGTTCAAATTGGAACCGGCCACGATCCAGTACGTGCCATGATACCAGTCGGAGCTTTCGCAATTCTCCGTCTGGTCGCCGAACATGGAAGACGAGACGTGCGGCAGGTCGTGGTACCACTCGTAATAGCTGCAGTAGATGCCCCCCAGCAGGTTGTTATACCGGTGGCCCGAGATGAAGCTCAACAAGCTCATCGCCGGAATGGGCGCGAAGTTGGCGACGTGGTCGGGGCCGTATTTCTTGATCGTGTAAATTTGCGCCCCGGCGACCAACTCCACCGCTTCGTCCCAGCTCACTCTCTTCCATCCCGCTTTGCCGCGCGCGGACTTGTACTGCTTGGATCGCTGCTCGTCTTCCACGATGCTGGCCCACGCCTCAACGGGGTCTTTGCCTCGTTGTCGTTCCTCCTGGTAGTAATCCCACAGTACCCTGCGGATGTAAGGATACTTCGGCCGCAGCGGGCTGTAAGGGTACCACGAAGCGGTCACGCCCCGCTGGCAGCCGCGCGGTTCAACGTTGGGAATGTCGGGGTCGATTTGCGGATAATCCGTCTTCTGGAGTTCCCAGCAGATGATTCCGTCTTTGACAAAGACCTCCCAACTGCACGCCATGGAGCAGTTCACGCCATGGCCGGTGCGCACGGACCGATCGTACGTCCAGCGTTTGCGGTAGAAGTCTTCCCAGTCGCGCGGCTCATCGAGGACGCGAAACCAGCGTGAACCGTTGCCATTGCCGTTTTTGCTCATGGTTTGTTCTCCTTAAAGCGTGTCCAAGAAATGGGTGGCGCGGGCGACTCGCGTGCCTCGGTCGGCGACTCGCCGACCGGAACGGGAGTGGGGCCTCCAGAAAAACGAGCGTCGGGATAGGTTCGGGGTGCCCCTCCAGGTCCGTCCGGCGAGTCGCCGGACGGCACAGGCTTGTAGCCTGTGCTACCCAGAACCGATTCTTCCCTCGCGTCTTCAGAACCCGCAGGGCCCGGAGCGTGGAGGCTCAGATCGATCTCAGATTTTGGATGTTGAGTTTCGGATTGGGCAGTCACAGCCTGGCGGCTGAAGAACCCGTCAATGAACACCTCAACAAAAGGTCGAAAATCCCGCGCCGTGCCGTAGATGGCGACGACGCCTTCGCGCTGCAGATCATAAACCAGATTCACGGCCACATTACGGCCAATTGGGTGCCGTCGCTCCTGAGGACGTTCCTCTTCCTCTTCGCAAATCACCGAGATCGATGCGTACACCAGACCTGCGGCATGGATTTGCCACCACATCCGGAAAATCCATCCCCGCCGTTCCACCTCCGCTTCGCCGTATTCCTGAGTCTCAGGCCTGGCGGGATCGATCTCCCATTGAAAGACGGGCATTCGTCCCTGCCATCGAGTGGACGTCTGATCTCCCATTGGCCCGTCCAGGGGCGGCGGTCCGGCTTCACCATATCCTGCGTCCGGGGCGAGGTCGGGTCGAATCGTGGCTTCAATCAAGGGATCGGGATCGAAGACTGCATCCGCCGGCTGCGCTCCATCCTGCAATGGACTCAGGGGTGGCTCCTCGCCGTTGCGAGCAGGGTTGCGCTTGGTTTCCTGCGCTCTAGCCACTTCGATTTTCAAGGCGATGCCTTCCAATTGCGGCAGCGCTCGGATCGCTTTCTCAGCACTGGCCTGGATCTGGAAAGCGGTCTCAGCTCTGGCGGAGTTCACCTCCAACTCGACCAGGGCAACTCGATCTGCGACCGCGATCTGCTTCACTACCCCAAACGAAACGATGTCCCGCGAATAAGGGGGATACTTAACAGCTTTAAGGGAATCCCGTATCAGTCCGGCGAGAGTTTCCTTCTCGGGTTGAGTTGTCATGGAGGGCTAATCCAAGGTGAGATCGGAAGAAGTCAGGGACGCAGCAGATCGCGCCCATCCCAACGCTGAACGCGGACTTGACGAGGAGGAGTTCGCGGCTCTCTGGGGTCGCAGGCGCTGAAGTTGAGCGATCCTGGCGAGCTGAAGCAGGGTTGCTTGCGATGGAAGGTTTTTGGCCTTTCCCTTCATTAGGCCAATTAAAGCTCAAGAACTCCCGGACTAACTTTGATGCAAATCAAAGTAACTCCATTTTGTCGCAGGAGAGGAGCGAGGAAACTCTCCGCAGTTCTTCAGGTGGGCAACGGCTCATACTGAGGGACCGTGGGATGGACTACACGGAGAAGGTTTGTAGTCCCGCCTTTAGGCGGACCGGACCGGCTAAAGCCGGGACTACGAACGCCGGGCTGTCGTCTATCTCACGGACTTCTCAATAGACGCGAATTGGACGCGCCCTATCCGCTGGCCTCCCTTCTGAAAACTCGAAACAGGCTCGGCGGCGGACAAGATGCCTGATCTACACTTGCGAGACACGCTGACGGAGCTCTGCGGACGTCACTTCACTTCCTCTCCTTGCCGCACCCAAGCTTCATTGAAATGAGCGTGTTTGATCGCCTTGCGCGCCGGGAGATCATCGCGGTCTTTGCCCACATCCGCCTTGTTCAGGTGGTAACTGTAGCTCGCATGGAATGTCCCATCATTTGCCTGGGTAACGCTCGGATAATGGAACTGGCCTGCTTCAGGTCCCGGAGGATCGAACTCCAGGTGGCGCTTCCATCTCCAAGTTTTGGCCTCGTCGTCGGAAATCTGAACGGCCAGACTGTTTCGCCCGCGCTCGGTGTCGTTGCTGATCAAGAGCCAGCGCCCGTCCTTGAGTGAAATGATCTCCGCGCCCGAGCCTGGATTGGGGAGATCGCTGTCCGTCACCGCGCTCCAGGTCTCGCCTCGATCCCGCGATGCGCTTTGGTGCAGGCGTTTGGGAGGCGGGCCGTTATCCCGCATCAACGTGAAGAGCGAACCGTTCTTCCTCCGCGCGATGCTAGGCTGAATGTTGCCTGCCCCTACCAACGGCGTGCTCGTGCGCCAAGTTTTCCCCCAGTCGTCGGTGATCGCCATCAGCGAAAAGGAAAAGCCATCCGAATAAAGCGGCACAATCAAACGAGCGCCGTCCAAGACGAATGGATGTGCCCGCGTCATCCACCCGAGCCGCCGATAGAGTTTATTCGTCGAATTTGACCACATTTGTTCGAGATAAGCTTGAGCGCGCCTCTGCAAATCTTCGCCGTAGCTTCCGTTCTTCAACCTTCGCTGAGCGTCGTCCACGTAGCTTCGCACGCCCGCTTCAAACTCCTTGCCGGGCGTGATGTGGAGGACTTCACTCACGGACCACTTCGGCGGGCCGTCGCCGGTATAATCCGAGGAAATCCGGTATTTCATCAGCGCGGTGTGCCATTCGTTGGCTAAGATGGTCGGCCACAGCAGCCACAGCTTGCCGGACGGGTCGATGAACATGGTGCAGTTCGTATCCGGATAATCCGGGGTGTCCGCCATGGTAAACCGCGGGCTCCACTGATCGCTGCCTTTCCGCTTCCTCGCGCCTTCGATCTTCACATCGTCCGCGGTCCGTTCGCCGGAGCCATGGAACCAGCAGACCAGCAAATCCCCGTTCGGAGCCTCCACAATGCAGGAGGCGTGGTTGTGCCAGTGCTCCAGCGGAAAAATCAACTCCGACTTCAGGAATGGCTGCTCGGGATGCGGCGGAGCACCGAGAAGGTTCATAGCGTTGAAAGCGATTTGAAGCGAGATGAAGCCGGTGGACGCGCTCAGAATGTGGGTTCTCATGAAAGTGCTGGAAAGGTTGCTCGATTGAGCGAACGCCGTCACTCCTAAAACGTCGCCGGAACCTTGGAGCGCCGATGCAAACCATAGGCGATGAACGTCCGTTGGCTACTTTCGAGTCCATTTGGCTTTCGCAGTGTCCAAGAGTTTCCGTTGAATCTTGGAAAGGGCGTTCGTTGCAGCTCTGCGAACCATGTATTTCTCGTCCCCTAACGCCTTCAGCAAATCAGACAAGGCCGGTTCAGCGTCCGCACCCATCGCCGCCAGCGACTCGATTGCGGTCACGCGCACGCCGTAGTCCGAATTCGCCAAAGCGACGATTAATTCCGGCAGCGCCCGAACACCCAATTGACTCAAGAGCTCAATCGCACGCCGGCGAATGCCCTTTCCGGCCGTCAAGCCATCGACCAGAACCGCTTTGGCCTCCTGGTCCTGAGCGTTAATCCGCCAGCGTGCCATGGCGGCGTCCAAGCGATACGGATTGGCTTTGTCCTCGCAGACTGCGGTTAACCCGGTAATGGCAGACTTGGCGCGCGGCCCGATCTTGCCGATGGTTTCGATAACATCACGACGTAGATCCAGGCGGGAGGACATCCGTCCGGCCTCCGGAAGACGGCCGGACGAGATGAGTCCGTATCGCAGGAGGACACTAGGCGGCAGGCTGGCAGAAGAGGGTTGAGCCGGCGCCGTTGGCGGCAACGACGCGCCATCCGGAAGCATAATCCCCCTGACCGGCATAGCACCTGACTCCTCCGGGACCACCGGGGCGAGAGTCCATCGCGGAGGGTCCGATGCCGGCGTGGTCAACGAAGCCTGTAACTGTTGCGATGCCCTGAGCAGTTCGAGCAAGGGCGGAACCGCTGCGGCGGCATCAGGACCGATGACACCCAATGCCCGCACGGCGCTCAGCCGGATTGTGTCCTCGTGACTGCGGAGCGCGGCGATCAACGTCGGAATCACCTCCGGAGTCGCCGGGCCGATCCGGCCGAGTGCGTTAATGACGTGCGCGCTGAAATCGACCGATGCGTTCCAGTCTTGCACCGCTTTGGCGTAGGCCTGGCTTGCTGCTTCGTTGCTTAGCCCGGCTTCCGCGAAACGATTCGTCAAAGCCGGGCGAAACTCGACGCCGGATTCACTCAACACCGAGATCAAGAGGGAGACGGTTTGGCCATTCGCCTTGGCAACGCGTTCCAGGCCGAGCACGGCGTAACCGCGCATCTGGTTTTCCGGAGGCGCGTACGACGGTTCCCTCAGCTTCAAGGACTCGCGGAGAAGCGTCATCACACGGACATCTTCCGGGGCAATAGCGGCGAGCGCCAGCGCGGCTTCGCCGCGTGCCTGAACGTCCAAGGAACCCGTCGCTGCGTATTTTGGATTCTGGAAGTATCGGATGAGGTCTGGCACTGCTTTGTCAGCCAATGGCCCCAATTCTCTCAGGGCTTGAATCACTCTTGTTCGGACGTCAATGTCCGCGTCGCCCAAAGCACCGATGAGCGCTGGAATCGCTGTTTGAGCTTGCGGTCCTCGATACCGCAGCTCTTCGGCCGCAAAGCGCCTGAGATGCGCTGCGGGTGTCGGTTCGAGGGAACGGAAGCGCCCGGTGAAAAAGCCGGGCAACTTGGTCCAGAGTGCTTGGCAGGCCGTATCGAACGCTGAATCCTGCTTGCGCAGGTCCCGGATCAACCGGCGGATCGGTTTCGGTTTGGCGTCTTGGTTGTTCTCAGACCACCCATAGAACAAAAAACCGGTCGCGAGCCCCATCACCAGCGTCATTCCAACGAGCCCGCCGACTTTGATTCGAGTGCCGAGTGTCATGCCGAGCGCCTCACCGATTTGACCAGTCCGATCCGCCGATTGTTCATCCGATCGGTTTATCTCCGCTGCTACGACCCCGCAGTCGCGGAAATTCGCGATGATTCATGGTTAAATTGCGTCTTATCGAAGGAAAGGCCGGAAACGGATCTTGGCGACCACACGGACACGGATTCATCACCAAGACCCGCTACTTCTCACCTGAGAAGCAACCGACCTGGCAGCTAATAATGGGCCAGCTATTGACGAGACCGTTGGATGAACGACAGGTCGGCGTTTGTAGTCCCGGCTTTAGCCGGCTCGGGCCGCCTAAAGGCGGGACCACAAACCTTCCGCGTGTGGTCCATCCCACGATCTCCTCTGTAAGTCTAAGAAAACCGTGGCGGGCGCAGATGGTTAGGGAAAGGGGCGGGCTGTTGGCGCGTCTGATCCGTAACGCGAGCCAATCGGCTGGTTTCAGTTCGCCGACGCCATGGCCGGCTCAGCCATCCTCTCTTCCCGCATGGATTCGGGATCAAGACCCGCCCGCTCGCACCAGTCCCGATACGCGAAGGGAGAGATCTCGGAGGGTTTGATTTCACTGCGGCCGCCCCAGAACACATTGGTGTAGCCGATGGGCATCCCCACGCTCCGGAGATGCTCATCGATAGCCGTCTTGTGCCGGAGAACGAGGTCGCGATCCATCCCGTGCGCCACGGCCATGATGTTCACGTTGCGAAATTCAGGGCCGCCCTCGCGCCAATAAGCATGGGTCAGAATGTGATGGCGGCCGACTTCACGCCCGGCTTCGATCTCGCGGCCCGGAGGAACGGCCCAATGAAACAGCGCGTTGAAGCGCGTCACGCGCTGTCCCTCCGCCAGTGGTTTCACGTGCTCCAGGAACGTTGAGAAGCGGCCAATCACTTTACGGCGATTCAGCTCCTCGGCCGTGCGGCAAAACGTTTCCAACGGCACTCCGGCCTCGTTGGCGCGGCCTTCCCAAGGATTTTCCCGGATTTCTTCCGGTTCGAACTCGCGCTTCAAAGCCATCAAGACGCGCCATTCCAGTTCGTTCAATTGCACGACATCGACGCCTATCACCTCCGCAGGAATCTCCGCTTTGCTCCCGACCGCCAAGCCGCGGCGCCGGATATGGCCCACGCCGAGCGCAAACAACCGCCTGGCCGGCATGAGACGGTAGTGCTCCCCGCCAGTCTCCGAGAGCAGAAATTCGCAATGCTTCCTCATCGAATACCCTTGCGGCACTTTCAGTGTCGTCCAAAGTTTGTAGCTCGAACCAGGAGTCGCAGGATCCGCCGACCGGACGACAACGTGGCCCGAGAACGGGTCCTGTTGGAACATGTAATCGAACGCGGCATCGATTCTGCCGTGAGGCACCTGCCACGCCACCAGCGCTCCTGGCGCCAGGTTTGTGGCCATCAGCGTCTGCCGAACCCGCCGGATCGTTCCTGCGCGGAGCATCGCTTGAATGCGCGCGATGACAACCGGGAATTCGACGTCGGATTGCCGCGAGATTTCGAGCAAAGGTTCCCGCTGAAACCCCTGAATTTTGTCTTCCGAAACGGCCAGGACTTTTGCATTGATGGGGTCATCGATCTGAATTGGAACAGGCGCTCGCGTCATTCGGAACTACTCTAACCGGACCTTCCCATTCTGAAAGCCGATTTTTTGTCCTGCTGATTCCAATGAGCGATGTCGAACAAGTTGCGAGGGGCGAGAATTCCGTCGAGCTCTGACTGCATTGCCGGAAATGGTGCCAGGGCTCGACAAGAGTATCGCTCCACCAATTTTGGCTGCGGCATCGCCATTCTTTGGCAAAGGCCGGAATGGCGGCAAAAAAATTGAGTTGCCCTGATGACCCAATAACAGGGCAACTCTACTTTACCTGCCTATGCACCAAACAACAACCAATTTACCCTTCTTCTCCCTGAGACGTGTGAGTTAGCAAAGCCTATACCAACCTCAAAGGTGCCGTCGCGCCAGCCGCGCCTGATCCGAAAACCAAAGTTTATCCCGCGAAATGCGCGACATGACCTCAAAGGCAGAGAAATCCTACTGTGGCTCTCGCGAAGGTCCGGGCTCCTCCGGCCATCACACGGGCCGTTCCATCTTGCTGCATCGTTTTCTATGTTTAACGGGCGGCTTTGGAATTCATAACTCACAAGCGGACATGAAGAGTTAACGATGCCGCGCGCTGCTTCGGAAGAGACCAAAGCGTTCAATTTGCATTCTCCTTCTTGAATACGGTCCGGCCTGCGTTATTTTCACGCGCAATGCGTGAATTCCGCGTCCTTCCACTGATGCGCCTGCTAGGCGAAGCCGAACTCCCCGAAAGGGTCGCAATTCGTGGATGCACTGCGCGCGCGCTGGCCGTGCTTTTCGCATCCTTTTGTCGATTCGCGCCCGTCGCAGGAGCACCCGCTCAGCCGCCCAACGACTCGACTCTAGCATTGAGTGCATCGACCAACCCTCAATCAGACCGGGGCGCCGCCCCATACCGTGTTGCGCCCGGATTCAACGTTGGAGTTTTCGCCGAAGCACCGATCATCACGAACCTGGCGGCCTTCAGCGTGGATGCGAAGGGACGCCTCTGGATCTCCGAAAACCATCGACGCAATACGTCGACGATCGACATCCGCTCGCAGACCAACTGGCTCGATGCGGACCTTTCCTTTCGCAGCGTGACGGACCGGTCAAACTTTTTGACCAAAGTTTTGGCGCCAAAAAACACTTCCGCACCAGCTTGGATGCGCCGGGACCTGAATGGCGACGGTCACTTTGACTACCACGACCTGGCCGTCGAGTCCGAACGCATCCGACTCCTCGAAGATCGAAATAGCGATGGACGGGCCGAGTCAGCGATTACCTTCACAGACGGTTTCAGCACCGTCCTCACCGGTACGGCGGGCGGCATCCTGACGCGCGCAACCAATGTCTGGTTCGCGTGCGCTCCCGATCTGTGGTTGATCCGCGACCTCAACAATGACGGCCACGCGGATGAGCGAAAATCGCTCCTCCACGGATTCAGCGTCCACATTGGCCTGCCCGGCCACGATCTGCACGGCTTATGCCTGGGGCCGGACGGAAAGATTTATTTCACAATCGGAGATTGTGGTTTCAACGTCTCTGCGCCGGGACGCGCGGCCAGCTATCCCGACACGGGGGGCGTCCTGCGGTGCAATCCGGACGGCTCTGAACTCGAGGTGCTCGCGACGGGGCTGCGGAATCCGCAGGGACTCGCGTTCGATCAGTTGGGCAACCTGTGGACCGTCGATGAGCCGGGTGACGGCAGGCACAAAGGCCGCTTGATGCTGGTCCTGGAGGGCGCTGACGGTGGATGGCATGTTGGATGGCAGCACCTCGACAACCTGGGTGCTTGGTACGCCGAGAAACTCTGGGAAATCCCGCCTGCGAACAGCGCCGCATACGTGCTCCCGCCCGTCGCGCTCATTGGGAATCAACCCGCCGGTTTTGCCGCCTATCCAGGGACGGGATTGCCGGAACGCTATGATCATCACTTCTTCCTTTGCGATGCTTCGGGCACGGTGCTTTCATTCGCAGTGCAACCGAAGGGAGCTTCGTATCTGGTCTTCGATGTTCATGAATTCTTCGGCGGCCAGTCTCCTTCGGATGTCGATTTCGCGCCAGGCGGGGGCGTTTACATCGCGGACCTGCCCGGTAGTCTGGGCGCAGGCCGGCGCGATCGAATCTATTACGTATTTGATCCCGTGGCCTTCCAGGCCAGCGAGATCACCGACACCAAGAATCTGCTCGCGGAAGGATTCCAACGACATTCCCCACGGGAACTAATCCGGCTTTTGGAACACCGCGACAGACGCGTCCGGCAGGAAGCCCAATTCGCGCTCGCCGACAAGGGAACAGCGGCCACAAATCAACTGTTGCGCGCCGCGGCCAAGAACGCCAATCCCGTTGCCCGCCTGCACGCGATCTGGGCGCTGGGCCGTATCGCCGGCCCCCAACCCGACACTCTGACGGCGATGCTGCCTCTGCTCGGAGATCCGGAGCCTGAGGTCAGGGCGCAAGCGGCAAAGATGCTTGGTGAAGGCCGTCTCATCGAAGCGCTCGAACCGCTCGCGCGACTGCTGCAGGACCCGAGTCCCAGAGTCCGCATGTTCGCCGCCTTTGGATTGGGCAAGCTGGGACGCCAAGAAGCCACGGAACCCATTTTGCAGATGCTTCGGGACAACGCAGACCGCGATCCGTTCCTTCGCCACGCGGGCGTCATGGCGCTCGTGTGGCTCAACGACATGAATGCGCTTGTCGCCGCGGCCAAAGATTCCTCCGCTTCCGTGAGAATGGGAGTTCTGCTGGCCATGCGCCGATTGGCCCGTCCGGAAATTGCCATGTTTCTGTATGACCCGAATCCTGCCCTCGTCCTCGAGGCGGCTCGCGCCATTTATGATCTCCCGATCGAAAGTGCTTGGTCACAGCTAGCCGTGTTGGTCAATTCCCAATCCAAACTGAGAAATGCGAAGGCCGAAGCAAGCGGAACGGTGGAGCTTCGCACCCCGGTTCTGCGCCGAGCCCTCTGCGCCAACTTCCGGCTTGGCAAACTTGAGAATGCGCTTGCCTTGGCCGATTTCTCGGCGCGCCGAGAATTCCCTGAAGGTTTGCGCGCAGAAGCCTTGCGCCTTCTCGCGCAGTGGCCAAAACGGGTCCTCCGCGATCCTATCCTCGGTGTGTGGCGTCCCTCGACGCCGAAAGAATCGAGACCGGCAAGTCTGGCGATTCGAAACGAGCTTCCAAAGATTTTGCGGGAAGCGGGCGAGCCAGTCCGCATCGCAGCCGTGCAAACCGCGGTCCAGTTGGAAATCAATTCTGTCGCCCCGGTTCTTCGCGAGTTGGTCACGGACACAAAATTGGGGCCGCCCTTGAGAGTCGAGGCGTTGCGCGCTCTTGCCCAATTCAAAGATACTCAATTGTCAGAAGTGGCCGCCGCCGCCGCCGCTGATCCTGCCGAACCGCTCCGCGCGGAAGCCGCCCGTTGGTTCGTGCCGCCCAAGCCATCCGATGCGCTCGCGCAAATCACGATTGCGATTGAAAAGGGCAATCTGGCTGAAAAACAGGCGGCCCTGGCCAAGCTGGTTGGCCTCTCCGATCCGGCCGCTGACCAGATCGTCTTGGCCTGGCTCGACTTGCTCCGCGAGGGCAAAGTGCCTGGGGAATTGCAGCTTGACTTGTTGGAGGGCGCTCGGAAACGCCCCGCCCAGACCATTCAACTCAAGGTCGAGCAGTACGAGGCGGCTCGCGAAAAGAGCGATCCAATAGCCGCATACCGCGAAGCCCTCTACGGAGGCAACACCCAAGCCGGACAGAAGCTCTTCATCGAGCGAGCGGATCTCGAATGCACGCGCTGCCACCGAGTCCGCGGCGCCGGAGGGGATCTCGGGCCTGATCTGACCAGCATTGGCGCCAGCCGAACCCGCGAACAATTGCTCGAGTCAATTCTCTGGCCGAGCAAACAAATGTCGCCGGGTTTCGAGATCTCTGTTGTGACGATGAAGAGCGGGAGAACTTACAAAGGTAGGATCAAAAACGAGACCGCGCGGGAATTGCTGTTGACCTCGACCGAGGATGGTTTTCTTGTCCTCGGCAAGAATCAGATACAAGTGCGAGAGCGCGGCGCTTCGCTGATGCCTGCGGAGCTAGGAAAGAAACTGTCCAAAAGGGAGCTGCGGGACCTGATTGAATACCTGGCGAGCCTGAGATAGAGGGACTGGAATCCCTCCGTCACGACAGAGAAGGAGCCGACAAGCGAGGGACTTCGACACCTTACAAAGTGTGGAAGTCGCAACCATCGCGTGCCGACGGTCGTCGGTGAGGGACGACATGGCGTTACAGAATCCGTCGCAGAATCCGCTTGCCGAGCGTCCGGCAAGTGCTGCACATTACGAGCGTCCGAACCTTGTGCGCTTATGGCGGAATTGGCAGACGCGCTGCTTTGAGGTGGCAGTGGGGTAACCCGTGCAGGTTCAAGTCCTGCTAAGCGCACCAATTTTCCAAAGGAAAATGAGGGATGCCCGAATTCAGACACAGATTTGGCACAAAAACCCGCCGAATCTGAACAACGGAAAGTGAAGTTCCCGCAAGTCATCCGGCACCGCCGAGCCGAAGCCACGATCTACGGCAAGAGCCGCCAGTACCCACGCTATCGGCTCGCCTACTACGTCGCCGGGCAGCGCCGTCTTCGGACGTTCGCCACTTTCGGCGAAGCCAAAGCCGAAGCCGAGCGGATCGTCCGAGAACTGGCCAGCGGCTCCCAAACCGCCGTGCTGACGGGCGAGCAATCCCGCGACGCCTTGGCCGCACTCGAACGCCTGGAATCCTTCCGGCAGACAACCGGCCAGCGTATTTCGCTGCTGTCTGCCGTCTCGGAATTCGTCGAGGCGGCGGGCAAGCTCAACGGCCACACACTCGGAGAGGCCGTCGAACGGTTTCTAGGCACGGTCGCCAGTGTGCGGCGGAAAGACATTGCCGAAGCTGTCGAGGAATTCATCCAGGTTGACGAACCGCGCACCCGTGCCAGTGAAGGCCAGCGATCGCAACTCTCGGCCAAATACGCTTACAACCGTGCGATTCACCTCCGCCGCTTTGCTGAGACGTTCAAGAATACGGCCGTGTGCGATTTGTCGAAGGAGCACCTGGACATCTTCCTGAAATCCCTTGGCGAGTTCTCCGCCAAGAGCCGGAATCACCATCGGGCCGCGATCCGGCAATTCCTTTCCTGGTGCGTTAGGAAGGATTGCTTGCCCGCCACGCATCGGTTGGGCGAAGCGGATTCCATGCGCCCGGAACACGCGAACACGGCTGAAATCTCGTTCTACACGCCAAACGAATTGCGCAAGCTGCTCGAAACCGCTGAGGGACCAATGCGCGCGATGGTCGCCATCAGCGGCCTGGCCGGACTCCGCACAGCCGAGTTGCTGCGACTCGATTGGGCCGACGTGTGGCGAGTTCCGGGCCATATCGAAATCACCTCCGGGAAGAGCAAGACACGCCAGCGCCGGCTTGTTGAAATCTGTCCGTCTCTGTCCGCGTGGCTTGAACCGTTCCGCAATCTCGCCAACGGCAAACTGTGGTCGTTCCATGAAATCACCTTCCAGCAGTATTTCCGCGATCTCTGCGAGCAAGCGAAGGTGAAGCGGAAAGCCAACGGTCTGCGGCACGCCTTCTGCACCTATCATTTCGCCGCGCACGCCAACGAGAATCTGACCACGGCGCAAGCCGGCAATTCGCCCGCGATGATCCACGCGCATTACAAGGGACTCGCGACAAAGGCGGAGGCGGAAAAGTGCTTCAACGTGATGCCGGCGAAAGCGGACAATGTGATTGCGCTCGATCCGGCGGCGACGAAGTGATCCTCATGAAGCCGCTGAAGCCAAAACCCGCGTTCGCGATCACAACGATTGAGGGAAGGATTCATCTTGTGCGCGGTCACAAGATCATTCTCGACCACGACTCGGCCGGACTCTACGGCGTTTCGACCAAGGCGCTCAATCAAGCTGTGAAACGCAATAGCCAGCGGTTTCCCGACGAATTCGTTTTCCGTCTCACGGACGAAGAAGCCGATTCTTTAAGGTCACAGATTGTGACCACAGACAATCCGGGTGTCGCGGTAGGCTCAGGCTCGAACCGGTCACCAATTGTGACCGGTTCCCAAAAACACCGCGATCCGCGCCTTCTTCCCTACGCATTCACCGAACACGGCGCTTTGATGGCCGCCAACGTCCTTCGCAGCCAACGCGCGATTCAAATGAGCGTGCTCATCGTGCAAACCTTCGTACGCCTGCAACGCATGGTTGTCTCCGTGGACGCGCTGGCCCGCAAGGTCGAGGAATTGGAACGGGCCACGCACGCGAACCGGAATGAGATTAAGAAGATCGTCGCGGCCATCCGGCAATTGATGACACCGCCGGAGACGCCACGCCGCGAAATCGGCTTCCACACGCGACCAGAAACAACCGATCCGGCAGCCAGACGCCACGGGCGCAACAGTCCGAAAACAAGGAAGCGCACTGATCCCGCCGCGACGCAATGAAACCACGCCCTATGGAAGCTTGAGGTCATGTAATGCGCCGATATCAGCAGAAGGGGAAGAAACAGACTTCGCCGGCGTGGTACGAATGGGACTTTGGGAAGGTGCCGGAAAACGAGCGGCCTTGGTGTGCCCTTTGGGAATACGCACGATCAAGCCTGGGGAACTGGGTGGAAACAATCGTCAAGGATTGGTTCAAACGGAAGCTGAAAGACGGGACCGCTATTCGGAAGTTATTTCTCCAACCGCCCACTTCTTGTCCCGACAGTCGTTTGGTTGAAGCGTTGGACTTGCGCCCAACTGAATTCAAACAGCAGCCAACAGGCAAGTTGATAATCGAAAAAGGAGAGTTGAAGTTAGAGGGAGAATTCGACAAAGGAGACTTCGATCTTCGGCCAATTGCGCGCTTTAGCAAACTTGTTCGACATCTTCCTTTCTTTCCCAAACCCTGGCAGAAGCTTCCCGCTTCGTTACGGGTCGAAGCCATTCAACGCCTCGCCGATCGGCATATCGTCGCTTCCGGCAGACCCATTCCGCCGTTAAGTATCTACGGAAAGGATGACATGGCGTTTTGGATGAAAATGGAATTCTGGATTGGAGCGGATCAATCCGACTGGAGGCGCTTCGACGATTTCCTACTGCATATCGACTGGGACAACTACGACCGGAAGGCAATCGAGGACGAATTCGCGCGCTGGCTAAGTCGCGAAGCCATGAAACGCCTAAAGAAACGCCGACATGGAGGACATACAACTCCCTCGCCTGAGCAACGCCTGAAATACCTTTGCGCTCTACGCTTGTGCGGTGCCGGACTGAGCTTCTCTCAAATACAGAAGCTGCTGAACGCCCTGCCGAATAGGGAAAACCCGGATGCCCTTGCTGTGCTGCCACTCCACAAAAGCTCAAGTGCCTTCTCAAGGGACATATGCAAAGCAAAGGCTTACCTGGCTGAGTTGTTCCCGATCCGTCGCAAGTATTAACCCAATGGCGACCGCGCCATCGGGTGTCTAGTGCCTCGCACTTTTACGCTTTAGCGTGCGGGGATGAGCAAAGAGCTATCTCAAACCGCACCGCCCGGCGAAGGCGGAAACATTGACGAATCCGAGACGCTGCGCACACGGATTCAGGCCATCAACGAACAGCGTCAGTCCGACCGGGAGTTTTTTATCACGGAGCCGGAGCTTTTGCGCCGGCTACCCGTTAGCCGACGGACTCTGTTTAAATGGCGGGCGAGCGGCAAGATTCCATTTGTCCGGGTACCGGGTAGCCGGCTCGTTCGTTTTCATTGGCCCTCAATCGAGGCCGCACTTTTGCGGATGCAAAGGGGGCCGACGCAATGAAGCCGAGAAAGAGGAAGCCCCTGCGTCGTTTGCGGCGACGCAAGGGCCAAAGTAAACTAACTGCCCCGACAGTAAGCCCGCCAACCGAACCGTCAAGCCCGTCATACGGGACTAGTCCAATAAAGCACACGCGCCGAACGCATGAACAGATGCAAGGCGTATTGCAGGCGATCCAAACCATTCTGAGCGGCGAGGAAGGACAAATCACGATTCGACACTTGTTCTATCGGTTGGTTGGACTGCGCGTAATTGAAAAGACCGAGCAGGCTTACAAGGGTCTTTGCTTGCACTTATCGAAATGGCGACGCTCGGAAGATATTCCGTGGAGTGCGTTTGCCGACAATACCCGCTGGCACATTCGACAGGAGACGTTCAACGGCATTCTCGACGCGCTGAAGAATACGGTCGAAAGCTACCGGCGCAATCTTTGGAGCACGCAGACGTTCTATGTCGAAGTCTGGATCGAGAAAGACGCCATTGCAGGAATCGTCGCAAACACCGCCAACAGCTTTGGCGTGCCGGTTTTCGTGGCCCGTGGGTTTGCCAGCTTGTCGAGTCTTTA
>JACQWK010000476.1 GCA_016209525.1 Verrucomicrobiota bacterium
CGGCTTTAGCCGGTTTTCTCGCGCTGGCCGGGACTAAAGCCGGGACTACAAACCCACGGCTGTCGTCCATCCCACGCACTCCTCGGTAAGCTTAATCTTCGATTTGATCGGAGTGAGAAGGGGGGAGGCGCATGCTTCCGGTCGAGTTGCTCTCGAACTGTCTAATTGCTCCTTTCCGCAGGCGAATTCGCCACCATATTTTCCCAAATCTTCCGTTGTTCTATCAATCCTTGGACGCGGTCGGGAACCTTGTCCGAGACCTCCAACAACGCCCATCCGTCCCAGCCGATCTTCTTCAGCAGATCGGTTTGGAGCTGGTACGGGAATTTTGCGTCCTTGAGGTTGTGAATGTGAACGGTATGACCAAGGAAATCCTTGACCAAGTTGAAGCGTTGTTCGAAGTCGGCGGCATCGCGAGCGTCGCTGTTCAGCTTGACGCGCACGCTGCGTTGAGTGACGCGGTCCATGATCGCCCGTATCGTCGGCAGATCCCCGGCTTGGCCGTGAGCCTCCAGCCGAATCTCTTGTCCGTAATCGGCGGCGAACGCGCCCACTTGATCGAGCGCCTTTGCGATTTGCTCAATGGTCTCTTCACGAGGCACGTTTGCATGGAATTGGTTCGGAAAGACCCGGACGCCGCTGGCACCGACATCGCGGCTCAATTTCACGCAACCCTTGGCGTTCTCAATGGCCGTTTTGAGTTTCTCCGGCTCCGGCCAATCCATGCGTTCGCCGCTGGCGATGCCCACCAGCGTGATGGGACTGTCCGCAAAACGTTTCTTCACGTCGCGCCGCTGCTGCGCGGTCAGCTCGATCTCCACGCCGTGGGCGTAAGATTGGCTGGTCCGGAGTTCGGCGCCGAACACCTGGGCTTTTTGAAGATTGGCGATGAGCGTGGGAATGTCCCAGTCGAGGCCCCACTGATAGGTGGTGAAGCCAAAGCGCAGATTGGCTTTGTGCTTGGCCGACGAGTCGGCTCCTTGCGAGCCTGCCGGCTTCAGAGCCGCGAGAGCGCAAATGCCGAGAGTGGTTTTCAAGCCGCGAGCCAGAAAGGCGCGGCGGGATGGGTGATTGAGATCGGTCATCATAAGGTTCTTACTTTGGACTGGTCACTTCATGGACAGCCTCCAAGCGCTTCCCGCGCGCATTGGGACCATGAACCTGGTAGGGCTGACCTGCAGGTCAGCCCCACCGCGTTCATCGAAAGGCCCGCGGTTCTCATTAGCACCGAGCTTTGCATCTGTTTGCGTAGCGCAGATTTTCAATCTGCGCTACGACGACTGGCCAAAGCGCCCAAGAGATACCGGGTTGAGCCCGGCGCCTCAGCGCAGGAAGGCCGCAGCCGTTTCAACGGCTTCCGCATCCGGCGACAAACCATCGGAATGGTTGGCCGCCGATGGATCGCGTTCTGTCCACGCGCAAAGTTTTGGATTTACACTTTGGCCGGCACCACGAAAGGCGCCCGATACGGGCGCGACACCAACTCGTTGGCCTCGCGGCTGAATTCGCCGACAAAACGCTCGGTGTCCGAATCCATCGTCAGCATCGGTCCAAGCTGAATCAGAGTCTTCTCCAGATCGATGCCGTTGGCGGACAAATGTTCCTGGAACCGCTGGAAAGCGTTCAGCAATTCCTTGTGCCCACTGATTCGTTCCCTGATCTCCGTGCCAGGCGTAGCTTTTCCAATCCGGTGCGAAATGTTGGCCATGTGAATGAGCGATGCCGAAAGGTGGCCTTGCAGGATGTCCGCCTGCAAGTCGCTCACGCGCCGGCTGCGCATCGCCTGAATGAAATTGGCGTTGAGGTTCGCTTCCCCCTTTTGGAATTCTCGGATGAGTTTGCCGTCGCGATCAAAGGCCTTGTCGTTCGCCACGTATCCGTTTTCACAATGGACCACAACGCCGATCTGAATGCCGCGGTAGAAATCCATCGTTGCTTTCGCGTTCTTGTCCCAAGGATTTCGCAGGAACGACTTGTCTTTCGGAAGACCGCGCACCTCAAAAATAACCGGCGGCTCGTAATCCAGAAAGACGAGTTGCGTGTTGGGCGTTTGTCCGTCGTCCGCGTAACCGAAGCGCCCGCCGATGCTGATGGCATGGCGCGGCAGGCGATCCAGGCCGACAGCCATTCGGCAGCCGTCCAAATAATGAATGCCCATGTTGCCGAGGTCGCCGTTGCCGTAGAGCCAATCCCAGTGCCAATCGTAGTGAAGATATTCGCGCTTGAGCGGAACCACCGGCGCCGGGCCGGACCAGAGATCGTAGTCGATGGTCTTCGGAATGGGCTGCGGGCCGTTGACCCGGCCGATGCTGGTGCGCGGCTTGTAGTTGACGCCGTGGACATGGAGGATTCTCCCCAAACCGTCTTGCCGCGCGTATTCCAGGGCTTGCCGGATGCCTGCGTTCGACCGGGACCCGCTCGTGCACTGCACGATGCGCCGGTGCGTCCGGGCGGCTTCCACCATTTTGCGTCCTTCAAAGATGTTGTGCGAAGCCGGTTTTTGCACGAAGACGTCTTTGCCGGCTTGGCAGGCCCAAATCGAAACGAGCGCGTGCCAATGATTGGGCGTCGTGATGCTGACAGCGTCGATATTCTTATTTTCCAGAAGCTTTCGGACATCGACGTATGGTTCCACGGTTTCATTCCGTTTTTTGAATTGCTCGACCTCCGGGTCGAGATGGGCGCGATCGACATCGCACAGGGCCACGACGCGCACACCCGGCACTTTTCGGAAATCGCGAATATCGGCCTTGCCTTTGCCTCCGATCTTCACGCTGGAACCGACGCCGACCACGGCGAGGCGAATGTCATCGTTTGCGCCCAGCACACGGGAAAATGGCGCGAAAGTGAAGCTGGCATCCAGCCAACTCAGCGAGACGCCGGCGGCGGCGGAAGATTTGAGAAACGTCCGGCGGGAAATGGTTTTCATAGGCTGACTCCCCTGACCCTGGATCCCTCTCCCCTCATCCTATGAGGGGAGAGGGCAGGGAGAGGGGTGTTCCATGTCGGATTCGTTATGAACTTGTTAGTTAAAGATTACAGGCCCTGACTCTGCGCTTCCGGTGATCGCTGAGAATGACTTCGATCAAGAAATCACCGGTTTTGTCGCGGACATTGTCGAAGGATGGATGCCCCGATGGCGAGGCATCGGACAAAGGGTTTGACAAAGTCTGCGACGAAGAGATTTGGCGATTTGCGTGGACGAGTGGACGTGTCGCTGGTTTTAGTTGTCAGTGGTTCGGGGTTCAACCTGGTTTCCGCAGAATCACGACTCCTGATCCCACCGGCAAGATTTCGAGGCCCATGGAATCTAGTTGGCCTCCGTTCCCCTCACCCTGGCCCTCTCCCCTGGGGAGAGGGCCAGCTCGAGCAGGACCAGCGTAATTCCACACGAAGCGAAGCGATGGGGTCAACTCCTAACAACTTAACAATTGGTTCGAATATTGCGGAAACAAGCTTCTCGATTCGGGTCGTCCCAGCCCAATGATTCCCAATGTTTTGGGATTGAGTGGCGATAGACGCGACCCCCAATTCTCGTGGATCACCGTCTGTCGCCCCTCCGGGGCTTTGGCCAATCGCCGTTGGGGTCCCACGGCTCGCGCCGTGGGCTACGTTCTGTCGCCCCTCCGGGGCTTAGGCGCCGACATGGCACTGGAGCCTGTCGCATTTCGCCGCCGCGTGGCTGGGGTTGAGGTTCAGATCGGATGACCGATTTTTCTCAACAATCGGAAGCAGTTTATCGCGCATTACGGCTGAGAATTATTTTTGATCTGGTAAAGGCATCCTCCGGATGGAATCAGGGGCACCATTGAGCTTCCCGCCGGACGTTCCGATTTGGGTGGATCCGGTGCGGTTGAGCGGAGCGCCGTGTTTCAAGAGCACACGCGTGCCGGTGGACAGCCTGTTCACCAACCTGGAGAGCGGTCTTAGCCTCGACGAACACCTCGACTGTTTCCCCGACGTGACATGCGAGCAGGGGGTGGCCGTGCTTGCTTACAGAGGAGACCGTGGGATGGACTACACGCGGAAGGTTTGTAGTCCCGCCTTTAGGCGGCCTGAACCGGCTGAAGCCGGGACTACAAACGCCGACCTGTCGTTCATCCAACGGTCTCGTCAATATGCGCACAAACTGACGCTGCAACGGGCGGCATGAACGTATTGTTCGACGCATGCGTGAAGTGAATTGGGGATCGCACGCGTCCTCGCGTGGAGTGGCCGGCGCCTCGCCGGCCACATTGGCGCGCCTGAAGAAGCTCACGGTTCAATGACGCTAGAAACGGCAGTTGAAAACCGCGTTCGATTCGAAGTGCTTGCCGCACTTGAATATCCTAGAGGAGCCCGGCGGACCTCTCAAACCATTTGGAGGAACCTGGAGGGACGGAGAATGGCCACGCCGAACGGTCGTTCGAGGACCAGCAAATCGCGGTCATAGGTGACAAGCACCGGGGCTTTGGCCGCGAGGGCGGCCATCAAGTATGGATCATCCTTTGGATCGCGGCTCCTGCCTTTGCCCAGAGGCGCGGGATCCACGACACGTACTTTTTCGAAATACCATGTCAACCGCGCCGCGGCGTTGTGCTTTGCTTGTTGCTGGCGGATCACTCGCAAAGCGGTCTCGCGCGTTTCCTCCACGGTTGCTAGAGTGCCGTAGGCAAAAGCGCGACGCCGCGCAAGCTTGATCAGGCAAAGCCAGCCTTCACCTTGCCAGCAGACGCCGGCGACGATGACGTTGGCGTCAAATACGACCTTCACGCCGAAGTTCCCCTCGCACTTTCTTTTGGACTGCGAGGACGCAGTCGATCTCCTTTTCGCTCGGACCGGCAAGCGCTCCCTTGGCCGTGGGCTCCAAGAATTTCAGGTCGGCTTCAATCTCTCCCTTCATGCGCTCCCGGATGAGATCGCGGAAGAACTCGCTCGCATTCCCGAAGTCCCGGTCCACGGCGCGCCGGACGTACTCGCTCTGTTCCGGAGTCAAGGAAATGTTCATCGTGCTCATCTTCATGCCGGCAAAATAGAGGCCAATCAACTATTGTCAATCATTGGCGCTGAGAAGTGTGATTCCGCAGCCTCCCCAATTCTTGTCTAAATGCAGCCTCCCTTCATTGGCGCATTGTGGCGTGTTTGGCGGGAGGAGCTTCGATGGTCGAGCTGATTCGAAGCGCCGCATCCTCCGAATCAGCGCCGATTCGATTTGCCTGGGGTGGCTTGGTCGAAGAACACAATCTGGCTGCCGCCGTCGGGACTGCGGCCTTGCGACGTTTTCTGGCGCTGCGGCTGGTACACGATCAGGTCGATGGGCGTGAGGTCCGGCTGGCACAGGCCGATCGCGCCTTGCTCGGCGCTCAAGCCGAACTTCAGATGGCTCGGCCCTTTCTTCGTGTCACCATCCGCCCAGAAACGCAGGAAGCCGTTCCCTGGAATGAAGCTCAGCGGAGCAATCTGATGGCGGTCGGGCCAACCGATAATCTCATCGCTCAAGAAGAATCCACCCAGGCCCACCGGGAACGTGTCGCTGTTGTGCAATTCGACGAAGTCCTTGGCGCCTGCCGAGCTATCAGGACTGGCGAGCCATTCGTTGATGCGCAGCTTCGCTGGGTCGCCAACGGGCGCCGCCTGATTGGGCACGCCGAAGGTTGGCCGAGTCAGTGACCACGTGCCATCCGCGAGCCGTCCGATGGAAAAGTCCGTGAGCTGCGGACCAAAAGTGACGGAGTCAATCAACGCGCCGCCTTTTGTTTTGGAATCGAAGAGGTAAACAGCGTCGCCGTCCTGATTCAGGCCGAAACCGAGGTGATGCCCCGGCGTGCGATCAGGATTGTTCGCGAACACCAGGAGGTAAGCCTGGGCGGCAAGCACAGTGCCTGATGGGAATGCGAATTTTGCGGGTTTCGAGGGATCATCCGTGAGCCCCATTCCGCTGAGGTCGAGTTCGGCTTGGCTGGAGTTGAACAGCTCAACGGCGTCGGGCGTCGTGCCGTGGTGGTTCAGCGCGCCGCCGTTGCTGGCAAGAATCTCGTTAAGGCGGAGCGGCGAGGCGCCGGGTTTCACGATCCAAGTCCGAGACCGCGTCACCACGGCGTCGCGGCCATAAGCCGGATCGTTCTGATAGGTGCCCGAGTCGCGTTTGCCGACGGCCTCGACGTAATGCGGCCCGCTGCTGAGTTCGCTGAGCGTGATGGGATTTGTGATCGCGGTCTCTTCGTTCCAAGAGCCGCCGTCGAGCCTCCATTTGTAATGCGTATAACCTGAGCCGTTCGGGAACGCCGCGCTTGAGGTTGGAATGCCGTCTCCCGCGCGGTTGAGGCCCACGTGGAGGACGGCATTGGCCGACGGCGTGACCCCGACCGGTTCGCCGGAGATGGAGACGCCGATCGGGATGACGCCGCCTTCGTCGCGGCCATTTGGTCCTGTGGCTCTCGCCGGCGAACCGGTCCGTAGCTTGAGCCAATCCCGCATCACCTGCGCTTCCGACCAGGAGGTGAAGTTCGTGGTCTCGGAGAGTTGGGGAAGATGTTGGAACATCGGATCGGCCTTGAGATTGTTTCCGCCCGGCCCGGTCCATTCAAACGGCATCAGGTTGTTGGTGAACGTCACGTTCGCGGACCGCAGATTGCGGGTCAGTTTCTCCGCGTCGTAGATGATGTTTCCTTCAAGATACAGGCCGGCCCCCTCAGCGGCGCCGGGATCGGAGAAGTTGAAGACCGCGGCGTCGCTATCCATGCCGCCCACGCGGGTTTGATGGACGATGGTGTTGTTGATAAGCGTGTAAAAGTTGCCTTGCTTGGCGGTGGCGGCTTGATCGACGTCGTAAAAGAGATTGCCGATCACGGTGAATTGCGAGGTGTTGCCAAAGTTGGAGCCGCCGCTGACGGCGCTGGAAGAATTCGGCGAACCGTTCCGGTGCGCGTGGAGAAAGATGTTTCCCTCAATCCAGGCGTCCGTGCCGTCGAAATCGAGGATATCATCCGTGGCGCCGACGAATACGTTATTAATGAACTCGACGATCGGTCCAGGGCGGTTGCAGCCGGTAAAATCGATCACATCGGTGTAACCGGCGCGGGGCGCGCCGAAAAAATTACGAAGGAAAATGCCGCGCCCGCCGGACTTGATGCCGCCGTCGGCATGAATCAGTTCGAACCGCCCGGTTGCGGAGGGAAACACGCAGTCCTGCACAACGAAGGACGAACGGTCGATCGAGAGGTAGGGCCGGCTCGTGTTCCCGAACGTGAGGTGATCGAGAAACACGGTCACGTCGGCGGCTTGGATAGCGGTCGAGCCATTGCCGTCGATGTGCGCGTAAGCAATCCGCGTCTCCGGCGAATTCGATCCGCCTCGCAGGGCGATGTTAGCCCAGTTTCCCGACGAACCGGGCGCACGCATAAAGTGAATCCATGCCGTGTCGGTGGCTTCGGCCAAGAGACGTCCGCCGCTGGCGACGGTGAGTCGCACGCCTGGTTCGAGATAGACGGTAGTGCCGGCCTGGATCCTGAGCGTCGCACCTTCGGCCACCGTGAGGTTCTCGGTCACACGATATGGCCCCTCGGCGGCGCTCCACGTTGTGTTCGTCGTGATGGCGCCAAAAACGTCCCCCATTGAGCCGTCGTCGTACCAAACGTGCAAAGTCGCGCGGGCGAACTCGACCTCGTTGGAATTGACTGATTGCACCAGCACCCGATTGACGCCGGGCTGGAGCATGACCGTGTTGGTCCACTTCCCGTCCCAGGGCGCCCAGTTCGCGGGCAGACCGTTCACGAGCACTTTGCGTGTGTCGATGGCGTGGGAAGCGCCGAAGAGGGTCGCTTCCGGCTTCGGGCTGAAAAGGAAACCGTTGGACGAAACCAGTGAATTGCTCACGGTAAGCGTGAGCGGGATTTGAGAAAGCACCGCGGCGCGGCGATGGGTGGCGTGGGTTTTCATGGCTTCAATCGTGGCGCTGGACGGCCCGGGGCCCCAGTCGGTCAAGAGTTGGTCCATAAGCGGATTCAGTCGGTCCGGATGGAAAACGGTATCGGCGAGCCTCTTCAATTCGGAGAAAAAGAGCGGCGCGAATTCCGCGTGGGTGAGGAAGCGCCGAAGCACGGGAACGTTCGGGGCGTTGCCGCCGAACGGGCCGCGCCCGCCGGTGTGGGGCGGATTTAGCATGATGTAAATCGAAGAGTTTGTCTGGGTGGGATAAGTCGTGGTCGTGTCGCCTTGGCCGAAGATCGTGTCGAAGTCGTGGCCGATGAGCACAAAGCGGGGATCTTTTTTGCCGCGATAAAGCGCGTAGTCGTCGCCCCGTCCGTTGAACAGCGACGTTTCGCCGTAATTGATGAGGGTGCCGACGGCGAAATAACGCATCCACAACTCAACGTTCGCGTTGGCGCGAACAGCCCGAACGTAGTCGGAATCCGATTCGACGCGGCTGAAAGCGAAGGCGAGGTTCATCAGGTCCGTCCAATCATTCTCGCTTTTGTTGGACGCTTTGGCGTAACCGCGAGCGAAGTAGCCGGCGGCATTGGTGCCTTGGTAAGTGAGATCCGCGGCGTGCGGCTGGCTGGAGGCGCGATACACGTTGCCGCCGCCATCTTGCGGGAAAATATCGTTCGCGAAATCACCATTAACCGGTTCCACCAAAACGAATGAGCCGTAACCAGCGCCGCGGCCCCCAAATCCGCCTCCAAAACCGCCCCGAGTTGATGATCCCGTCGGCGCTGGATTCACCCCGTTAATCCGGTACTGGATCACGCGGGCATCGGCGGCGGGAAGCCCGGACAACTGCGCGACGGCGCTGCCCATCAACTGGGCGTGGATGAACTGGCCGTTGAGGTTGACAGCGCTCAGACCGCGCCACGGGCGGTCGTTGGGGATGTTCAAGCGATTGTTGGGCGGCGTGGCCATGCGCGAACCGGCGCCGCGCACGCGCACGCCGCAGTTGTAGCGGACCTCAACGCCCTGGCTATCCATGCCGATCATCGTTGCGTTCATTTCCGCGTCACTGTTCCGGTTTCTCGGCGGGAACACCGCCCGCTCCGTTCCGGTCAAGACCAGCCGAATGGAAGGCATTTGGTTGGTGATGACTTCATCGTCCACTTGGAAAAGCGCGTTGGCGAACTGGCCGAAAGCGCCGCTGGTTTGCCAAGCCGGCGCCGGCCAGGTGCGCGTCAGCCCGGCTGTGTCAGTCGCCTGCACGTAGAATTCAATGACGGTGCCGTTCGTTGATGGCGGAAGCACTGCGCCGTAGAGGCCGTCGCCGGACGCGCCGTCACCGTGCTGGCCGTCGTCCAGCATGGCCGCGCTGCTGAACGAGGGCGGCGTGTTCCCAGTGTGATCGCGATAGAAGAGGTTGACTGCCTGGACGCCGTTGGGCCGCTCGTCGCGCACGCGTGCCGTGATCGAAACCGAGTCAGCGGAGCGCGGCACGGGCGGGGTATGCGCGACGTTGAGAAGCAACGGGGCGGTGTTTGTTTTCAGCACCGAATTCGCCCGGCCCGGCGTGCCCTCAAACTCGGTGCTTGGCTGCCAATTTTGGCCCCAAGCGTTGGGCATGCTAGGATTGACTAACTCCAGCGAACTTCCGAGTCCGTCTGCCGCGCAAAACCAAGACCACCCGGAATAACCGTCATCCTGAATCTGGCGGCACACGATGGCGCCGGTGGCCGGCGAGTCCGGCGAGCCGGACACGCTGATTTCGAACGTAGTCGGCGTGGCGCGGTTGACGGTGAACCAGCAATTGTATTCCGGTTGGTCGGCGCCTGAGATGACAACCTGGTCACCGGGCGTGCAGCCGTGATCGAAAGCCGTGACCGTCGCCGTGCTGCCGCTGCACGTAATGCTCGTAACCGGAGTCGCGCCGTTGCCGCGTTCGCGTTGGGCCCATTCGCCTTCGCTGAAATAGTGGACACTATTCACCGATGCGCCCGAAGCGGCAGCAAGCCGGACGGTTTCATCGCTGTTCGACAATTGGCCGCTCCAGCCCCCTACGACGTTTGTCACGGCGGGATACTTGGCGCGAAACGCGGCCAAATCCGCCGCGACGACGAGGTAGCCTTGGCTGGGGATCGAAACGCCGGGAAACGTGAAGTCGATCCCTCGAGTGAAGCGCCAGCCGCCGAGGTTGATGAGATTCGGGCTGACGTTGTGCAATTCAATCCATTCATCGGAGGCCCGACCGCCGCACGGATGGTACATGATTTCGTTGATAATGACCCCAGGGGGACCACCAGGCGCTGGGACGGACGCAGGTCGGGCCAGCAAAGGGGCCGTTAAGAAGGCGAGCCGGGTGAAGAAGCGGCAGAACTGTCGTGCAAACATAGATAGGTCAGGGACCACGAATGCCATGCGCGGTGATCGATCGGCGAATTCTCACTCATATAAGCGCAAGCCGTCGGCAAAGTCCGCAAGATTTGTGAGGCATCGACTCAGCGTAGCGGAGATTTTCAATCGGCCCATATCGCTGGCTTACGGCCTGCGCCGTTTGTTCTGTGAGTTCTAGACAAAACCTGTAGAATGCATCCCTCGCGATGAGGGCACAGCGATCATGCGTCCGGCCGGGAGCGGAATTCGCGGCTGGCGCGTCATTTCTCGACGAGCCCCTCACCCTGACAAGTCTGCTGCCTCCGCCTCCAACGCGCCCATGAGTGCCTGGACGATCCTGTCAGCGATTGTTGCACCGGCCGGTTTTTGGATCGGTTATCTTTACTACAAGGACCGCGTGAAACCGGAGCCATTCACTACGGTGGCCCTCGCTTACTTGCTGGGTATAGGATCGGGCTATGTTGGTTTGAAGGCCTACGATCTCGCGGAATGGCTGGGCGCCTCGGCGGACCCGTACGGGCTGGCGGAGACGCACAAGGGCAGCTTCCTCGTTTATTGCATTGGAGTCATCGGCGTCGTGGAGGAGTTGGCGAAGTTCCTTCCGTTCTTTTTCGTTTGCGTCCGGCTCAAGGCGTTTGACGAGGCCATCGATGGATTTGTGTATGCTTCAGCGGTGGCCTTGGGATTCGCCAGTTACGAGAACCTGCTGCACATCGGCACCATGCAAGGCCCGGAACTGTATGGGCGCGCATTTGCTTCACCTCTCACGCATACGATTTTCTCTTCGATCTGGGGCTATGCGTGCGCGCAGGCTCGATCCAGAGCCCAGCCGCTCCTTTGTCCAGCCTTGTTCGGACTGCTCGTGGCGGCCTTGTTTCATGGCCTCTACGATTTCCTCGTCATGGCCGCGCATCCGTTGCTTCGGCCTATTCCTGCGACAACGATCTTGGTGGCATGGCTCTGGCGCATCCGCGCAATGGACCGGTGCAACAGAGAAACGGCGGCAAGGTTGGTCCCTGGCCCATCCGCGAAGTCGTGATCCTTCAAGAATTGCGTGGAGGAGTCACAGTTGAAATCCGAAATCCGAAATCCGAAGCCCGAAACAAATTCAAAATCCGTGGCACTGGTCACACGAAAACAAAATGGCCCTTGGGCAACGATCGGTCCGCCGCAAGGGCCATGATCCGCGCAACTACGATCCGGGGCCCTCCACTCAGAGGACCACCTAGGTCGAGCCATCCAATACTCTTTCGGGCGCTCTCAGAGTAGTTACCAAAACTAGGTATTTCTCAACCGTAGCTTCACCGGATCTGGGGAGCGCACGCGCCCTCGCTCTGGACCTTCGCAGTCCACGAAAATGTCCAAAATCCAAAGGCCGGCTCAGAAGTCCTGATTCGGAGGAATTCTATCGAGCCCGACCGGCCGACCCGCGTACATGAAATTTGTTCCGTACGGAACAAATTTCATGTACGCCATCCACGTTTGGAATCCACCCATTTCCATGATAGCGCACAGTCCAAGGCAATGGATCAGGATCTCTGAGGCTGGAAGCCTGCCCTGCCTTGGCGAACCGACTCTTGAATCACTCTCTCTGCCGACCGGCGCGGCGCCGGTCGGAACACACGACGGCGCGTGTGCTCCCCCAATGCTGACGGCCTTGCGGCTCGAAGAGGATCACGACGCTGCGAATTCTGGAGTCGCAGCCTGGCCTTGGAGGTGCTTGAGCATGGCTTCGGTGCGGCTCCTGACATGAAGTTTGCCGTA
Source organism: Verrucomicrobiota bacterium (assembly GCA_016209525.1). Lineage (GTDB taxonomy): Bacteria > Verrucomicrobiota > Verrucomicrobiia > Limisphaerales > SIBE01 > VHCZ01. Next base: position 12,061 of record JACQWK010000476.1, read on the forward strand.
GATGCGCCGCAAGTGCACGCAGACGGTTCCGTAACTGATGCCCAGGCGCGCGGCAATTTGCTTGTTCGACAAAGCGAGGGAAAGGAGTTCCAAGACTTCATTCTCTCGGCGCGATAACTTCATTGATTCGCCGTCACGAGAGGCCGGCCGCCGAAAGAATTCCACCACGCTCCGCGCAATTTCGCGGGTCATCGGCGCTCCGCCCTCTTGCACCTCATTGATGGCCCGGAGAATTTCTCCGCGGCTGGAGGGTTTCAGGAGATAACCGGACGCCCCGGCTTTCAGGGCTCGAGCGATCAGGTCGTGATCCTTGTGCATCGTGAGAATGATGACTTGCAGCTCGGGCAACCATGCCTTGAGCCGGGTCGTGCACGTGATCCCGGATTCACCGGCCAGGTGGACGTCCATCAAAATGACCTCCGGACGGCGCCGGGGAACTTCGACCAACGCCTCTTTGCCGGTGCGGCAGGCACAAACACACCGGCAGTCGGGCGAGGAATCGATCCATGCCTGGAGAGTCTGCCGGAGCGTTTCGTTGTCCTCAATGATGCCGATGGGGGTCATATCAATGTTTGCCTAGGCTCATGCACCCCACACCCAGCCCTCTCCGCGCGCTGGTGAATGCGAAGCCGCTGCATAGCGCGGGGAGAGGGACGAAGGGTGGTGGGGGCCAAGCTTCAGCTTTGTGGAAGAACCGATGCAACAACTCATACATCAGGTCTCCGTGGGAGGAATCGGGTGAGGTTTCCGCAGGCGCAATGAAAAGATGACCTGGCCAACGATCTGGTCCCTCGCCACCACGGCGTGGACCACTTGAGAGAGCGGAAGCGCCCGGTTGTCTCCGAGCAAGGCGAACTTCTGTTCCAGCAGTTTGCCTCGGCCAATACTCAAAAGTCCCGGTTGAATGCTGTGCCCCAGAGCCGTTGGCCGGCCGTTGATGCAGAGTCGTCCCTTGTCGAGTTCGACCTCCTCGCCGGGCAGACCCACGACACGCTTGACGATAAGGTCTTCGTTGTACCGAGCTACGACAATGTCCCCTCTCCGCGGTTCCACATTCCGGTAGACCTGCTGGTCCACCAAAAGCAAATCGCCCGTGCTGAAAGTCGGCAGCATGCTTTGTCCAACCACCAGCGTCAGCCGGAAGTGACTCCGCCAAACCAGCAGCACGCCAACCAACACGCTGATGAGCACGACCAACCGCAAGTGCTGCCGGCTTCTGCGAACTCGGGAGAGGTCGCTCATCACAGCACCGTGTGAGCGTTGTTCCACGCAAAAAACGCTTTCCCGCCGGCACTCTTTCCTGCCACTTCCACCTTTCGCTTGGCGTTGAACTCAAGCGGAATGCTCCTCACGTGCTTGAAGGCCTTGATCACGGTGGCCTCGCGTCCGGCGGCTTTGGCGATTAGGACAGCGTCTTGAGCGAAACGGCCCACAAGTTCGTGGGTCGGATGCTGATAGAGGACTCGCAGGTAAGCCTCGATCCAGCGGTCATACTGTTGCCGGCTTTTCAGAAGCCACAGCAGGTCTTGGACGATGAGAAGTTCCTGTTCGGTTCCTTTGAATTCCAGGATTCCCTGCTCCAGTTCATGGATGGCTTCGGTGGCAGTCGGATCGGCCACCACTCCTGAATCTTGATCGGTGGCCGCTGCCTTTGCCACGGCGCGTTTGGATCGCGATTCGCTCAGGAATTGGGCGGAGAGCGCTTCCAGGAGCGCCTTTGCGTTTTCAACTTCGGAGAATGTCTGAGGAGTGAGAAAATATTCGAGCCCAGGGATCTGGCAATCGGCCATGAAATTGGCTGTGCTTTGGCGCACCGAGCGGAGAGAATAGCCTGTGCCGCCTGCTGCCAATGTGAGCAGGATCAAACAAATGACCAGTTTAGTCTTCATACAGTTTCCAGGCTTGCGTCGCATCGACCGAGGCGGTTGGATTTGAACTCAGTGAGAGCGGGGGGCCACCCGCCCCCCGCCGACACGCCCGCTCAGGCAGTCAAGGCGTGCTCGCCTTCATCCAAACATGCGCAAGACCAGGCCGAAGTCCGCAGAGTTTTCTGGGATTGTTCTCGTTGACAGTTCTATCACTGCGGCGACACTTGACTCCGATGCATTCGGAGCGCGGCGTTCACGCCGATTCAACGCGCGCAGTGACCGGAGCCACCGCCTCGGAGAAGGCGCCGCATGATGTTCCAGCGCGGAAGCGACCTCAAGGTCGCGCTCCGAGTTTCAAAAGTGTTGCCCTCGCGCTATGCTCCGTATTGGCTTCGGCGCGAGCGTTGGGCGAGGACCCGAACGCCTCGGTGGCGATTGAACCGCGGCGGGTCTCGATCCCACTCGGCCTTGCCTCTCCCCTGCCCATTCCTGCTGACAATCCTTTGTTCCCCGAAAAAATCGCTCTGGGGCGGAAGCTTTTTTTCGATCCGATTTTGTCGCGGAACGGTTCAGTCAGTTGCTCCTCGTGCCATCTGCCGGAGCACGGCTTTGGCGGCGACGGCCCGTTGCCGACCGGAATCGATGGCGGGAAAGGGCGCCGGAACGCGCCCAGCCTTCTGAACCGCGCTTATGCTCAGTCGTTGTTTTGGGATGGGCGCGTCCCCACGCTGGAGGTCCAGGCGCTGGAACCGATCCGGAATCCAACTGAGATGGGCGCGAGCGTTGAGGAAGTCGTCAAAAGGCTTCGGACGAACAGGGACTACAGCCAAGCCTTCGCCGCGGTCTTCGAGGACGGCGTGAGCCCTCAAAACATAGCCAAGGCGATGGCTTCCTTTGAACGGACGCTGCTCACGGGCCACAGCGCAGTGGACCGGTTTCGCAATGGAGATGTCTCGGCACTGACCGACTCGGCCCGCCACGGGCTCTGGCTTTTCGAGAGCCGCGGGCTTTGCTGGAAATGTCATTCCGGCCGTAACTTCACAGATGAGAAGTTCCACAACACAGGCGTGAGCTGGGGCAAGGCGCCACTGGATCTCGGAAGATTCGAGGTCAGTGGAAAGGAAGAGGACCGGGGCCGCTTCAAAACCCCGACGCTGCGGCAAGCGGCACGAACCGCGCCTTACATGCATGACGGCAGCCTGGCTACGCTGCGGGAGGTGGTCGAGTTCTACAACCACGGTGGAACTTCAAACCCCAACCTCGACCCGATCATGAGACCCTTGAACCTGTCCGAGAATGACATTCGGAGTTTGGTGAGCTTTTTAGAGTCCCTGACGGGCAAAGTGGAAGCCGGCGCGGACGGAGCCACGGAAGAGAATCCTTGAGCGTCAGCACAAACCATGAAATGCGCCGCCACATCCGGTGAGGCGAGACTCCGTCGAGCCTTGATCGCTCAGTCTTGCCCGGACCAAGACCGGCAGGTTCGTAGCGCAGATTTGTAATCAGCCGTATCGCAGAATTGCATTCTGCGGGCGCCTGGGCTTGCAGGCACTTCCTCGGTCTCGAACGTTCAGCCGAGTGCAACTCGGCGATACAGCAGATTAAAATTCTGCGCTACGCCTGGCGAGACTGGCACCTCACGTCGAGCCCTGGAATCCTTGCTGGCAATTAAGTCAGGGCTCGACAGGAGTCTCGCCATCGGTTCGAGGAACCGCCCACCGTGTAAGGGTGTTTAACCACAGCCTCAGAGCTCCTGATCCCGTGGAATTATGCTGACCCTGCTTGTGCCGTCCGACGGGTCCTTCTCCCTCACCCCGGCCCTCTCCCCAGGGGAGAGGGAGTGACGTTCGCCAGGCGCGGAACTGTTCAGCCATCCCGGATCAACCCAACGAAGTGGCAGTGATTCCCTCTCCCTGGGGCAGTGTGGGGCTTGCCGGCGATGCCAGTTACTCTGACGGGACCTTCACTGGGAGCGGATCGGGTGCCGACATTTGGAACGGCGCGGACGCTTTCCACTTTGTTTATCAAGTTTGGAATGGGAAGGAGAGTTCATCGCCCGCGTCGCCAGCGTCCAGAATACCGATCCTTGGGCCAAGGCCGGAGTGATGATTCGCGAGTCGCTCACGCCTCAATCCCGTCATGCTATGACGGTCATCACGCCAGGGAATGGCAGCGCTTTCCAGCGCCGTGTCACCACCGGCGGGACGAGTACGCATACGGCAGGGCCCGTAGTCACTGCGCCATATTGGGTCCGGCTCGTGCGGAACGCCGACACGATCACTGGATTCGTCTCTGCCAGTGGCACGAGCTGGACTCAAATCGGTTCACAAAGCTTGGGGATGCCGACTGCTGTGTATGTCGGCCTCTGTGTCACGGCGCATGACAACACCGCCTTGAACACTTCATCGATATCACTCCGCTGTCGTTTTTTGCTTCGGGCACACCCCAAGGGCTCCACTCGAGTCGGGCGCCCTGGCTAAGCGTCAGCGGTCCGGACGAAGGCGGCGAGGTCACCGTCCAAATCGATGGCGAACCGGGCCAACGGTATCACTTGGAGTTTTCCGATGATCTGGTCGAATGGAAGACCTTGGCTTCGCTGAAGAACGAAGGGGGGACTGTGGTGTTCATCGACGTCGAAGCAGCGGCGCTCCGAAACCGATCCTACCGTGTTCGTGTGGTGGCGCATCCTGCTGAGGGTGTGTTTCAAGAGTAGGGCAGGCATCTTGCCTGCCTCCCAGTCTGCTTTGAAGAGCCGGAGCGGCGTCAGGCTGGAAGCCTGCCCAACGCTGACCACCTAAGTTTTGAAACACTCTTTCATAATCTCATTTCTGAGAAGGCATGGCGCCTGCTCAAGTGACAATTGACAGATAGAACGAATAGGCAGTCCCTCGTTCCACGCTAAGGCGACCCTGAGTGGGGTCGCCTGTTTGTTCGGTGCATCCCGAAGTTGTCGGTCGTCGTAGCGCAGCCGTCCTCGGCTGCGAGTTCGAGCGGCGTCTCGCCGCCGGGCCGCGTCCGAGCGGGACGCTCGGCGAACTCGCAGGCGAGAC
>JACQWK010000479.1 GCA_016209525.1 Verrucomicrobiota bacterium
AGACCGTTGGATGAACGACAGGTCGGCGTTTGTAGTCCCGGCTTTAGCCGGTTCGGGCCGCCTAAAGGCGGGACTACAAACCTTCCGCGTGTAGTCCATCCCACGGTCTCCTCTGTAAACTCAGGACTCCTGATTCCGAGGAATGCTTCCGGACACAACCGGACGCATTCGCTGCAACCTTTAGTCGGAGATGCAACAAAAGCTTGCAGCGATCGATTTCCGAACCGTAAAGGGATCACTGAAACGAAATAGGATTTGGCACAAGATAAGCGATGTATTCCGCAGCAATTCTCATTAGGACCCGTATGTAGTCCCGGCTTTAGCCGGCCAGCACGAGAAAACCGGCTAAAGCCGGGACTACAAGCGGGTCGCAGATCGTGCCTGTCGTCAAAATGAGAATTGCTGAGTATTCCGCCTATGCGCCGTCTGAATTCTGTTCTCCGACTGGGGTGGGTCCTTTCCATCCTAGCCTTGGCACTCGCAGCACCCTCAGCACTAGCGGCGGCGCCGCTCGGCTGGCGGATTGCCGCAGGCGTGGGAAACACGATGATTATCAAGGAGGATGGGTCGCTCTGGGCTTGGGGACACAACGCCTCCGGCCAATGGGGGGACGGAACTGACCGCGACACACTTCTGCCGATCCAGGTGGGCCGAGGCGCCGTCTGGATAGCGGTGGCTGCTGGAAGCTTTCACACGGCCGCTATCAAGTTTGATCGGACTCTTTGGGCCTCGGGAGACAACGCGTTTGGCCAATTGGGTGGCGGAGGACTTGGAGGCCGTACGACGACGCAGATTCAGGTGGGCCGGTCCGCGGATTGGGAAGCACCGGCCGCCGGTGCGTATCATACTGTGGCGATCAAGTCCGATGGATCCCTCTGGGCGTGGGGAGATAACCGGTTTGGCCAATTGGGCGAAGGAACTTTCGAGGGCAAAACCGTTCCCACTCAGGTAGGCCAAGCCACTGACTGGAAGGCGCTGGCCGCGGGAATGTTTCATACGGTCGCGCTCAAGCTGGACGGTAGCTTGTGGGCCTGGGGAGACAACAGCTACCGTCAATTGGGCGACGGAGCATTCACGAAAAAGAACATTCCCACTCAGGTAGGCCAAGCCACCGATTGGAAGGCGCTGGCCGCTGGCGGGTATCACACGGTCGCGATTAGGTCCGGAGGGACACTTTGGGCTTGGGGAAGGAACTTTTTCGGCCAGTTGGGCGATGGGACGTCCGCGGACAGGAATGTGCCGACACAGATCGGCCTGGGAACAAACTGGATGGCGCTCGGGGCAGGGGAGTATCATACCGTGGCGATCAAGTCGGATGGCACCTTGTGGACCTGGGGAAATAACGAGCAAGGTCAGTTGGGAGATGGAACCTTTGCGCACAGGAACGTTCCCGCGCAGGCAGGGCAGGCTGCCGGCTGGGTTGCGGCGACGGCCGGAGATTTCCATACTGCCGCCGTCAAGTCGGACGGCACGCTCTGGTCTTGGGGGTACAATGCTTACGGGCAGTTGGGAAGCGGGAGTTACTTCCAGGTCAACATCCCGAAACTGGTGTTGAATATCCTCTCCGCCGCGCCCGCCATCTCTGCCATCCCGAGTCAAGTGACCTCGACAAGAACAGCCATGGACCCAATCCCAATCACCCTCAGCGACTCGGACATACCGCTTGAGCGCCTGAGCTTGTCCGCAGAATCGAGCGACAGCACAGTGGTCCACCCTGACGGCATCACTTTTGGCGGCAGTGGCGCCCGGAGGACTCTGAACATTGTGCCGGATAGAGCCGGCAAAACCTCAATCACCGTGCAGATCAGCGACGGCACATTCACCAACGCGACATGGTTTGAATTGACCGTCTTGCCCGGGAATGACGACTGGGCCAACGCGATGAAACTGACTGGCCTGGATGTTACCGTCTCGAGTTCGAATCGCGAAGCCACGAAGGAGCCAGGCGAACCAGAACACGCCGGGAATCGGGGAGGCAAATCGGTTTGGTGGACGTGGACAGCGCCGGTCAATTGCTCAGTCAGATTGAGCACTGAAGGAAGCGCGTTTGACACAACTTTGAGTGTTTACACCGGCGATTCGCTCGGTGCGTTGCGCCAAGTGGCCGGCAACAACGACTCCAGCGCTGGCAACTGGAGCTTGGTCGAATTCCAAGCCTTGTCCGGCATCACTTACCGGATCGCGGTGGACGGTTTCGACGGTAGGTCGGGCGATTTTGCGTTGTCGCTGCACACGCCGCCGACAATTTCGGGGCTCGGCGGACGGCGACTGAGCGCCGGAGAACCGGTTGGGCCGATCCAATTCGTCGTGAGCGACAGCGGCACAACGGCGTTCGATTTGGCCATAACGGCAACATCCTCGAACCCGGCTGTAGTGCCGCAGGAGAACATCGTTTTAGCGGGAACCGGCGTGAATCGGACAATCTCTGTAACGCCGGCGCCGGGCAACAAAGGAACGGCCGCCATCATCGTTCGCGTCACCGATGGGGCGGGAAACGTGACGACTCAGTCGATCGGCATTTGGGTTATGGACCCGCGAGTGGCAAAATCCAAAGTGGCAGCCGGGAGCGGCCACACCGTCCTGCTTAAGGCGGATGGCGGCCTCTGGGCTTGGGGGGCGAACACCTCCGGCCAGTTGGGCGACGGAACATTCCTGGACAAAAGTATTCCGACGCGAGTGGGCCAGGCCACCAATTGGGCGGCGGTTGGAGCCGGTGAATCGCACACGGTGGCGCTCAAGTCCGACGGCACCTTGTGGGCGTGGGGATCGAACACTTACGGCCAGTTGGGTGATGGAACATTTGACCGCAAGAACGCGCCAATCCAAGTCGGACGATCCGCCGATTGGCTGGGTTTCTCCGCCGGAAATGGGCACACGGTTGCGCTTAAATCCGACGGGACTTTGTGGAGCTGGGGCTCGGACTATTACGGCCAGTTGGGAGTGGGAACCGCTGCCAATGATCGGTACGGAGGAAATGTGAATGCGCCGACGCAAATCGGTGCGGCTACAGATTGGGTGGCGGTGAGCGCCGGAGATTCTTTCACGGTCGCCCTCAAGTCCAACGGGACCCTGTGGGCTTGGGGATCGAACTACTTTGGGCAGTTGGGAGACGGAACCAATGGCTGGTCAGCAGGTGGAATCGTTCGGCACAAGAGCGCGCCCATTCAGGTGGGCCAGGCCACCGACTGGATCGCGGTGGTCGCCGGGCGCGATCACACCGTCGCGATAAAGGCCGGAGGGACTCTTTGGGGTTGGGGACGCAACTATTATGGCCAGTTGGGCGATAGGACGTCCGAGGACAGGAATGTGCCGACGCAAGTAGGCCAAGCTAAGGACTGGGTGGCGTTGTCGGGCGGATTTTTTTATACCGACGCGCTTAAAACCGACGGGACCTTGTGGGCTTGGGGAAGCAACTTCGGAGGTCAAACCACATGGATCGGTTCGAAGGCCGGGCCCACGAAGGTAGGCCAAGGTGGCGACTGGGTGGACGTCGCGGTCGCAATCGGAGGTGGAGACCTTGCGGAGGTTCCGATCTTTGGCTATTTGGGAGCCCCAATTGGAAATCACGTGGTCGCTCTCAAAGCCGACGGTACGCTGTGGACTTGGGGAATGAATTCGTTTGGCCAACTAGGCATCACGACCTTTGGAGGGAACCAAAACTTGCCTCGCCAGGTGGGCCAAGCCAATGACTGGGCTCAAATAGCCGCCGGAACGTTCCACACCCTTGCCCTCAAGTCCAACGGGACCCTATGGGAGTGGGGAGACATCGAGTCTCAGACGTTCTCCGCCAAGCGCGTGCCCAGTCAGGTCGGGCAGGCCACGAACTGGGTGGCGGTGGACGCAGGAGAAGTCCATTCGGCCGCCCTCAAAGCCGACGGAACACTCTGGACCTGGGGATCGAACAACTATGGCGCGTTAGGCTATTGGACGGGGTCGATCGGGGGCAGCCCATGGGTTCCCGAACCGCGAACGGTTGGAGGCTCCAATTGGATGGCAGTCGCGGCGGGGGGCGCTCAAACGATGGCCCTCAAATCAGACGGTACACTTTGGAGCCCTTGGGGAGGTGTGATGTCTCAGATTGGCACCGACAACGATTGGGCGGCGCTGACCGTTGGAGGCCGAGGCGGATTCTCAAGATTTTACTACTCAGTTCACCTCAAATCCGATGGGACGCTTTGGGCGGATTATCGGGGCACCAGTGATTCGACACCTTGGAGAGGGAACCAGATCGGTCGAGCCACCGATTGGGTGGCGGTGTCCGCCGGTACCATGCATGCGCTCGGTCTCAAGTCCAATGGCACCCTATGGGCTTGGGGCGCTAACGAACGCGGTCAGTTGGGAGATGGCACTTTTGAGAACAGGAATGAGCCTACGCAGGTGGGCTCTGGCACAAACTGGATCGCGGTGTCCGCGGGTGGCGCTCACACGGTCGCTCTGCGATCCGACAGAACTCTGTGGGCTTGGGGCGCAAACGACTCCGGCCAACTGGGTGATGGAACATTCCAGCCGCGCCACACGCCTCTGCGCGTGGGGTTGGCCGCGGATTGGTCACGCATCGCCGCTGGAACGTCGCACACTGCGGGCATCAAGACAGACGGCACGTTGTGGACGTGGGGGTACAACGCGACCGGCCAATTGGGAAACTGCGACGCGATCGGCGTCAACGCGCCAAGGCTTGTGCTGAACGTCCTCGACGATCCGCCCGTCCTCTCGGCGATCACCAACCATTTCACGACGCAGAACGTGCCCGTGGGACCAATCACAATCGCTTTCACCGACTCCGACACACCGCTCGCCGATCTGAAGTTCTCCGCCGAATCGAGCAACAGCACGGTCGTTCAGCCAGACGGCTTCACGTTTGGTGGCTCCGGCGCGCAAAGGACCCTGACCATCGCGCCGATGCCCGATGCGGCCGGCCGGACGACCATCACGGTGCAGATCAGCGATGGCTCATTCTACGACCGGAAGAGTTTCGAATTGTTGGTTGGAATTTGGCTCGGCGCGCGGTTCCTGCCGGAGAGCGGCCAAATCGAGTTGAGTTTGCGGGGCGGGCCCGGACGTCGCTTCGTGATCGAGGTCTCCGACGACCTGCGAACTTGGCGCGTCTTGCGGGAGGTGACGTTGGAGATCGACGAGTTCCAATTCATCGATGCGGAACGCCTCCAGGTTCGGCAACGATTCTATCGGGCGCTTGCTCCGCAGTGAGCCTCAGAGGTGATGATCCTTTGCCTTCGACTGCTAACGGCCATGGGAATGGATTGATCCCTGACATGAATGGCGTACATGAAATCTGTTCCGTACGGAACAAATTTCATGTACGCGGGTCGGCCTGTCGGGCTCGATAGCATTCCTCCGAATCAGGAGCTCTGAGCCTCTTGAAGGAGGAGAACATTCTTTGCAGGATTTCGCCTTGGCGAGCGTGTTTCGTATTGAGAACCAAAAAACTGAATCGAACTTATGCGAAACAAGCTCATGTCCATTCTTGCCCTCATTTGCCTTGGCGTCCCGATCGCTTTGGGACAAACAAAACCGGTGGCGGCCCCTGCAACTCCCGCTCCGGGCGGTCCTCCGCCTACTGCTTCGGCTGCCCCATCAACTCTGACCAAATTTGACTTGGACTTTCCCGGTGGAACTCCCGGCGACCTGGTGCGGGCCATTGAGAAAGCCATGGGCAAACCACTCAACGCGGTTGTGCCGCAGGAATACGATCGTGCGCCCCGAGATCAATCGCCCCCCATCTCTTTGCCGCCCCTGAAGATGAAGGGGGTGGACGTGGCGCAGTTGTTTAAGGCGCTGGAACAGGCGAGTCCAAAAACGGAGATGTACCGAAGCGGCTATCAAACGGGCCAGGACGGGGGTATTCAGCCAATCTATCAGACTTACCATTCGACGTACGGATTCAGAACGCCGGGCGCTATCGCCGATGACTCCATTTGGTATTTCTATGCCGAAAAAGCGCCTCGGCTTGAGGAGCAGACGAGTTGCCGCTACTGGCAATTGGGTCCGTACCTCGAAACCTATAAGATCGAGGACATCACGACCGCGATTCAGACGGGTTGGAAAATGCTCGGAGACTCGAGCGTCCCTGTCTTGAATTTCCACCAAGACACGAAGCTGCTTATCGGCGTTGGAGACACGGGTAAACTGCAGTTGGTTGATTCCGTGCTGGCGGAGTTGGCGAAAAGCGGAGCAAAGGTTATGCTGGGACCGCCGCCGATCAAACGCGGGCCCTCGAGAGCCCCGGCCAAAAGCGCGGAAAAAAGTGCGGACGCCCCGCAAACATGAAAACTTTGTGAGCGATTTGGCTCTCCATGAACCTCCGCGTAGGAGCCGACGTAAGGAGGCTCACTTCAGCTCGGCGGAAAGTAAGAGCCTCTTCACGTCGGCTCCTAGGGTTCATGGTCCCAACGCGGGCCCTTTGGGCTTGGAGGCTCTCCCAGAACTTCTCGCCTCGCCTTGTCAACCTCTCGTCACTCCCGGTAAGGACCCGTTCCACCGCGAACCTGATGGCCATTCGACGAGACCGAGTAAAGTCAGGGACGGGGTGGAACCCGTCCCTACCGAGTTGATGGAGACAACGCCTCACCCTTTCGAGGAAATCAGCCGCCTGACAGCCTGCTTGGCCAAGGGCGATGAAGCTGCCTTCCGCCATTTCTTCGGACTCTATGGGAACCGTTTGCTCCGGTATTTATTGGTGCTGACCAGAGGCAAGGAAGACGCGGCCAAAGAAGCGATGCAACTGACTTTGGTCCGAGTCGCGCGCCACATGCGAACCTTCGACTCCGAGGATGCATTCTGGAGTTGGCTCACAGTCCTGGCACGGAGTGCGGCCTTGGACGAAGGGCGGAAACACAGGCGATTTGCCGGGCTACTCCAGCGATTCTTCGTAAGGGTACAACCGGAAAGTTTTTCTCATCCCGGCAACTCCGACGATGACTTGGTTTCGCTTTTGGAAGCCAACTTGAAGCAACTTCCGCCGGACGAACAGCAGCTCGTCGAGCGGAAGTATTTTTCCAGCCAATCCGTCAGCGAAATTGCCGGCGATCTTCAATCGACCGAGAAGGCGATCGAATCCCGGCTGGTCCGCATCCGCCGCAAACTCAAGGAAACGATTCTTCGCCAACTTAACGACCAAAGCTATGACTGATGTTGACCGATTGTTGGACGACATCCTGGAGGATGTCATTTCTCCGCCGCTCCGCGCGGAGCTGATGGACCGCACGTTGAAGGAAGCCCGGCGGTGGAAGCGCGTCCGGCGCGTCCGGGATGGACTTTCAGTTGCCGCCCTCGCCTTGGGTGTCCTCGGGATCGTTTGGCGGCAGTCGGGGCCGGTCTCGCGCGTTGGCGGGGCGCCCCCATCAAGTTTTCGGATTGTTCGATCGGAACCATTGCCTTCCTCCATGATTGTCCGCTCGAAGGCCGGTAGCATTTCCGTTGTGACATCGTCTCCGGGGTTCGTCGTGGTGGTCGAGTCCGCCCAACAGAGCGGCTTGTTCAAGGAAGTGGACGACCAGGAATTGCTGGCGTTAGTGGAGGGGCATCCGGCCGTCTTGGTCCGCCACGGGCCTCGAGAGGCGGAGCTTGTGTTTCTCAGCGAACCGAACGACGTCGGGTCCCAAATGCATTGACCAGTGCTTATCGTGGCACTGGCTCACGAACCTCCATCGGTGGGGCGAGACTCCAGTCGAGCCCTGGAATCATTGCCGGAAAGAAAGTCAGGGCTCGACAGGAGTCTCGCCCCACCTCGGTTCATGGAAAGCCTCGAAGCCAAAATTGGCGCGCATTGCGACCATGAACCGTAGCCGCCGACGTGAGGAGGCGGATATTCGTTGTAACCACGTTTTCCGCCTCGTTACCTCGGCGGCTACGAAC
>JACQWK010000469.1 GCA_016209525.1 Verrucomicrobiota bacterium
GGTTGCCCTCTCCCCGACCCTCTCCCACTCCTACGTCGTGGGCGTGGGAGAAAACAACGGTGGCAGTGTCAAGATGCGCCCGAGTCGAGGAGTCGCGGATGCGGCGCGCATTTTTGCTTGCCGCGAAGCGCTCCCGGCGTTACCCAAAGCCGCAGATTCGAGCTCGTCTTTACGCATGAAATCTCCTCAACCTTCTCATCAACCTCGGCCCCGCCCGCGCCGGGCGTTTCTCAAAACGGCTTTTCGCGGTTCACTGGCGTTGGGTTTCGCGCGGATCGCTCTTGCCCAAGGCACCGATCGGAAGCGGCCACCCGAAGACGGAAAGCTGCGCATCATCTGCTTCGGCGCGCATCCGGACGATTGCGAATGGGCGGCGGGCGGCGCCGGCGCGCTTTGGGCTGCGGCGGGGCATCACGTGAAGTTTGTTTCAGTCACGAACGGCGATATTGGACATTGGCGCGAAGCGGGCGGCCCGCTCGCATTGCGCCGTGCGAAGGAAGTCGCGCAAGCCGACGCCATGCTGGGGGTCGCCTCCGAAGTGCTCGACATCCATGACGGCGAGCTGGAGCCCACGTTGGAGAATCGCCGCGCGATCACCCGGCTGATTCGGGAATGGCGGGCGCACCTCGTGCTCTCGCACCGCCCCAACGACTATCATCCGGACCACCGTTACACCGGTGTGCTTGTGCAGGACGCCGCTTACATGGTCACCGTGCCGTTCATCACGCCGGACGTGCCGCCCATCCCCCTCCGGGAGAATCCGACGTTCATGTATTACACCGACGACTTCCAGAAGCCGAACCCATTCAAGCCCGACATCGTCGTTGCGACCGACTCTGCTATCGAGAAAAAGCTCGCTGCATTGGCGATCATGGAATCGCAGTTCCTCGAAGGCGGGGCGAATGGCCACGCGGGGCTGATCCCCCAGACGCCCGTCGACCGCACGCGACGCGAGAAGGAAGTGCGGGAGGAATTCGCGAAGCTGGACCAAGGAGTGGCGAATCGCTTCCGCGCGCAACTTAGAGAATGGTATGGCGAAACGAAGGGCGCGCAGGTGAAATATGCGGAGGCCTTCGAGATTTGCGAATACGGCCGCCAGCCGGACAAAGCAGAACTGAAGAGGTTGTTCCCGTTTTTCGGGCCATCCGACTAGCCCGAATATTTCACGCCTGCTATTGCCCGCAGGACATTTTCAAGGGTAGGGACAGCGCGCTGCGCTGTCTGCGCCGCTTTCGGCGGCGCAACCGGAATCCCCACGCTGGCCTCGGGTGTCGAGTTCCGCCCGCTGAACGCGGGCGGGGACGCCGGAAGCCCGGCGTCCCTACCTTTGGTGGCAGTGTCAAGTTACGCCCGTTCAAGCCGCCGGCCAGAAAACCCGGAACGTCGTGCCTCCGCCCGGCTCACCGGCCACTTCAATCCAACCGTCGTGTTGTTTCACCAGGCCATACACAGATGCCAGGCGAAGGCCTGTCCCTTGTGTGAGGTCCTTCGGACTTGAGAACGGATCGAAGACCCGATCCGTCTTCACTGGCGCCGATGTTGGATTTGAATCGGTCACTTCAAAACAAACGTACTGTTTCGGTGAATCGGCCGGAGCCGAGCCGGGCTCGCAGGCGCCAGCCGGCGCAGGCCGTGTGCGGAGTGTGAGACGTCCGCCTTCCGTCATGGCGTCGCGCGCATTCGTGGTCAAGTTGGAGATCACAAGTTCCAAGGCGCTCGCGTCGGCGAAAACGGGAGGAAGGCGCGGCGCCGGCTCCATGGCAAGACTGATCTTCGGCGTCAGGAGACTCTTGAGCGCGGGCTGAAGCGTGTCCAGCAGGAGGTTCAGGTCGATGGCGGCGGGCTGGATCATTTGCTGGCGGCTGAAGGCCAGCAGTTCACCGGTCAAGCGGGTGACTCTTCGCGAGGCGTTGAGGATTTCGGCGATCGATTCTTTGAGTTGGGGCTGGTCCTCCCGGATTTCCTCCTGAGAGAGGACGGCGAAGCCCTGGATGACGGCATGCTGGTTGTTGAACTCGTGGGCCAATCCTCCCGCCAGGTGGCCTACTGCCTCGAGTCGCTGGGCCTGGAGAAGTTGCTGTTCCATCCGCTCTCGCTGGGTCATCTCTTGCGTCAATCGCGCGTTGGCTTCCTTCAGTTCGGCAGCTCGGAGGGCCACCAGTCTGTCCAAATCTTCCATCCGTAGGGCGGCCTGGCGGTTCAACAACCATTTTCGGGTCAAGGCATGGGCCAGTTGGACCACTTCGATGTTGTCGAAAGGCTTCTTCAGGATCAAGAGGCTGTCGGACTCACCCAGCCGCTGTCTCAATTCCTCCCAGGCGTAATCCGAATAAGCCGTGCAAACCACCACTTGCAGGTCGGGGCTGACTTTCCACAGGCGGCTGATGGTTTCCACACCGTCCCACCCTGGCGGCATGCGGATATCGACGAAGGCCAGAGCAAAAGGGCGGCCCGCTGCTTGGGCCGACTCGACTTTCGCCAGGGCCTCTTCGCCTTGAAGGGCAAACTCCAGTTCAAACTCCGCAGCCGGGACGGCCACGCGGCCCGAGCCAAGGATCAACGCCTCCAGAACGACCAGGTCGTGCGGCTTCCGAGACCTGCAGGGCGCACCCAGGACTTTACGCATGTCCTCGTGGATGGCGGGGTTATCATCCACGACGAGGACCCGCCGGTTCGGTTCAACAGGATTGGGCGGGTCCGGATTCATCGTGATGTCATTCCCACAGCCTTGGATCCGAGCGGCAGCACGAGCGTGAACGCGGCTCCTCGGCCCAGACCGCCGCTCTCAGCGGTCAGCGAGCCGCCCATCTGCTGGGCGGCGATCGCTCCCAAGTGGAGACCGAATCCATGGCCGTCGCGTTTGGTGGTGAAGCCGAACGAGAACAAACGGCCGAGGGTTTGCGGCTCGATCCCCACCCCGTTGTCGTGGACGCGGATGAGGACACGGCTTTCCTCCGTCCGCCGCACGCTGATCGTAACGACTTTGGCGGTCTGCCCGGCCTGTTTCAAGGCCTCCGTGGCGTTGCGGAGAAGGTTGAGGAGGATCTGGAGCACCTGATGGCGATCCAAGGGCTGTGAGGGCAGTTCTTCGAATTCCCGCACGACTCGGATGCCATGCCTGGAAAAACTCGCCTCCACCGTCTTCAGCGCGTCGTTGACCACGGCGGTGATGGGAAGCATCTCAATGACCCCGCCGACCTTGGCATAGGCTTGCTGGACGGCGACGATCCCCTTGACGTGCTCGACGCTGCAGTTCAGCGAGCTGAGCTCCTCGAGCACTGAACCCTGTTCCCGTTTCAACTCGGCGCAAACATCGAACAGGTAGTCGGGCACCAGCCGCCCTTTCGGATCTTCCGTCAGGAACTTGGCCAGGTTCTCTTTGTGTTCGCGGAGCAGTTCGGCCAGCCGGCCCAAGTTGCCCAGTTGCGAAGTTCGGAGCCGATCCGTGACCAAGGTCGCCGAGACATTCACGCTGTTGAGCGCGTTGCCGACATTATGCAAGACACCCGTGGCCAATTCGGCCATACCCGATTGACGCGAAAGGTCCATCAACTGTTGCTGCGTGCTGGCCAATTCGGCATGGGCGCGTTCCTTGGCGAGCACCTGTTCCTGAAGCTCGCGCGTTCGATCCGAGACTCGCTTTTCCAGTGTCTCTTTCGCCTCGAGAAGAGCGTCCTGGGTGCGCTTGCGCTCGATCGCCGCGCCCAACATGTCGGCCGCGGCCTTCAGGCTGTCCCGCTCGGCATCGATCCACTCCCGCTCCCGGTTCCATTGGTCGAAACCGATCAAGCCCCACCAAACTCCCCGGACCAGGATGGGCATCACGATGAGCGATTTGACCTGAGGATCGATGACCGCGCGTTCGGCGTCGCCCAATTCGCGGACATGGGCCGACGCAAATTCGCCGCGCCGGAAGACTTCCATCCATTTGTCCAATCCGGCGCCCTGCCAGCGGAGGTTCTGCCATCGTGCCGAGTCGAGGCTGGAACTGCCGCCGGGCGCGATCCATTCGTAGCGCTGGCTGAATAACGCCTCCCCATCCGGCCCGGTGTGGTTCTCGAAGATGTAGGCGCTCCCCACGTCCGCCGCTTGGGCCAGCTTGGCCAGCACCTCGCCGATCACCGTGCGCCAGTCATCCGTGCTGAGCAGTTCTTGCGCGGCAAAACGGACGCTTTCCAGGATTCGGTTGCGATGCTGCAGCGCCGCTGTCATGCCGTTAAAGGAATTGGCCAAGGATTCGACTTCATCGCCGCTGCGGATCTCCGCCCTTGCAGAAAGCTGGCCGCGGGCGACCGCCCGGACGACCTCTTGCAGGCTGCTGATCGGCCGAACGAGACGGCGGGCGTAACCGATCGAAGCCAAAGCGCCGATGGTCACGCAAATCAGGGCGAGAACGGCGGTGCGATAATAGACCCTGGCCACGCTTCGATCATAGGAGTCCAGGGACAGGCCGATGTGAATCCACCCCCACTCGATGCCGGCAGAGTAGTTGAAGGGGCTTGAGTAGTTGAAGGCGCGTTTCCCGATCAACGGCCTGGCTTCGATCCCGCTCCGTTCCTTGCGCTCGGCCGGCCGCCAACTTTCGTGCACCTCGCCTTCGCGCCACCCGGAGCGGTCGCTGATCAGGGCATAGCCGTCCATGCGGACCAACACCAGATAGTTCAGCGAGGGATCGCCTTTGAGCAGGAGCAGACAATGATCCACCACGGCGCTGTAGTCCTTCGTCACGAGCGCGCCCGCGGCGACGTCCTGCACGGAAACGGCAGTCCCGCGGCCCTTCGAATGGAGGTTCTCGAGGAAGATGTGCTTCTGCTCAGGAATGATCGCGGCGACGAAAATGAGCAAGGTCAGAAGCGCGACGGACCACGAGAGCAGGGCGATCTTGACGCCGATGCCGATGCGCTGCCAGGGACGTGTGGAGCGGTTGCGCATTTCAGTCATGGCCACGGTTCACACTACGCCGAGACCTCGCTCCGGCGCGCGGCCTTCCAGGCCGCAGCGGGCCGGAAAAGTCGGGGGAATCGTAGGACAGGACGAGCGTATTGCCTAGGCGGACGTGCTGCGGCCTGGAAGGCCGCGCGCCAATACGGATGTGCCGTTGTGGTGTTCATAGGATGATTCAAGGGCTGCCGTTGGCAGTTGAGGAGGAGCGAGCCTCGCCGCGGCCCGCGGCCCCAGAAGCCGGGATGAGGCGCCGGTGAGCTTCGACCAACTCACGCGCGCTCTCCAACACGTCTGCGGACCTTTGCTCGATTCGGTCGGTCTGGAAAAGCGTCAGAATCTGCTTGCCGGATGGCGTCAGGTGCATCTTGAGAACTTCCGCGACAATCTCATCGTGCGGCGCCCCGCGATAATCGGGGCGAAGAAACGTGAACGCGGGCACTAACTCCGGCGAAGCCGCCAGCGGTTTCAATTGCGCGCGGATTTGAGGATTGAGTTCGCTCATGATGTCAAATCCGCTGCGGGTGACAAGGCAGGCCTCTTGCTGCCGGAAAAAGACCGGCAGGACGACTGCCGTCAGCTTTTGGGCGCTTCGAATGAGGCTGAAGTGTTGGGCTGGCAATCCCAAACCTTGCTCCGCCAGCACGACCTCCAGCCAGATCGATGACAGCGACGCGCGCACGTGGTCCAACTTCACGAGGCTGCGGCCCTTGAGATCGGCGGGGCTGGAGATGCCCGACTTGGCGTGAACCAAGAGCAGGTACTGCTCCGCGGTCTTTCCGGCGATAGAGGAGACGAGAAGGTTTGTGGCCTGGAGGTCCGGGCCGAGCGTGAGATAGTCATCCGTGGTGAGCGAGACGCAATCCACCTGCTTGCTGCGCAAGGCCTCCGTGATCTCGGCGAGACTCTGGAGGATGATGGGTTGGCCGTCCAGATTGATGTTGCGCTCTGTCGCCAGACCTTGAGCCCATGCTCGGACAGCCGCATTGGCGTCGTTCTCATTGACCCCGGTGAACATTCGCGCCGAGAAGGCAAACCGGAACGGCGGACGGTTTGATTCATCCGCCGGACTGAAAGCCAGGGCTGCGACCGCAACTGTGAGAAAGCACAAGGATGCGCTGTGCGTGAAAACGCGGTGGAATCTCTCCATGAACCGGAAGGTAGGGCGCGTCACTCCGTGCGCGCCGCCTCCCTCACCAGCCAGGCCCGGCGCGCACGGAGTGACGCGCCCTAGCAGGTTCAAGGTCCAAATGCGCGCCCGTTGGGCGTGGCGGCTCTCCATGAAC
>JACQWK010000037.1 GCA_016209525.1 Verrucomicrobiota bacterium
GTGGGAGAGGGAGAACACAACGGTGGCAGTGTCAAGATGGCCCCATTCCTAATGCTCTCAAACTGCCTGCTTGTCGGCGGCGGCAGACGTGCGGTAGAAGAGAGACGGAACCACAAATCCGTTACTCCTCAATGTCCGGTGAATCTATGAATAAGCCATCAAAGCCCTCACGGAGACAATTTCTCAGCGCCATGGCGGCGGGGACTGCCGCCCTAACAAAGGCCAGCCTCACCAGCGCCGCTTCGGCCTCGGAACGCGCGGGAGCGAAACCTGCGACCTTAAAAGTCGGTTTGTACAGCATCACGTATCTGGGTATTTGGTATCGCGGCAAGGCGTTGACCGCGGAGGACGTTCTCCACCGCGCCAAGCGGTATGGTTACGACGGCGTCGAAATTGATGGCAAACGGCCGCATGGCAATCCATTGGACATGCCCAAAAGCCGCTGCCGAAAATTGCGCGGTTTGGCCGACTCGCTGGGCCTCGAGATTTACTCCGTGGCCGCGAACAACGATTTCAGCAGTCCCATCCCTGAAATTCGCGAATGCCAAATCGCCTATGTGAGGGAATTGATCCGCATGGCGGCGGACCTGCAGGCCAAAACCCTGCGTGTGTTCCTGGCCTGGCCGGGGGTGACCAAACACCCGCAGATCGCCCGATACGACATCGCCCGGGGGCTTTGGAAAACCATCCACGAACACTTCTCCCCGGAAGAAACTTGGGTGTGGTGCCGCGAGGGATTGGCCGAGTGCGCTCGTTACGCCGGCGACGCCGGCATCATCTTGGCGCTTCAGAACCACGCGCCGGTCATCCACGATCATCGGGACGTGCTGCGCATGGTTCGAGAAGTGAACTCGCCGCATTTGAAGGTCTGCCTGGACGCGCCGATCATGCCCGACAAGAGTCCAAGCGTCATTCAAGAAGCCGCCCGCGCGGTGGGCTCGCTCCAGGTCTTGTCTCACTTTGGCGGCGAATACAAACGCGAGGCCGACGGATCAGTCAAGGGCGCGGAGTTTTATCCCCACTTCGTCCAGGCAATGAAGGAGATCGGTTACACGGGCTACGTTGGCTACGAATTGTGCCACGCCCTCCCGGTGGTGAACGGCCAAACGGTCGGAATCGAGTACGTCGATGAATGCGCCGAATTGGCGGCGGAGTTCATGCGAGGGCTGATTCGGTCGGTGCCCTGATCGAAGTGGCCGCTCTGCTTCTGAGGTGCATTTGGCGCGCCGCAGCGTTTCACTAACACCTTTCTTCGATCCAATGGGGAGATCAGATCGTGACGAGAATCTCAGTCGTCGAGCCGAAACGGATCGAGGCATAGCGTCTGGGATGATGGGATGAGCCGGGACTTGAGCGAGTTCGGTCGCGGGGCTACGGGTCAAGGCCGTGAACCACCGGCCAGCATCCGCGCACCGACGGCGCGTGCAGCCGCAGCGAGGGGTCGTCACCAATCCAGCCCGGCCGGCCCTCGGCATCCACGAACGCCACGCCAATCGGCAGGTTTGGACGCTCGTCAGCCACTCGGATCATTTTCGCTTCGGCTTCGTCGCTCATCTCGATCCAGGCCGACTTGAGAGCCACTGGGTCCAGAGCCCGCGCTTGAATCTCCTTGAGTTTTGCCGGATCGACTCTGGCGAAGCGCTTCATCATCTTGAGAAGTGAGAGCGGACTGAAGCCTGGGTCTTTGCCGCACGCCGCCCAGCAGATCGCCGCCAGCGGATACGTCTTGCGCAGTTCCACGATATCGATGTAGTCGCGAGTCTCGGTGCGGGCCGACAGGGCGAGCGCCTTGTTCGTGGCTACGTCGAACAAGTGCAGCCGCCAGCCCAGCAGCGGATCCGGTTCGACGGGAAAAAAACGAAAGGCCGAATCGGCGGCCCAGTCGATCTCGACCGTCTCGGCGTCGCGAGTGACCTTAGCTTTGCGGAACGTGGACTCTTTCGCCCATTCACCGTAACGGGACGGCGTTTCCACATGGAAACCAGCGCAGCGCAGGCTATCGACGTCGCGATTGCTGGCGCGAGTCACTTCCTCAGCCAACTCGTGGAAGATGTCGAAGTCGTGGGAAAAGCGGGCGGAATCCTCCGCAGCACTTAGCACGACGCCGCCGGCGAAGTGGCTTTCTTCGCTGCGATTGCCGGCGAGAATTGCTAAGATGTCTCCTTGAAGAGCGGTGAGAGGCATCGATGGAGTTCCTGGGCGGCCCACCACGCGCGGCGGTCGCCATACTCCCGCAGGTGCTCGACTACCAGTCGGATGTCCTCAAGATCGCTGATCTGCGCCTCGGGATGCCGAAACCAGAAGCACTCCGGGTAGGTCCGGACTAAAGCATTCGCCTGTTCGATCAATTCCGGCGGAGCCGGAGTGGGCGGTGGCAGCTCCCGCAGTTCGTCGAATGCCGTAGCCATGCGGACAATTTACGGAGGACGAGCCTTGAAGGCAAGGATGCGCACTGCTCAGATCTGGAACCTCAGGTCTCCGGTGCGCGTGCTCGTGTCGGCGATCACGGCTTTTGGAATCCGCTCGCGGGCCCGCCTTTGATTGAAATAGAACCCAAGTTGAGCGCGTCCAATCCACACCATGAAACATCTGGTTCGTCCTGCGTTCATCCAACCCATCATCGGTGCCGCCCTTTCCAAAGCGAGGAATGCCTGGCTGGTGGCTACGCTCTTCCCCACCGTCGCGATGGCGGAGCTGAACTTCGAACGGGTCATCCTCGACCCTTCCTACTTCGCCTACGAACGGGACGTGGGCGACATCGACGGCGACGGCGACAACGACCTCGTGGCGATCCAGGAGGGAGACACGTCACTTCAAGTGTTCCGCGCTCCCACCTGGGCCCGCTCTACGTTGGTCACTTTCACGGGCACCGATCGTTATCCGCGGGCGGATGACTTTAAGCTCGCGGACATCGACGGCGATGGGGACCTGGACGCAGTGACGCGGCTGGGCCCTGGTCCGGCCGATGACGGCCCCGGAATTGCCGTCTGGTGTGAGAACCTGGGCGGCGGCTCGAACTTCACGCAGCACCTCATCGGGAAAAGCCTCGAATACGTGAAAGACATCGTGATCGCGGACTTCGATCGCGATGGCCGACCCGATGTGGCCATGCGCATGGACCGCCGGACGCAGCTCTGGCTTCAAAACGCCACAAACTGGACCGAAGTGCTCCTCTCGCACGCTCCGCACGAAGGCATGGAAGCCGGCGACCTCGACATGGACGGCGATCCCGACCTCATCCTGAACGGATTCTGGTTTCCCACGCCGGACACGCCGGCCGCCGCCCGAATCGCCGCGAATTACACCAACCAGGTCATCGACGCGGCGTGGTTCAAACAGACCGGCGATTGGACCGCAAATTCTTGCAAGGTCGTGGTCGGCGACTTCGATGGCGACGGCGCCAACGACGTCGCTTTCTCCCAATCCGAGCGCGCCGGTTACACGGTTGCGTGGTATCGCTCGCCAACGCCGCGCGCGGACGGCACGTGGCGCAAGCAACCCGTCGCCATCGTGGATTATTGCCACAACCTCCAGGCGGCGGACTGGGACCTCGACGGCGATGTGGACCTGTTGGTCGGCGGGATGATCCAATCCCAGCACCGCGGCCTCAAGCTGATGCTCAACACAGGCGGTGGAACGAATTGGACGGAGTTCGTCATCCAGCGCGACGGAAGTTACAGCGCTGAGAGCGGTGACATCGACAACGACGGAGACCTCGACATCGTTGGCATTCGCAACTGGAACTCGGCGCCAACGTGGATTTACCGCAATAACGTCCGCACCGCCCGCCTGGCACGCTGGACTTACCACCAAGTTTCCGCCGCGCACGTCCGCACCTTCGGTCTCTGCTTTCCTGACGTGGATGGCGATGGCGACCTCGACATCGCTTCAGGCCCGTTCGTCTATCTCAACCCCGGTGCGCCGCTGACCAATGCTTGGACGCAGGTCGCGCTGCCAAGCGGCGTTCACGCGTTCGCGACGCTCGACATCGACGGTGACGGCTTCGCCGATCTTCTCGCGCAAAAGGATAATCGGTCCGAAAACCGCATCGACCTATTCTGGGTTGAGGCGGCGAACGCCAAGGGCACTTCGTGGGGAGCGCCGATTCGCGTCGGCAACGTGCCGCGCAGCGATCATCCCGAAGGATTTCAAGGTTATCGCGTCGCGCAACTTGTCGCCGGGGGACGGCCTGAAATCGCCGTTTCAACCATGCAAGGCGTCTATTACTTCGTCGTCCCCGAATCGAATCCTGCCGTCGGGAACTGGCCGCGAACCTTCGTCACTCGCAACGATTCGGATGAAAACGTCGGCGTGGCGGACATCGACGGGGACGGCGATTTGGACATCAGTTTCACCACCGGCGCGAGCAAGCAGGTAAAATGGGCGCGGAATCCTGGCGGCGCAGGCGGAAACTGGACCGTGTTCGCGATCGGCGCATTTCCCGAAGCGGACTGGCCTGATCGATGCGAAGCGGCGGACCTCAACGGAGACGGGCGAGTGGATATCGTGGCCACCGAGGAAAACAGCGGCAAAGCTCCTGACGCGCTCGCCTGTTGGTGGGAGCAACCGGCTGACGGCCCGACCAACGACAACTGGCCGCGTCATACGATCGCCACCCAATACACGATGAACAACCTCGACTTGGCAGACATCGACAAGGACGGCGACATTGATCTCGTCCTGGCCGAGCACCGTGGAACGAAACGCATTGGAATCTGGGAAAACAACGGTCTCGGCGTGTTCACGGAACGAAGGGTTGGCGAAGGCCGCGAAAGCCATCTTGGCGGACGACTGGCCGATCTCGACGGCGACGGAGACTTGGATCTGATCAGCATCGCCTACGACGATTTCACAAAGCTGCATCTTTGGCGCAACGACAACGCCAGGCGGGAGAGAAATCTCGGAGCTCCAAACGAGCATGTTGCACCAGACCCGGACCTAACCCGTCCGTCAGACACCCTCTCCCCTCCGAGGGGAGAGGGCCGGGGTGAGGGGTCAGCCGCAAGGCAAGCGGAAAAGGTCTCTCGACACATCGTGACCAGCCGCCCGGACGACTGGGGCGTCGTCCAGGCGACTTTGGGCGATGGGCCTGAAGGCGACGGGACCGTTCTCCTGGAGAATCGCGCGATCCGCGTCCGCTACACCGCCAAGCGTTTTCCCGACAACAACAAGGACCACGTTATTGTGGATTTCCTGGTCAAGAAAACCGGCGGCCAGCTCGCGACCGGCAGCCAACTTGACGGCATTTGGATGAACGCCGACGAGGGCCGCGGCAAGATTACGGCTGCTCGCGTGGTTTATGACGGAACCGACCGCAAAACTCTGCGCGTAGAATGGGACAATGGCAAAGTCGTCCAGGAATTCACCCTTTGGCCGAACCGACCGCTCATTCGGATCGACTACGTGAAGTACGGCATCAACATCGTGGACTTGGTCACGTCCGTCGATGCCTTCGAAGTGTTCGGTGCCGAGGCGTGGCAGAAAGCTCGGGCCAGCGTCACCAACGAGGCGCTGTTCAAGATCGCCAATCCACACCACCGGCTGACGACAAATCTATATCCGGCCTATCCTTTCCCGATCCTTGCGGTGAAGGACTGGGACGCGAGGGAGCCGAAGGAATTGACCTATGCCGGCCATCTGATCCTCGGAGCCTACAGGAAGGAAACGGGTTTGGGATTTGGGCGTGTCCTGCCCGCTCAGGATGCCAACTATGTCAAACTTCTTAAAATGGGCTTCGAGGTCTTCGCCAACTGGCGCCAGCCGCACCGGCGATTCACCAGTTACCTCTTCGCGGTGACGGGCGGACCGGAGGAATTGATTTCCGTGGGCCAGGCGATTGCGAACGAGGCCGGCGCGAGCACAAACTACGTTGGCGGCACTGGCGCTTTGACTCCAACGCCTCGCGCGACTGATGTTCGATTGACGGAGAATGCCGTGGATCAGTCTGCCGGCGGGTTGTCCTGTTACAAAATCGAAACACCAGTCGCGACCTACTTCCTTGAAAAAACCGGCGCCGGACTCTCCAGCATGATCGACAAGGACGGTCACGATTGGTTGGGTTTTCATCCAACTCAGGGCAGCCGCGCGGGCGGCGAGTTTCGCGGCTTCCCGAATGCCGTGGACAACCCGGCCGGGAGTTATTTCCACGCCAAGAATGCCGGCACCACTCCTTCCACCACAAAGGTCGAACTTGTCTCGCCCGAACGAGTGAGCATCTCCGCCGTTTCCAGCAACGGTTGGTGGGGCTGCCGCTATGATTTCTTCCCCACGCACTGCACGTTCACGATGACTCGGATGCCGCCCGCCGAGAAATACTGGGTGCTCTACGAAGGAACGCCCGGCGGCCAGTTCGACGAGACGGATTGGTGGATGACTTCAGCCGTGTCGCAGCCCAAGCCGATGACCCAGCCGCACGACGGCGACATTCCGGCGCCGGAGTGGATCGCATTCGGCGACACCAAGTCGAGCCGCGTGCTGTTCCTTCTCCATCACGAAGACGACCCGCACCCTGACCGCTTCTACCAGATGGACAAGAAGATGACGGTGTTCGGCTTCGGACGGCAAGGGATGAAGAAGTTTCTCGATCGCGAGCCGCAAGGCGTTTCCATCGGCTTCCTCGAAACCACGAACCACGCAGAGATCAGCCGCGCGCTGGACAAACTGAGTACCACCAAGCACCCGGATTCAAGGCGCTAAAAAGACAAGCCCTGTAATCGTTTCCGAGAACCCGCGCCGCCGCGAGCGCGGCGTCAGACGTTGGAAACTGGCGCAAGAAGTTGTTGGCGCAACGGAGAGCGCTCCTGGGCGCGGGCGAGCATGGCTCTTGTCAAAAAGCAAAGTATCCGGCGGCGGAAGAATTCTGTTTGTTGACATGAACCCTTGATCCTAAATCCGGCAGTTGGGCAGCCACAAGAGAGCACAGCGCGGCGGAGCCGCAACCGGATCATCTAGCCGCGAAAGTACGCATAGATCGCAAGGAATTCCGGTCTGCACTTTTGCGTTCCCTGCGTTCTGTTGCGGCTCAAGTGCTTTTTCAAGGTTGATGTATGCCCGCATTACGGCCCGCTCCGTGTCGAGCCGCTGTTGACAAAACGCTTGTAGCCATTCTCAAGAACTGACCCCTTTTAACTGACCCCTTTTGACCCCTTTTCTGACCCCTTTTTGATTTTGGCCGGTATTGAGTCCCGGCTTTAGGCCAGCGCGCAAAAACAGAGGACTAAAGCCGGGACTAAAAGCGGGTCGGGTGTCCCGCCTTCCGCAATCATCTGAATTGTTGCATTTGCCATCGCGGGTCTGGTCAATCGGTTCCTCGGGGCCTATAATGCGCCCCATGCTTCGGTCGCTTGCCCAATCAGCGTGTCTGCTCTTGCTGGCGTTTTGCCTTGCGGGATGCAAGCGCAGTCCATCCGGTTCCTCGGACCAAGCCGCCGCCGCGCCCAATAATCCTTCCGATCAGTTCCTCAGCCTGATGAATGCCGGAAAGAATTATCTGGACCAAGGCGATGCCACCAATGCGCTCGCCATCTACAAAAAAGCTCAGGCCATTGTCCCGAACGACGCCGATTTGCATTTGAACCTGGCCAATTGCTACCTATTGAGCGGATCGGCAGAGGAGACGATTCGGGAGGCTGATGAGGTTCTGAAGCTCGAGCCCAATTCAGCGGCGGCTTACTTTGTGAAAGGGTCGGCCTACCTTCGTTTGTCGAACCCGGAGGAAGCGGTGAAAGCGCTGGAAAACGCGAAGAGGATTGAACCGGGAGATACCGCGACATCCTTTCAACTTGGGCTGGCCAGGATGGGGTTGAAACAATGGGACGCCGCGATCACCGCCTTCAAAGAAGGGATTAAGATGGACCCAAACCATCTCCACTCGGCGGCGCATTACCTGTTGGCCCAGGCGCTCCTCCGCGCCGGACGGGACGCTGAGGCGCAGCAGGAACTTTTGCAGCACCAGGCCAACCTTGGGGGAGGAGGGCCTGCGGTCGGCGCCGCCACGTTCGAGAGGAGCAAGTACACGCAGGCCCGGGTGCCGTTCAAGCTGGAGCAGCCGGGCCAAGAAGGAATCAAGATCACGTTTGTTGACGCGACCAGAGAGGCCTTGGGCGACGGCGCGCAAAATTTCTCCGGTCCGATCGGAGTGATTGATGCGAACCACACGGGTTGGAACAGTCTCTTCGTAGTCGAGAATGGGCTGGGCTTTCGATTGCTTTGGAATACCAACGGCACTTTCCATCCCTATGGCGCGACTCACCCGGCAATCCCTTCGGCGAACTATTCCAAAATGTTGGTCGGCGATCTCCAGAATGACCGTTTCGACGACATCGTTGTGCTCGGGGACAAAGGAAGCCACCTTTTCAAATTCGCGACGAATGGACTGGCAACGGATGTCTCGACAATGAGCCGTCTGAG
The DNA here is from genome assembly GCA_016209525.1 of Verrucomicrobiota bacterium. Lineage (GTDB taxonomy): Bacteria > Verrucomicrobiota > Verrucomicrobiia > Limisphaerales > SIBE01 > VHCZ01. The sequence continues at coordinate 8,410 of JACQWK010000037.1, forward strand.
CGCCGTGAGCGCGATTGATGGAACGCTAATCGACCTGGATTTCACGGGGAAACTGGATTTGATCGCGGTGACCGCCAGCACCAATGATGTGCGGGTCTATCGCCAATTCGGCCCGCTGCTCTTCAGCGATATCACGAGCACGTCCGGGATCCCTGCCTCGCTCCACAACGTGCAGGCGGTGATGATGGACGATTGGAACCGAGACCAGATTATGGACGTGATCGCAGGCCGGAAGGAGGGGCCGCCATTGCTCCTGGAAAAACAGCGCGGCGGACGGCTGGTTCCCCGCGAGCAGACCAATTGGGTTGCTGGCGCCGTTTTTTCCACCGGCGATTTCGACAACGACCTGCGGGCGGACCTGGCGGTGGCGGGTGATGGGAAAATCACGATCTGCTTCAATGGAGGCGAGCGAAAGGAAATCGATGCGCCAGGACAGGCCGCTTCCCGCAGATCTCCCCCTCACCCCGTCCCTCTCCCCCTCCGAGGGGGAGAGGGTGCCCGAAGGGCGGGTGAGGGGCCGGTTCAAAGTTCTGATGCGAGTCCAGAATTGGGGGTCCAGGGACGTCGGCTTGTTTCTGTCGATTACGATAATGATGGATGGCTGGACCTCTGGGAGGTTGGAGAAAAAATCCGGGTGTGGCGCAATCTCGGTCTTTCCGGATTTCAGGAACGGACAGCCCAACTCGGCCTTGATCAATTCGACGGCGGCGCGGTGTCGGAAATCCACTTCGCGGATTTTGACAGGGACTGCGATTCGGACGCGATTATCGCCCTGGCGAATGGGGGCCTGCGTTACCTGCGCAATGAGGGTGGCAACGCCAATTCGCAAGTGAAGGTGCAATTGTTTGGGAACCGTTCCAACGCCAGCGGAATCGGGTGCAAGGTCGAGATCGAAACGGGCGGACTGCGCCTGATCCGGACGGTGCAGCGCTTGCCGGTGGAGGTCGGGGTGGGAAAATATCAGAAACTGGATTCGTTCCTCGTGCATTGGTTCAACTGGCCTCAAGGCGCGGTCGAGGTGCCGGTTGACTGCAAAGAGCCGCTGCTAGCTTTGGAACTGACGATTCAGGAAGGGTCCTGTCCGTACTTGTACGCGTGGGATGGCACGCGTTTTCGGTTTGTCACTGATATTTTGGGAGCAGCGCCCCTCGGCCTGCCCATTGCGGAGGGCCGGTATATCGAGGCCGATCCGGAAGAATTTGTTTGGATCGGCAACGAGCAAACCTTCCCCGCGAGGGACGGGAATCACGAGGTTCAGATCACGGAAGAGTTGCGCGAGGTGCTCTACCTGGACGAAGCAAAACTGGTCGTCGTGGACCACGAGCCTGGCACGGAAGTTCATCCCACTGACAAACTGCTCCCGAGCAAACCATTTCCGCTGGGCACCCTCCTGACGCTGCACAATGAGCATCCGCTGCAAAGAGCCGAGATTCGGGATGGCGGCACTCGAAACTCGCCGCCGCATGTAGTCCCGGCTTCAGCCGGTTCTGCTTTTGACACGCGGCCGCCTGAAGGCGGGACTACGGACTCAATGCAGGAGGTCACTGCTGTTTTAAGGACGGTGGATGGCCAGCGCGTGTCGCCGCCCAAATTGCGCGTTCCGCAACTCCGCGGGCTGGCCGAGCCGCACGGATTGATCCTGGATTTTGGGCCGTTGGACACGAGCAAACCGCTCGTGCTGGTGATGAATGGCTGGCTTCGATTTGGCGGGGGGATGGCGAACATTGCTGCTTCACACGACCCATCGCTCCCTTTTCCATTTCCGAAGCTGGAGGCCGAAGTCGCTCCCGGAACTTGGAAAACGGTGGATGTGGTTGTGGGCGCGCCGGCCGGAAAGTCCAAAACCATCCTCGTGGATCTGGAAGGGAAATTGGCGCCAGGCACCCGCCGGTTGCGTTTGACCGATGCCTTTGAGATTCATTGGGACCGCATCGCGCTGATGGAAAAGCAACGGGACGCGCTGACCAAGATCACCTTCATTTCGCCCGCCGAAGCGGATCTGCATTTCCGCGGTTCCAGCGCGCTGGAAGATCTGCCGCCAGATTGGCCGCTCACGCCGGACTACGACAAAGTCAGCCCGAACTCATACTGGACGATCACTCCCGGCGGGTGGTGCACGCGCTATGGCGACGTCTCCGAACTGATTGCCTCTCGCGATGAGGCACTCGCTTTGCTGAATAGCGGCGATGAATTGACGCTGAGATTCTCGGTGAATTCTCTGCCGCCGAAGCCAGCAGGGAGCGTCCGCGAATTCTTCCTCTACCTTGATGGCTGGGACAAAGATTCCGATTTTCACGTGGCGGCGGGCACGCAAGTCGAGCCGCTGCCGTTCCACGGAATGAACGACCAGCTCTATGGCCGGGAAAAGCGGCCCCGGTTCCCAAGCGATGCGCTGAACCGAAAATACAATACCCGATGGGTCGAAGGGAGAGTTCTCAGACAATCCGCGAAACGTTAAGCCATAGTGCCTCGCTAGGCATTTGGGTTAATTGTGCAATACGAGATCAACCGCCACGCGGTTGTGGCGAATGTCGTTTGGCTGTCGGGAACGGAATGGCCGCAACCGCGTTGCGGTTGGAAATTATTTGCGGACGGTTACCCAGGGTAGCGCGTTCCGCGCAACCCTGGGCTTTGGGACGGAATCCCCTTGGGATTCTGAGACGGCAACAGGCGTGGCGCCGGGAGGAACTGCTCCGCGACGCCGGCTGGCAACTGCGCACATTCAACCGCGCGTGACGCAGGACAAGTTCATGTTGCAAATGCAACATGAAGCTGGCCACGGCAACTGTGCTACGCTTGGCAGGCTCGCAAGGGCTGAAAGCCCGAAAGAAGACAGCCCAGGGCAAAGCGAGTCTGCGAACGACGCCCTGGGTCAACCGTCCACAAGATTTCCAAGCCCTGAGAGGGCGAAAGAAAAGGCGCGATCGTCAGAGCGAGAAATAGAAATCGCGCATCTTGGTCGCCATGAGCCGCCGCCTCTGCGCGAGGAAGTTTTCGTAGTCTGGCAACTCCATGTCGAAGACCGAATCAGGGATGGCGTTCATCCGAAAATTCGCGAGCAAGCCGTCCATCGAATCAATGAGGCAATTCACTTGCGGAGATGCGCACCGTTATAGTTTTGGTTGGCGGCAATCTTTGACATGGCGAAGTCGGCCTGACTAAGCATGACGATATTCCTGGTCAACGACTTGTTGGCCGAGGATGGCTGCCGTCAGCGCCGTGACGCGCTGCTGTCCATCTATCAAGACCTTCTTTCCCTCCGACATCGTGCCATCCTTCAGACGGACGTTCGGGTTCTTCCACGCGATGAGATAGCCGACGGGAAAGCCTTGGTAGAGCGAATCCATGAGGTCGCGCACCTTTGTCGCGTCCCAGACGAATGGACGTTGGATTTCCGGAATGCCAATCTCGCCCGATTGGACCAACGCAAGAATGAATTCAACCGGGTAATGATTAACCGCATATTTTTGGGAACGCGTGATCATAGGACTGGACGAATCCTATCGTTCTCGCGGGCAACGCACGTTTAGAAATTCAGCTTGGGTGTCGGCAGTTTTCTTTCGCCCCTTCAGGGCTTGAATTCATTTAGTTCGTTGACCCAGGGCGTCGCTTGTTTCACTTCGCTTGCCCTGGGCTGTCATTTCTCGGGCTTTCAGCCCTTTCAATTTGAGCCACCTCACGTCGGCAGCTACGGGTTGAAGAGCTTTTCCACCTTCGCCTTCACCGCGACATCCATCTTGATCAGCGGCGGCCAGGCACGCTTGAATCCCTCCTATTTCGTCACGGATTCAGCGAGCAATTTTCTCAGAATGGAAACGCTCGGCACGCCGGTTTGAGCCGCGAGGAAGCGGCCTGAGCCGTCGGTGATGACGGTCGATGGAAGAGGCGGATCTTCGCCAAGCGCTTTGGCGAAGGCGGCGGCGGCTTCTTTGCGCCGAGCGGGAACGAGGTTAACTAGGCGGGCGGCGGGGTGATATTCACGATTGTAGGCAGCGAGCTTATTGTTGTCATCTGCTTCATCAATGGGGATCGCGATGAGATCGACGCCTTCGTCCGCGAGTTCGTCTTTCAGGCGCTGCTGGTTGGGCAAGTGTTGTTTGCAGGAAGGGCACCACGTGGCAAACGTCGTGTAAACGCGCAGGCGCGCGCCGGCTTTGGCGCGGGTATCCGCGGCGGCCAGAGAAAACATGGGCCGGTCGGGAACCGGCGTTGGCCGAGTGCTCGGCTTTACGCGATAGGGACTGCGCGTGAACGGCTCGCCCGTGGATGAGTCTTTCGAATTTTCGTAGGCGGTGAGGAGCGTTCCTTCCGGCACGTCTTTCGTCCTCATGGTTTTGCCCGATGGCCACCGGACAGTCACGGAGGCGGCCGCTGGCCGCGAGCCGATACCCACAATCATCGTGGCGGAATTCTGAGTGGACCAACCTTCTCCGCCACGATGGTCGCGGACGATTCTTCCATCGCCCAGATCGACCGAGACGCGCGCGCCGAAGCCATCCCGGCAAGAGTATTCTTTGGACAGAGCCGCGGTCCGATTTCCGCCGACGAAGCGGATGGCAATGATGCCACCGCTCAGACCGGCCGCCGGCATTTCGTTGTGATAAAGATTGAAAAGCGGCTGATTGGCGTTGACCAACGCAACGTCCTGCCACCCATCGCGATCGTAATCCAAGAGGGCAAAGCCCCGGCTGTCCGCCGGATTATCCAACCCGGAAAGGCCGGAGATATCTGCGAAAGATCGGCCGCCGAGGTTGGCGAAGTAACGGTTGCGTTCGCCGCCGTGGAGTGAATGCACCAGTATTTTTTCTCCCTGGCGTTCGACCCCGGCGAGTCGCGCGTCCATCTGCGGCCCTAGGTTGTCGGGAGCGGGAGTTCGTTTCCATTCGGGAGAAAAACGGAAGGTCGAGCGGGCGAGATTCTCATCGGCGCGCACCATCGTGCGCCAAAGGTTGCTTTCGAGGTCCAGGTCGGAGGCAAGTTCTTTTGGCGCGGTATAGTAACCATTGAGGACGTAAAGATCGAGGAAGCGGTCGTTGTCGAAGTCGGCGAAACATCCGCCCCACGACCACCCTACGTTCTTCACAGTCATCGCCGGGGGCTGCGAACCGGCGACCTGCTTGAATTTGCCGCTGGCTTCCATGTGGTAAAGGAAGTTGCCGTCGGCAGATTCCGCGAACAACTTGTTCAACCCTGGGATTCGGGCGGTGATGCGATGGCCAGCCTCGCTGTACATATTCGAGACGTAAAGGTCGTCGCGACCGTCATTATCGTAGTCGCCGAAGGAAGCGCCCATGGAGAATCCGTAAACGGTTAAGCCCATCTCGGAGGTCACGTCGGTGAAACCGGCCGGCCCATCATTGCGAAACAGGACGTTGAGGCCCCAGTCGTTGGGGATGTAGAGATCCGGCCTTCCGTCTTCGTTGAAGTCGCACCACGTGGCTTGAAGGGAATTGCGCCACAATCCCACGGTGTTGTTCTCTGGAGCGGGTTCGAAACGTCCTCCCCCGCGATTGACCAGCAAAACATTGGGGGGGCCTAATTGGTCGAGCACGGTGACGCCGTGGCGCTGTTTGTGTTCAGCCAGCCGGCGCCGAAATTCCTTGGCCAGTTCAGGGGAGAAAAACTCATCCGGCCAGTCAAAATCGTTTTCTTTGGCTGCTTGAGCGTAACCGCCCGCCGTGCCGGCGCCACCGGGAGCGGCAGGCCGATAGGTGCAGAGATAAATATCCAGCAGACCGTCGCCGTTGTAATCAGCCGCCGCCATGGAGATGACCGCCATCGGCATGTGCTTGGGGATGGGATGCTGATAAAAGGAACCGCCGCGGTTTTCAAGGTAGCTCGTCCGCAGCAAGCTTCGTCCAAGCATGGCATCCAAGTCGCCGTCGTTGTCAAAGTCGGCGAAAATGGCGCAGGTGGTGTGACCGGGCAAGTCCAAGTGATATGAAGCTGCCTGTTCCGAAAACGTCCCATCCCCGTGGTTGATCAGCAGCATGTTTTTCCCTAGCCGCACCGTGATGTAAATATCGTCAAAACCGTCGCCATTGACATCCGCCACGGCGATGCCCTCCTTTTGGTTCACTGAGATCGGTGCAAAATAGGGATGGGGCAGGTTCTTCATGCCCTCGCGGTAGTATTTCAGGGCGGCTTCATAATGCTGAGAACGCCGCAGAGCTCGGGGATCCTGCGGTGGGCGAAGGGCCGCATCCAGCGCCTCGACGAAGAGCCGTTTGGGACTGGCGCTCCAATGCATCTCCTCGGTCTTCCACGCGGTGATTTGCCACTCGCCGACCTTGCCTTCGGCGGCACTCGGACGTTCCCAGCTCAGCTTCATTCTACCCGTCAGGGAACGCCACTCACCCGATTTCATCTTCGCTAACGCATCGAAGCCGCCGGTGGCATCATATCGGCCCATGTTGCGGTCAGGGTGTTCGCCACTGATGATATACAGCTTTGCGGTTTCGAACCAGGAGACGGCGTCCAGCAACGGTCGCCATAGATCAACCCCCGACACTTGCGCCGCCGCTGTCGCCATCGGCCATGGGCGTGACTCGATCGACACTTGACCGGACGAAGCCAAGGCCGGCGCTGGGCCGAGATCGACCACGCTAACCGAAGGCGCGAAGATCGCTTCCATTCCTGGCCCCGGCAGGCGCAAGTCCATCAGACCCGTTGAGAGTGCTTTCATTTTTGGAGTTAACGCCAAGTGCGTTTCCTCCGAGGTCACCAAGGCGCTGATTACCTCCGCATCGTTGATGTTCGACACGATTTTTTCATCGGCGACCACCCTATTGGCTGGGACTGCCACCCGGGACGACCGACGCTCGATCTTCTTCCAGACGGGAAAAACCAAGGCTAGGAGCAGCAGCACAGGCAGGAGAAGCGCCCTTCGACGTCCTGCCCATAGGCCCCCGCCGACGACGAGGCCGAGAAGCAGATACAACAGCAGCGTGTCCCATTTAGTCAAAGCGCCCACGCAGATCCAGGCCGTGACAAGGAAGAAAGGAAATACCTTTGCTCCCGTCGAACGGCGACCTGGGGATGCGGGACCGCGCTTCACTGAGGACGAAATAACATCTGGCGACGACGCCGGTCGAGCAGATTTCAGCAACTCCTTCCATCAACCGCCTGATTGGAGCGCGGGCTACAGCTCCAATGTGCGAGGAACGATTCCCTCTCCCGCTGGGAGAGGGAGGACCGTCTCCAGCGTGCGCGATAGCCCAGCATTGCCAAAGCCGTCCTGACGTTTTCAAGGGGAAGCGACGTGAACACCGGGCTTCGGGCGAATCTCGGCACTGCCACCGTGATAGGTAGGGACAGCGCGACTGCGCTGTCCGCGCCGCGTTCAGCGGCGCAACTGGAACGTCGAAGTTGGCCGCGTGATTCGAGTTTCGCCCGCTGAACGCGGGCGGGGACGCCGGAAGCCCGGCGTCCCTACCATTCGGTGGCAGTGTCAAGCTGCGGCCGATGCACCAAATTTCGCCACATTTGTTTTGACATCTTTGCGACACGTTTGGCACAAGAGGCAGATGTCGAACAAGCCACTTTCTCCCTTGTGTTTTTCCTTCTTTTTATCAGCCGGCATAGCGCTCACGAGCCACGCGCAACTCGTCTGGGAGGTTGGTCTCGACGATAACGGCTGGCCTATGGGTGACGGTGGAGGGCCCGATACGAGCTTCGTGCAGGAAAACGCATCCATCAATCCTCTGCCGGGAAGCCCCGACAGCACGGAAGAGCCTCGAGGGGCGGACAATGATTATTACTTCGCCGGCAGCTACACGAAAGTCATTCCGAGTGTTGTCGCTGAGTATGGCGACTACCAGCCGGTCGGGGACGTTGCGGTGAATGAAGAAGCCGCCGAACGCGCGTTCGCCGCCGCGGACAATGATCTGCGCTACCACTTCAATCTTCCCGCCACACTGAAAACCACAAACCTGCTTTCCATCACTTTCGACGCACTCAATTTGCAGACTGACCAGCCGGACCCGCGCTATGGGATCGAAGTTTATTTCAACGGCGTGAAGGTCCAGTCTGAGATCCTCATCCGTGCGGCTCAGTTAGGAGTGGATTACACTACCCCGCAGTTCACGCTGGCCAGTGTGAATGCGCAAGTCGGGCCCGGTTTCGACAACATCGTTAGCCTGAAAGGCGTCAACTATAACAATGACGGCGGCGGGAATTGGATGGGCATTGATTACGTTCAGCTTAATTTGGCAACCAACCTCGTCCCCGCCGCGACATTTCCGTGGCAAGTCGGCACGGACGACAACCGGCACATTTCCGCCGCCAGTCCTGGCGCTGGCGGAGGCACGAACACGACCTTCGTGCAGGAAAGCGGAACGAGCAATCCGCTGCCAGGCAATCCAAGCAGTGCGGAAACCGATAAGCAGGCCGACGACGACTATTATCTCGCCGGTGCTTACACCACCGTGATTCCCGCCAATGGGACGTACCAGCCGGTCGGCACCGTTGCCGTCAATGAGGAGGCGGCAGAGCGCGCCTTTGCCGGCACCGATAATGATCTGCGCTATCACTTCAACCTTCCCAATTCGCTCTTACCCACCGACCGGCTTGCGGTTACGGTCGATCCATTGGACTTGGATACCAGCGGAGCGGACCCTCGCTACGGAATCGAAGTCTATTTCAATGGAGTAAAAGTCCAGCCTGAGGTGGTCATCCGTTCTGCTCAACTGAACAAAGCTTTGACCACCCCGGCGTTCACTCTGGCCAGTGTGAACGCCCAAATTGGGCCCGGCTACGACAATATTGTGGCGCTTAAAGGCATCAACCACAGTTCCGAAGGGGGCGGGAATTGGATGGGGATCGACTATGTCAAGTTGGACCGAGCCGCGACCGCTATCCCGGCGCCGGTGCTCCCTTGGTTCGTTGGCCAAAACGACAACGGGTGGCCGACGGGCAACGGCGGCGGCGGCAATGCGAGCTTTGTCCAGGAGAATGCGCAAACCAACGCCCTTCCCGGAAATCCCAGCAGCCCTGAGGTTGCCCAGCAAGCCGACGATGACTACTATTTGGCCGGCATTTATACGACCGTCATCCCCAGCAACGGAAACTACACACCTGTCGGCCAAGTCCCAGCCAATGAAGAGGCCGCCGAACGCGCCTTTGCCGCGGTCGATAATTATTTGCGTTATCACTTCAATCTGCCCGGCACCCTGCAACCGACGGACCAGTTGACGGTCGGTTTCGATGCCCTCAACTTGGACACGAGCGGAACGGATCCGCGGTACGGAATCGAAGTTTATTTCAACAACGTGCTTGTCCAAACTCAGCTCGTCATCCGCGCCGAGCAGTTGAATCAGACTTTCTTCACGAAGCCTTTTACCCTCGCCAGCGTGAACGCCCAGCCCGGTCCGGGCTATGACAACATCGTTACTTTGAAAGGGATTAACTACAACACCGAGGGCGGCGGCAATTGGATGGGCATTGATTTTGTCCAACTAAGTCCGGTCCTGGCTTCGCCGTTCCCTTGGGCGGTTGGGAAGGATGATAACGGATGGCCTGTCGGCAACGGCGGTGGGCCGAACGCCAGTTTCGTGCAGGAAACCGGAACGAACCCGCTGCCAGGAAATCCCGCCAATCCAGAGGTCAACCAACAGGCGGACGATGATTACTATTTCGCTGGCGACTTTAGCAAAATCATCCCGAGCGTCGTCGCGCAAGGCGGCGACTATGTCCCGGTTGGTCCCGTGTTCGCTAACGAAGAAGCGGCTGAACGCGCATTCGCCGGCTCTGACAATACCTTGCGCTATCACTTCAATCTTCCGGACTCCCTAAAACCCACGGACCAGATGCTCGTCACTTTCGACGCCAACAATTTGGATACTGGTGGCACGGACCCGCACTACGGAATCGAAATCTATTTTAATGAAGTCTTAGTGCAGCCTGAAATCATCATTTACGCTGCCGACCTGGATAAGGACTTTACGACCAAGCCGTTTACGCTGGCCAGTGTGAACGCGCAACCAGGTTCCGGTTTCGATAACATCGTGACGCTGAAAGGAATCAACTACAATTCGGACGGCGGCGGCAATTGGATGGGAATTGACTATGTTCAGCTCAACCCGATGCCCACGCCGGTGTTCCCTTGGGCCGTGGGCAAGGATGACAATGGATGGCCTTTGGGTGACGGCGGTGGGCCAAACACAAGCTTCGTGCAGGAAAACTCGTCGATCAACAATTTGCCAGGAAGCCCGACCAGCCGGGAGGTCTCGAGTGGTGCGGACAATGACTATTACTTCGCTGGAGTCTATACGAATACCATTCCGAGCGTCGTCGCCGAATACGGCGCTTACGAACCGGTCGGCATTGTTCCAACTAGTGAGGAGGCCGCCGAGCGCGCTTTCGCCGGCAATGACAATGATTTGCGCTACCATTTCAATCTGCCGGCCAGCCTGAACCTTACCAATCAGGCAACGATCAGTTTTGACGCTCTTAATTTGCAGGATGGCCAGCCTGATTCGCGCTACGGGATCGAAGTCTATTTCAACGGAGTGAAGGTTCAGAGTCAGATCGTGATCCGAACCAATCAATTGGGTGTAGTTCAAACCACTGCTCCGTTCACTCTTGCCAGTGTGAATGCAAAACTCGGTCTTGGCGCCGACAACATCATCAGTTTGAAGGGCATCAACTACAACGCTGACGGTGGCGGCAACTGGATGGGCATTGATTACGTCCAACTCAACCCCGCCGTGACCACAACCGTGCCTCCGGCATTTGTCCTCCCTGTGGTGAGGAGCGGTGGCAACATCACCCTCAATTGGACCGGCGCGGGCCAACTCGAGTGGGCCCCCACGGTCATCGGTCCATGGACGCCGGTCACGCCGGCAGCAGCCAGTCCGCACACGGAGGCAATCCTGCCCAACCAAAACCGATTCTATCGTCTGAGGCGCCAGTAATCTGCGGTTCAGTTCGCCTGCTGAGTGCTTGACCGAGAAATCAGGGCAGCCGACGTGGGTTGACTCATTTCTCCCGATCCCCTGCAGAGAGACGAGAGCCTCGTGCCCTCGGCCGCTGCGAGAGATGGAGATCGCACACATTCCCTGTTTCGAAAGCCAGCAACATGAAACGGTACGTTGCGCCACCTTGCTTGTGCTTCACAAACAAACAGCGGTAGGGAGGCCGCGCCGCGGCGTCCCTGCGCCGTGCAGGCGCGGAAATCTGCGCAACGAGAGCGGGGACTCCTGCACCGACGGGTCACTCGGTTCCGCTGCTGCACGCGGCGGTGACAGCACAGGCGCGCCGTCCCTACCATCAAAACTCGCATCCAGCAAACGAACCTGTGGATCATTCGGGCTAGGCCTCCTTGCATCCGCATTTTGCGCCCTGTCCTCCTCCGGAGCCGGCGATGAATTCGGTCCGACCCGGATCAAAGTGGAACGGACGGATCAGCGACTCCACGTGCGTGCGCGCTTCCCTAACCAACCGCGGTGGATGGATCTCGCCACCTATGTGATGGATCCTAATCTGCGCCCGTATCTTCATCCGGTTCGCGACCCTTCCGGCCGCGTCGTGCTCTCGGACGACAAACCAGACGATCATCCTTGGCAGCACGGCATCTTCACCGGCTTTCATCGTGTCAACGGCTTCAATTTGGAGAGGAGCTTTTCGGCATCGCGATCTTCGATCATCCGAGCAACCCCAACCATCCACCCGGCTGGCGAGCCGATGAGCAAGGCTTGATCAATCCCAATGTTTCGGCGCTGAGCGACTGGACAATTCCGGCCAAGGAAGAAAGGCGGTTCCGTTATCGGCTGCTGATCTACAGAGGCTCCGCCACGCCCGCACAATTGGCAGCTCGATTCGCCGCCTTCGCCACGCAAAGCCGCTGAGAGCGCGTCGCTGCCTGTCCCGGGCTGGTTCGAGGCAGATGCAGTGCCCAGTCATGGCCCGTTTCCGAGCGAAGAAGGTTCGGCCTTGGTTCGTCCAATGGGACACTATGAAAGCCCCTGCCTTCTGGCTGCTTGCCTCGTTGGCGGCCTTCGAACCTTGCCTGGCCGCAGAAAAGAACCTCGTCGCCAACGGCTCGTTTGACTCGAGCCGGCGCAAGCCGGATGCGCCTGACGATTGGAACGCCGCCGGCGATTCCAGCGTCCGACAACAGCTCTTTCTCGACACCGGCCATGACGGCCAGCGATGCGCGAAGCTGGTCTGCACCGAATTCAAGGGCGACGGCCCCGCGGCTCATGCGATGCTCTGCCAGGTGGGCAAGGTATCTGTGCGCCGAGGCCAGTGGTATCAACTCGCGTGCTGGGCCAAGGCAGAAGGCATCCGCGGCGGCGCGATCGAGGTGGCGCTGTCGAACACGCGGCCCTGGGGAAATGCCGGGCTGGCCGACGCCTTCGTGGCCGGATCAAAGTGGCAGCGCTTCGAATTCCGCTTCCGCGCCACGGAGGATTTGCCGGCGGAGACAAGCCGACTGCAATTTTGGTTCAAGAACACGGGCACGCTTTGGCTCGACGACGTGGTGCTTACTGAGACCGAGAGCGGCCAGGAGTGGTTTCCTCAACTCAGCACGGCTGGCCCGAAGAACTCCGTTCCCAACAGCAGTTTCGAATGTGGCACGGCCCACTGGGGGAGCTTCACCTACGGTCTCAAAGGTTGGGGCGGAAACCTGTATCGGCTGGAAGGCGAGTTGGACAGCACCGTCGCGCAACATGGCCGGCACAGCTTGAAGATCACGCTCACGCCGCAGACGTTGCCCGTGTTTTGGTTCGACTACTACGAGCCGGTTCGCCAGCCCGTGAAGCGGGTCTTCGCGGCCAACCGCGGTTGGTTTCGCGCGAAGCCGGGAGAGCCGTTCACGCTCTCGGCATGCTTGCGCGCCGATGCGGAGGACGTCATGGCGCAGTTGGCCGTGAACGAGGCGCCAAGCCGCCTCGCGCGCCACGAGGTCAAGGTGGGGCGGGAGTGGAAACGCTGTGTCTTCACCTTTGTGCCGACGGAACCGTTTTTCTTCATCGCGGTGGGCCTGGATTTGGAGACGTCGAAACGCGAGACGGCGACGCTGTGGGTCGATGCCATCCAATTGGAACATGGGCGTGAGGCGACGGCCTACGAACCGCACCAGGCGATCGAGTCTTTCGTCGTGACCGGCGCGGAAGGCAACGTCTTTACGAACGTCCTACAGGACGCGTGTTTCACGGTGCGAGCCTACAACAACACAGACCGCGAGGTTGAAGTCAGCGGCCGACTGGCGGTCACGGACTTCTTTGACCGGAAAGTCGCCGAAACGGAACCTCGGATGAAACTGCCCGCCCGTTCCGGCGGCAGCATGACCCAAAGCAACTTCAGCCAGGGCCGCAAGGGATTTTTCCAGGCGAATTGGATTAACGCAGACAGTTCGAATTCCATCCGCGCGGCGATCATCACTCCCGCCTCGACCGCACTGATCGACTCGCCGTTCGGTTTCAACCACGCCTATCCTTGGGATTTCCTGGTCCAGCGCGCGCGTTTGGCAGGCGTGGTGTGGTGGCGCGATTGGTCGGCCAAGTGGCAGACGGTGGAGCCGGAGAAGGGGCGCTTCGATTTCAGCATTCCCGACGCGCAGATTCATCGTGTGCTGGACTTGAACAGCCAAGTGGAAGTGTTGCTGCCGTTTCCTTCGGCGTCGTGGTCCACCACCGCGCGCCGCGAGGAAGTCGAGAAGGCAGCGGGAAAAGACAGCTATCTGCGCGCCCGGATGCCGGTAGCCTACGCGCCGAAAGAGTTGAACGACTTCGGCCACTACGCGGCCACGGTGGCGGAACATTACCGTCGCAGCGGGCCGCGTCCCGTGACGCATTATCAAATCCTGAATGAGCCGGTCTATACCTCGTATGCGCTGCCGCGGCAGTTCGGCTACTCGCTCGACGATTACCTGCGGCTCCTGGACACGGCGTATCGCGCGATGAAGCGAGCGGACCCAAACTGCCAGGTCGTGGGCGGGATCAGCGCCGGGCTCGAGGCGGGCCTGACGCGCGAGTTCGTGACGAAAGGCGGACTGCGTTCGGTGGACGTGTTCGACCTGCACATCTACAGTCCGGCGATGCCGGCGGAGAGTTTCGAGGATTCCTTCCGCGCGCTTGAAGAAACCATGCGCGCTCACGGCGGGCCCAAACCGGTATGGATCACCGAATGGGGCTGCTACGCAGACGACGATCCGCCTTGCGTGCCTGCGGTCGTGGGCGACGCCACCATGAACCGCTGCCGCTGGCCCAGCGAGCAGGCGGCGACGGAGCATCTGGTGCGTTTCGCGGCGGTGGCATTCGCGCACGGTGTGCGGAAGATTTTCTTTCACGCCGGAACCTGCGGACCGATCAACGGTCCGGATGCGGGCGGCGTTCTCTTCGAATACGGCGGCGCCCCGCGCAAGATGTATCCGGGCGTGGCGGCGTTGACCCGCATTCTCGGCGTGCCGGAAGTGTTCGTGAGACGGATCGAACGCGACGGTTTGCGGGCTTATCTTTTCCGCTCGCAGAATCACATTGTGGCGGTCGTCTGGAACCGCGGCGCGGAGGTTAAGCCGCTTCGTCTCACGGCGACGACCCGCGCATTCGATATCATGGGCAACCAACTCCCAACCCATGACGCGGTCGTGGGTGAGTCGCCGCTCTACGTGACGGGTGACAGCGCGGAGGCAGTCACCGCGGTGTTTCGTGGCGTGGGGAATCGGTCCAGGAAGTAAAACGGTCGCCCATTGACTCTCCGTTGCCTCATGTTCAGAGAGACCACAGTTTGTAACTCAGTCGGCGCAAACCGCGGACGCGATCAAACGCGGTGTCACGGCTGATGATCGGTTGTTCGTAGTATCGGCAAAAACCGGCGATCCAATTATCATTCTCCCCGAGCCGCTGGTCGATCAACTCCCGGTCGATCTGAGCGGCCACCAACGCTATCTCCGGTGTCAGCCGTAGCACCTTGAAGCGCCTGAGGTATGTCCGGGCATCGGCCGTCGAGTTAAAGACCACGGCAATTTCACCGGCGCTGATTACCGTAACCAGAAACGGCTGCCGACGGTGTGCCGCCAGGAATGCCAACGCCGGCCCACGCAATGCGCGTTGGCGTTCGCGTCTCAAATCGGCGAGGAATGTCGTGTCACAGATCACAGCTAGCGCGGCGAACGACGATTGCGGCCTGTCAGCAAGGCACGCTCAAGTTTGAGATTGGCCTTGGGCACGCCGTGCTTCATCAGAGAATCCAAAACTTCTCCGCACGTCTCGCACGGCTCGGGCAGTTCCCGCAAGAGCACGTCGGAAAAACTGTCCCCTGGCAGTTTGAGTTTCTTGAGGCGGCGATACGCCGGTTCAGACACAGAGATCGTGGTTGAGGCCATGCCGAGACCGTATCTCGCACGTGTGCGTTCGGTGAAGTGGGTGCCAACACCATGCCGACGCACTCGCGTGCTTCTCCGCCGAGCAATAAAAGTCCCGCCATGATTACCGTCGCCGAAATCGAGGCCGCGTTTGAGCATTTGCCGACGCATGAAATGCTCCAAGTGGCCGAATGGCTCGACGAATACCGAGCCATGATCAACGCTTCTAAGAATCTCTTCCAGAGGCTGGACGCAGAGGAAGGCGAGAAGACACGACAACAATGAAACCCATCAAGCCCTTGGGCAAGCTGCCCGTTCCGAAGTTCGTTGAGGTCGAGGCCGCCGGGGTGCGTGACGCGAAAGTAACCACTCTCGGTTACGCGATGGCTTTTATTTGCAAATAGTCACTATGGTAGGCGCGGCCCCAGCATTCATCCCACCGA
>JACQWK010000038.1 GCA_016209525.1 Verrucomicrobiota bacterium
CCCATAGCCGCCGCCATTGGACGAGCCAGCATAACCCCACCCCCCGCCCCATGTCGTACCGGCGCCCGGCCCTGCCTTCGCTGCGTAGCCTTGGCCATCCGCGGTGATCTTCGCTCCTGTCTCCACGACCAGATTGGAGACATTGATTGTCCCGCCCACTCCAGCCCACTGACCATTCACTTGGGCCGTCGTGTTCTTCCCCTGCACCAGCAACACCGCGTTGGTCATTAGGTCCAGCGTCTCAACGACGGTCAGTGTCGAACCACCGGTCAAGGCGACGGTGCCGGCGAAGATGCCAAGATTGAGAAAGGAGTGATCGCCATCGAGGGTCGAGGTGTTGCCGACAAAGATGACGTTTTGGCCGTCATAATGCAGATTCGTTGGGTCGAGTACCTTCCCCGTCGCAATCAGGGACACTCGGTAGGCGTCCCCAGGTGTTCCATCCCGATTTTGATCCATCGGCTGTCCGCTCTCGTTGAGAATGTCCGGGCCAATGACGAGCGTGTAGTCGTTGAGACTGGTCAAGCCCGTCAGATCGATCCAGTAATGCGCTCCGTCCACCTTGTTGAGAGCCGCGGGCACAATGGGCTGTCCAGCCCCGGTCAGGACAATGTCGTCGAGCGTGAAGGATGTTTCTTGGACCGGCTGGTTGAAGAAGACTTCGAGCCGCGCAAACGGATCATTCGCCTCCCCGGCCGGTTCGACGCTTGCCACGCGAAACGCGTCCGCCAGGCACGGCGTGGCGCCCAAGGCGACCAGTAGCGCCGCCAGAAGGCCGCTCCTTACACGCATTCTTGCGGGGTCGCATCCCTTGCGGCCTTCGCACGCCTCGTTCCCCCTCACCCCGGCCCTCTCCCTCGGGGAGAGGGAGAATTGTTCGCTGGTGATGGGACGGGCCGACAGAGCCAAATTGTCCTCGGTCTTGTCGTGCGATCGAACCAAGAACGGAGATTTCATGAGATGTTCGAGTTCGGTTTGGTGAGAGTGGAATCCTGATCGAGAGGCTCTCAGGAGAATCGCAGCAGCCGACGTAAGGAGGCTCTGGCTTCGCAATCGCCATCGGCCAATGGCCGATAACCAATCAAATCAGAGCCTCGTGACCGCAGTCCCTGCGCGAGGGAAGAGTCTCTGGAAGAACTGTGAGAGAGCGAGAGACGGTTCTTTCTCCGCGAGATCGGAAACGCTCTTTCTGATGTTGTCCCGCGAGCCACTAGACGGCGTAGGCTGAGCGCTTGCGTCGCCCAGAGCTGACTTTCAGACAGGCTCTTGAGCATATTCGAACCTGCTATCCTTGTTCTCGAAGCCGTGTTCGATCAAGAGACATGTTTTGTTCTTGATGCAGCCAAATGGGATCGCCCATTCAAGCGAGGTGTCGAGAGGCAAAAAGTCAGTTCTGGGTTTTGAATGCGCGGCACTGGTCGCCGCTGCCTGCGAGGGTTGTGGATACTAAGCCGTAACTATTCAGTCGTCGCGCGGCCATCTTGGTCGCGGCAGTGCCGAACGGGTTGTAGGTTTGAGGCTTCCCCAACGCAAAAATCTCGTCCGCCACAGTCACCCAACAATGATTCGACACGCCAGGCCAAGACGGACGGGTCACCGCAGTCCGGGGCCGCTGCGGCCAGGATGGCCGCGCGCCGTTACTGCACACTTATGGCTACGAAGTGCCGGCCCACTGAAGACCCAGCAATTCTGCCTATGAACGCTGGAGCGCCGGTCTCCGATCCGGCGCAATTCTTCGCGCGATACGGTCCGGGCCGGGTCGGAGACCGGCGCTCCGGTCCCGGGGAACCCTGCGCGCAATGAGTTCCGGGAGGTCTTATTTGGGCCGTAAGGCGAACACTCTCGTCCGCACGTGCTCAGGGGGGCTGCGGACAGGAGTGTCCGCCTTACGGTTCCGAACCGCGCCAGTTGCCAAAATCAGAATTGCTGAGAATACCCCAAGCAATCTTGGCTCTCTGCTTTCTCCGCGATCTCCGGTTCAACGCGACATCCGTTATAGAGGCACGATCTCCCGTTGGCGCCGGCTGAAGCGGCAGCAGTCGGTGTAGCCGGCCGCTTTCGCCAAATGAATCGCTTCGGCAAAATTCATTCCGACTTCGCCCGGAGCATGCGCGTCCGATGCGAAGGTAATCGGGACACCCGAAGCGTAAGCCATTTCAACGAGGCGCCGGTGTGGATAAATCTCTTTGCAGTCTTTCCGGAGGCCGGCCGTGTTCAGTTCCATCGCCGCGCCCGATTTCTTGGCGGCGGCAAAGAATCGTTCGAAGAGCTGGGTGCAATCTTCTTTGGGGTAAAAACAGAATTTCTTGGCCAGGTCCGCGTGGCCGATGATCTCGAACAAGCGCGACTCGGCGGCCATGGTCAGGCGTTCAAAATAAGCGCTCCACACCTCAAAAGGATCGCGTTTCTTCCACTCGGAAATCTTTTTGGGATTATCCAAATCCCACGAGTCCGACACGTAATGGACCGACCCGATGAAATAATCCCAAGGATGCCGTGCCGCCAGCTCCCGAATCCAATCCTCGTGGCCCGGGAGATAGTCAATTTCCAGCGCCAGCTTGATGACCAGACGGGGATGGTCGCTCCGCGCCTTGGCCACTTTCTCGACGTAAGTGTCCAACTCATCCTGTCTCATCCGCCAGTCGTCGAAATCATCTCGTGCCATTGGACTATGATCCGAGAACCCGATTTCTTTGAAACCCAGCCGGACGGCCTGAGCGGCGTATTCGGTCGGTTCGCCGATGGCGTGCCGGCACAGCGGGGTGTGCATGTGATAATCCGCGGGCAGGGGCATGAAGTTCACTCTCGGGTGATGCACTCGTCCAGGTTGAGCAGAACTCGGGCAACCGTCGTCCACGCGGCAAATTCTCTCGAAACGGCGGCGTCCACCGGCTGGCTCGAATTGCCCTCGCTCGCGTGGCTCTCGTTCTGTGCTTCGGCCTGGATTTGTTGCTCAAGCAATTGCATCAGCCGCTGTTTTTCACCTGCGCTCGGCGCGCGAACCAGGCAGGCGCGAAAGGCGTACTCGAGCCGGTCGCCGGAGTGTGCGGGGGCCTCGCGCAAGACTCGTTTGGCTAACCCTTCGGCCAACTCGAAGAAGCCTTCATCGTTGAGCAAGGTCAGCGCTTGCAGCGGCGTGTTCGAACGGATGCGCCGCGTACACGCGCTGCTCGCTTCAGGCGCGTCAAAGACCATAAGCGAAGGATGGGGCGTGGCTCGCCAAAAAAAGGTGTACATGCCGCGCCTATGGCGGTCCGGCCCAGACTGGGCTTTCCATTCGCGTCGGACTTGCCCCAGCGACATGACTCCGTCAGGGAGCGGCGGGAACACGCTCGGACCGCCGATTTTTTCGGAGAGCAGGCCGCTCGCGGACAAGGCGACGTCGCGGACGATCTCCGCGTCCAAGCGAAGCCGATTCTGGCGCGCGAGCAGCCGGTTATTGGGATCGACGGTTTCCAATTCCGGACGGGCGCGCGAGGATTGGCGATATGCAGCCGAAGTTACGATGAGCCTGTGCATTGCTTTCAGGCTCCACTTTTGCCGCAGGAACTCGGTCGCGAGCCAATCCAGCAGCTCCGGATGCGTCGGTGTCGCTCCTTGCGTTCCAAAATCGTTCTCGGTTTCGACGATACCGCGTCCGAAATAGTGCTGCCAGATTCGGTTCACAATGACGCGGGCCGTCAAGGGATTGTCTGCGCTGACAATCCAGCGGGCCAAATCGAGACGCGTCGGCTTCTCCACTGGAGGCAGCGGAGCCAAGATTTTCGGCACGCCCGGTGTGACGGCCTCGCCCTTGCGCGTGAAATCACCTTTGACGAAAACGTAAGATTCCCGAGGCTCCGTTCGTTCCTGCATAATCATCGTCGTCGGGAATCTCGGTTCACTCTTCTGCAAGCCCGCCATGGCGGTTTTAAGCTTTCGGTATGAGGCGTCGTCTTTGAACAAGAGGTCGTTCACGGCCTGTTTCTGCCGCTCGGTGCGTTTGTCCGGCGGAGTTTCCAATGCGGCTCGGACGTCGGGTTTCAAACGCTTGCGCGCTTCAGCCGTAAGACTGGCTTCCCATTCTGCCAAGCCGTCCGAGTGAGAATCCGTGTAGCGCTTTACCTCCAGTTCCATCGCCTTGATTTGGGCGCGGATCGCGTCGCGCTTGGCGAATTCCTCAGGCGTGGCCAACTCCAGGGTTGGCTCGTCCGCGTTATTCAGAAAGGCATAAAATCGAAAATAATCCTTCTGAGTGAACGGATCGAACTTGTGATCGTGACATTGCGCGCAGCCGAAGGTCAGCCCCAGAAACGCAGTGGCGGTCGTGTTGACGCGATCGATGACCGATTCCACACGGAATTGCTCCTTGTCGATCCCGCCTTCCTCGTTGATCTGGGTGTTTCGGTGAAAACCCGTGGCCACTTTCTGCTCCACGGCCGCCTCCGGCAATAGGTCGCCCGCGAGTTGATAGATGGTGAAGAGGTCGAAGGGAAGGTCATGGTTCAGAGCATCGATCACCCAATCGCGGTATCGCCAGATGGAGCGGGGAGCATCGATGCTGTAGCCGTTCGAGTCCGCGTATCGCGCCGCGTCCAGCCAATGCCGAGCCCAGCGCTCGCCGTAGTGTGGTGAAGCGAGCAAGCGATCGACCAAGCGCTCGTAGGAATCCGAGCGCGTATCATTCAGGAAAGCTTGGACTTCGTCCATCCTCGGTGGCAACCCGGTAAGATCCAGGCTCAGTCGCCGTATGAGGGTAACTCGATCGGCCTCGACCGAAGGGCGGATTCCCTCCTTTTCCAGCCGCGCCAAGACAAACCGGTCAATGGCGTTCCGAGGCCAGTTCTTCTGCTTCACGACCGGTTCCGGAGGCCTGACCGGCGCGATGAAAGACCAGTGAGTATCAGACTCGATTGTCGCCGCCGCAAGTTGTTGGAACACGGGGTTCAGCACGAGCAACAGGCAAAGAGCGAGGAGTTCTCTGGAGACAAACGAATCTTGGAACGTCCAGCTAAGACTGTTGTCGAATCTCAAGGTCATAGGGGTTGGTTCTCCAATATTCAAAAGCTGCTTTGATACACTCAAAAACGTTGACGGGCTCCAAGTTCCTAGACCTGGCGAGTTCTGCAGGTGCAACAAATCGTTCGCCACGTTGCAGTTTGCGGACAGGGTCTGCCGCCATTCGCCAGACTGGGTGATTCATCACAACACTTTTGATTCTGTTTTTCTGGATCTCAAAATAGTCCATCAGAGGTGGACCCCATTGTTTGGACCACC
>JACQWK010000472.1 GCA_016209525.1 Verrucomicrobiota bacterium
ACGAAAATCACGTCGTCCTTTTCCAGTGCCACCGCATCGCGGCTCCCACCCTTCATCATCTCATCGACATTGATGGTGGTCGTCACGGGTTCGCCGTCGGAGTTCTTGCGCGTCAGTTTGACTTTCTTCAGGTCGGCAAGGCGGCTTTGCCCGCCGGCGAGGGAAATCGCGTCAAGGATCGTGAGTCCCCTTTCCTGCGGGAATTGGATGCGCCCCGCGCCGTTGACCGCCCCGAGCACGTTGACACTGCGTTCAGAATACTTGACCACAATCACGCTCACCTGCGGGTTGACCAGGAAGTCGCGATCATACAGCGCCCGGATTATCTCCTCCGCCTGGCGCACCGTCTTGCCCTTGAGATTGACGTAGCCGATCAAGGGCAGGAAAACCGTGTGCTCCTGGGATATGTTTACGCTGCCCTGCCCGTTGATGTCCTCCTCTTGGAAAACCTGCACTTTGATCACGTCCTGTGGCTGGAGGACATAGTCGCCCTTGCTCGCATTTTCCCGTGTGGATTCCGGATTGGACTCCTCCGGCTTTTCACGTTCGGCGGCAGGTGCAAGCGACAGGCAAATAGGAAAGAGCGACGCGAGAAAAACGAGGCGTATAATGCAATGATTCATCGGAGACAAAAAAGGCGGAAGAAGACCTCGACGATCTTCTTCCGCCCAAGATTGGTCAAGCCGTCTCGCCGCGACTAGTAACGGATGCTTGCCGCAACGCTAAATACGTTTTGCTTGAAGTCGCTACCTGCGAGGTCCGACGTATTGCTGCGATGGACGTACGCCCCCACGATTCGGACGTTCGCGTTGACGATGTAGGCCGCTCCAAGTGTGCCCTCGATGAAATCGTCCGTCCGGGTGTAGTAGTTGATGGCCCGGTAACTTAGCCCGGCATTGACGCTCCACACATCGGAGATGTTGCTCGTGACATCGCCACTGAGCGAGAAATTCTTCTGCTGTTGGCCTTGCGGTGTCGTGCCGTAGTCGTTCGAGCTGCCAAACCCGAAACGGGTCTTTGGCGAAAGCTCGTACGTGAGCTTTCCTTCCCAACCCAATTGGTTTTGATTGCCGGTGCGATCGAGCTTGCGCGAGTTCAAGCCGATGGAAAACTTGCCCGAGAGTTTTGGCGTGAATTCTCCGCGCGCGCCGAGGTTGAAGTAGTGGTCCTTCGAGTCCTCACCGATGTCGACCTGATAGTCGCGGTAACGATAGCCAAAGCTGAGATCGACCTTCGGCGTCCATTTGTAAAAAACATCGACCGGTACGGTCAGATTGTCGGAATCCGTGTAGCCGGCCTTCTTATAGTTCTCGTGAGCGAATTGGATCCCGCCGCCAACGGCCGTGATCTGGGAAATCTCGATCTCCGCCGTGCCTCCCGCATTGGACGCATCGCGGCGCGTCAGGCCCCGGACGTCCGGCGTGTTCTGGTTCTGTTCATGAAAACCGAGGTTGAAGGCAAGCTTAAGCTTGCCGTCATCAAACCGTGCGCCGAAGTCACCCGAAAAAAGATTGGTGTTCAGTCTGCTGTTGTCGGAGTAACTCGAAAAGGCATGCGCCAGCGTGAGCGAGCCCTTGACCTGCGAATCTTTGCCGAACGTCAGGTCCAAACCCGGAGTCACGTCGAAGATCACGTCACTGGTGGCAGTTTCCACCGTAAAAATGTTGTCATCCGCCCGGATACCCAAAGTCCCAGTGACAAACAGCTCGGCACCATCGCCGATGGCCATAAAGGGAGCGGCATAAGCGCCCGCCCCCAAAGAGGCGG
This sequence comes from Verrucomicrobiota bacterium, assembly GCA_016209525.1. Lineage (GTDB taxonomy): Bacteria > Verrucomicrobiota > Verrucomicrobiia > Limisphaerales > SIBE01 > VHCZ01. Next base: position 1,768 of record JACQWK010000472.1, read on the forward strand.
ATAGAACGGCGTAGCGAATTAGATTCTTCATGGGAAAAGGTGGAGGGGCATACAACTGAGGGAAAACGTGGGGGGGCATACAATTGAAGCCGAAGAGATAAGCGTTGGGAAGCCAGTTTTTCAACTTCAAGTTGAGATTTCTTCCCACGATCGGTTCTCGCTTACCGTTTGCCCCTGCTCATCATGACTAGAACCGTACTCGGGGATGGTGTCAGTGCGTGCATCTAATCGGCAAACGCCTCGCTTGGGCAAGCGTATTTTTTGGCTGAAGGCCGCCGGTCCCTGGTCAACTCCGTTTCTCCGAACCCCTCAGGTGGCGAATCGTCAGGAAAGGCACGACGCCATCGCCACGCGCAGTTCTGCGAGCAGGCGCTCGTTTTGCGCCTTCGTTCCGACCGTCACGCGCAGCCACTCGGGCAGACCGTAGCTTTTCACCGGCCGCACGATGACGCCGCGCCGCTGCAGGGCGTCAAAAACCCGCATCCCGTCCCCCACCTTGATGAGCATGAAATTCGCCACGCTTGGCACAAACTCCAACCCCAGCGACCGGACCCCCTGCTCGAGCTGGGCCAGGCCCGCCCGGTTTTCGCGCGCACAATTCTCCGCGAACTCCCGGTCGTCCAGCGCCGCCACCGCCGCCGCCTGCGCAATCGCGTTCACGTTGAACGGCTGTCGCACGCGGTTCAGCAGGGCGCAGAGCTGCGCGCTGCCGTAGCCATAGCCCACCCGGAGCGAGGCCAGCCCGTAGATTTTCGAAAACGTCCGCAGGCAGACCACGTTTCGCCCCTCCTCCGCCAACGGCCGCAAGTCCGGCGCGCTCTCCTGGAAATCCGCATAGGCTTCGTCGAACGCGACGATGACGTGCGCCGGCAGCGCGCGCGCAAAAGCCCGCAGCTCGGCCTCGGTGTTCGCCGTCCCGGTCGGGTTGTTCGGGCTGCACACGAAAACCAGCTTCGTGCGCGGTGTGATCGCCGCCGCCATCGCCGCCAGATCGTGGCGCCACTCGCGCAACGGCACCTCGACCGCCTTCGCGCCGAACAGCAGCGTGACAAGCTTGTAGACGACAAACGCCGGGGTCGCCATCACGACCTCATCGCCCGGGCCGAGGAACGCGTGCCCCAGCAGCTCAATGATTTCGTTTGAGCCATTGCCCACGATGAACTGGTCCGCCCCGAGCCCGCGCTCGACCGCCAGTTTTTGCCGCAGCTCGAAACAGCCGCCGTCCGGGTAGAGTTCCCCCTTCTCCAGGGCGTGCCTGGCTGCCTCGAGCGCGCGCGGCGAGGGCCCGAAGGGATTCTCGTTCGACGCCAGCTTGATGATGCCGTTTGGATCGAGCCCCAGTTCGCGGGCGACATACTCGATCGGTTTGCCGGGCTCGTAGACCGGCTGCGTGAGCACCGAGCGTTTGGCCAGCGATTCGAAATTCATCGCATGACTCGAACACGATTCGACGCCCGCGCGAAAGCTTCAAATGAACTTCCGCCACGCCGAAGTTGTGCCCGGCCAGGCGGAGGAACTAAACTGCCCGTCATTATGCACCGCGCCCTCCCTGCCTTTTTCGCTTTCGCCGCGCTGTTCTGCGCGGTCGCCCCCGGCCAGAGAAAAGGCAAGGCC
>JACQWK010000505.1 GCA_016209525.1 Verrucomicrobiota bacterium
CTTTAAGACGGAATCCCTTTGGGATTCGACCGAGAAAGCAGCGGGTGACTTGTCCAAGACGCCGGCCTGCGAGGGTTCGTTCCCTTTATTCTCGGTTTCTTTGTCGCGAGCAACGCCCAAGATTTCGGATCCACTCTTCCTGTGAACTTGCCTATGCGAACACTTCGAATGGCTGCAATTCTGTTCGGCTGCCTGGCTTTCAGCTCGGTGGCCCGGGCGCAAGTGCTCCCGGTGGAAATCCGCCAGGACGCCACGCGCTACAATCTGCAATCGGCCGATGGCATGCCGATTTCCTCCACGACGGGAAATCCTGCCGGATCGAATGGCAAGGCTCCGACGGAGCCGGTCGGGACCGTAAACCAATTCCAGTCTTTGGTCGTCTTCGGCGGACTGCCGAAGCTAAATCCAACAAACCTGAACGCCAGTGTCAGCCTGGTCGCCAATGCCCAGAATCTCGAACTGCCGCGCAGCCTGGACGGACAGGTCATTATGCTGCGAGCCAAGGTCGGCGGGCCGCTCCTAAGCAGCGGCGTGACGTTCCTGTTTGGAGCCATCATTCCTCCGCCGGACATCGACGAGTTCGGAGTTCTTTTGACGAACGTCAACACGGCGGTGGACCCGGATCGCCCGGCGCAGCGACCGGAGGACTATTGGGCGGCCGAGCCGCACACCACGGTCGGCCACACGAACTCGGGTTACTATTGGAGTCCGCACGCGCAGGCCGTCTTCGCCATCAATCCCGGACCGTTGAACGTGGTCTGGCGGAGAAAAAGCCCGTCGATTCCGCCGTCGCCAGCCCCTCTCAACGCGGGTGCCACGACGAACCTCAACACGGTCTATACGATCTTTACGAACAGCTACATCGTGTCGGGAAGCCCCGTCAAGACGCCCCGGAAAATCTACTGGACCGAAGGGCCGTTCCACGATCTGGGCCGGCCTGTGAACGTGCCCAGCGCGCGGGTGCGGGACGTGAATATTGTGTACAACAATGCGTTCCCTCGCGAGGTCGCCCAGGAAACCGTTCCGTCCAAGTCGCCCGTCGCCGTGACCAACACGCTCTGGCTGGAATCGACCCAGGGCGCGATTCTGGCCTACAACCGCGAGGGCCGGGTGTTTGTCGAGCTGTTGGGGGACACTCGGGCGGGCGGCCCGTCGCGCCAGCACCTGGGATTTGAGATCGTGGACGTCTTTCGCGAGCCCGGCGCGGACGACGTGACCATCGAGCTGGGGGAGCGATTGACCGCGTGGCAAGACGGCCGCAGCGACACGCACCTGCGGGCGTATCCGATCTCGCAAAATTTCACCCAGCAACACACGATCGCCGGAAGCGGCCAGACCAGTTTCTATGCGACGCGTGAAACCCAGAATCAAAACGACCTGCTGGTCCACTGGGTGGAATACGGAGTTCAAGGACTGGAATGGCCCTTCCGGCTCGTTCGTTACCGCCTGGTCTGGCCGGATAATCCGGCGAAGTACAGCCACTATGTGCGCCCCGAAGCAGCGGATCCTGTCGAAGCGAAGAAAACCGCGGTGACGCTTCCGCTGGACAACGTGCCAACCATCGCCTACCAGGATCCGGACCCATCCTTTGGCGATCGCGCCAAGCTGGAAGCCGACAAGTTTTACACCTTTCTCGACGCCAACTACCGCGCGCACCGGACACTGCTGAGCTTCACCGTCGGCGAAAACATTGCGTTCGAGCGCGTGTTTTCATGGTATGCCCCGGCTTTAATCAGCGGCACATTCAACAATACAGTCACCACCAGTTTGACGGCCTGGAATTCCGGAAGCCAGGCTCTTGTCTTTGCGGACGAACTCAAAGCGCCTCGCGTGATCAATCAAACCGTGGCCGTTGGGCAGCGCATCGAAGCTCCATCCGGCGAAACCGGCGGCGGACCGGGATATTGGGCCGGGCACATCCAGCCCAAGGGAGGCACCGCATACAGTGTGACCGCGTACGCCGATCCGTTTGTGTCCAGCTTCGAGGCCGCGAACAAAAGCGCAATCATTCCCGTCAACGCGATTCCGGGAGCGCTGCCGCTGGAGGTGTGGTGGTTCCGCAAGAACGCGGCGAATTTGAATCAAGGATTCAAAGTGGTCTATTGGCCGTCGGTGGTGGGCCGTTACACGGTCCAGTGGCCGGCCAATCCGCGCGAAATTGTGCTCGCCAGCAACGACGGCAGCGGAGGGCTGTCGAGCCTGGAAGCCCAAGGATTCATCTATACCCAGAACGATCCGCAGAAACATGGCTACAATCCCAATGAGGAACACGCCTTGATGCTCGCCGGCCAGGCTTACGCGTTGCGGGACGACCTGAATATCACTTCCGGGGCCTCTTATTCTTCCGAGCCATTCGTCTTGCTCCAATACACCGCGGCGGACGGACGGCCAACGATGTCGGTGTTCAAGGTCCTCCGAGAGAAACCGGCGGAGGGCATCGTATTCGACTACCTGACCGAAGCAGGAACCATTTTGCAGGCGCCGATGCCGCTGCCCTTGCTGGAGAAACCGGTCGAAAGCGGCGTCAACTACAACGCCGAGCCACCGGGCACGGGCGCCGATTTGCCCGTCAATTGGAGTGACGCGACTCATGCGAACGGACCCTTTGGCCATTACCGAAGTTTCACGTATCGGGACCGCAAAGAAAACCACTGGGTGTACCGCGCGTTTCACGGTTCGCCTCCGGCGCTCGAAGCGGGCCGGTACGATGGATCAACCTTCATTTCCTCTGTCCAGGCCACGGCCGTCGCGGGGCAGAGTTTTAGTTTCACTGTTCACGCGTCGCGGCGCGCGGAAGCCCTGGTCCTGAGCCCGCAGGCGGGCACGACTTTGCCGCCGTGGTTGACCATTAGTGGCCAGACACTGACGGGCCAACCCTCCGCTCCCGACGTTCAGGCGAATCCTCACCAACTCACACTCAAGGTGACCGATGCCGACGACGGAAGCCAGGCGACCTTCACGCTGGCGCTGGGAGTGGTCGCCAGCGGCACAGTGGTCGGGCAAGGGCCCATTCAGGTCACGAGTCTCAACAGTTACGCATCGGTCACCGTGATATACTTTGGGCGGCCCCCGTATCTGGCAGCCTCGGCTGTGCCCACGAACAGTTTCACCATGCGTTTCTATTACAAGACCCTCCCCGGTTTTGCCTGGCCTGGCCTCAGCGATCCGCCGCCGGACGGGAGCGTCGTCCCTTATCTGCGGCCCAAAGATGCTTCGGGCAATTTCATCGGGCGCAAGGAATCGAAGGAGACCGCCTCGCTGGACATCGTTTATCGTCCAGTTTGGCCGGTTTCAATTCCGACGTTGCGTTATGGGGACACGCTGACCGCGCCGAAGCTGGGTCTTCCCGCGGTGCGCGGGCAAACCAGCGCGCAGGTGCTTTATCAGCGGTCGGTGGCCAGGGACATCACCGCGGCCAACGTCAGCGTCGTCTTGCACGACCCGACTCGCGAGAAATCGTTCGATCTCGCGAGCGCATCGTTGACGAAGCTGCCGGCGGGGGTCCGGACCGATTCGTTCCAGGGCAAACTCTTCTTCCCCGGATTGCCGCCGCATCTGAGCCATCGGGTGTTCGTCGATCCGGCCCGCGGCACGGCCGGCCATTTGGTGCTGCGCGGGCAGTTCGTGGATGATCCGGTGGGCGAAAAATATCTTTTGCTGAATGTGGTTCACGCCTCGGACATCAGCGCCCTGCAGGGACTGTGTCCAACCGGCGACCCGGACAAGTCCAAGTGGGACACGGCAGTTCTGGGCCTGGCGACGACTTTGGAAACGTTCGTGGAAGACACGGCGAAGCCGGGGACGTTCATCCCCGACAGCGCCTCGGCCACCAGCGTGGACCTTCGCACGCTGGCGGAGATCAACGATGACGACATTGCGGTCGATTCCTATGCCCTGAGCGCGAGCGGCCCGGGCAGTGGCTACGTGACGCTCGTCACCGGCAGTGGCCGCGCCTTCACCCCCGCGGCGGAACCGGTTTCCATGCACATCATCAAAGTCTCCGCGCCGCAGTACGTCGGCCAGTTGAAGGTCATCGCGGCGGCCAATCCGTTGAGCGAACAAGTGACCCTCCAGCACACGGTGGATTTGGCCGGCCGCTTCGCTGAATACGAATACGAATGGCGCATCGCGCCGCCGACCGATGGCTTGCCGCCGACCGTCACGCCGGAAATGACCGGCTGGACGTTGCTGGCCAGCGGCACGGAGATTCCGCGTTTCACGTTGGGCGGGGCGGGCATCCAGTCTTTGACGGACAACTATGTCGTCATGCGCTACCGGCCAAAAAATTCGGTACACCCGCTGAAAGACCAATGGACGGCTTTCACGCCTCCGCAACTCGTGGAAGGCTGGATCAAGCGCGTCCTGGCGGGGATCAACCCTTTCAACCAACGCCTCACGGACTTGTTCAACAACCGGGTCAACACCGACGTCAGCCTGCTGACCCAAGCGGGCCGGCGCTGGGAGGGCGACGTGGCTCTGAATCTGGAAAACATCAATGACTTCGGGCTCGTCGAGATTTACGAGACTGTCCTCCGGCGAGGGCGCCAATTGAGCATCGATGCCGGGATCAATTACGGTCCAGCCAATGACGCTCTCCTTCTGGCCGCCGGTTATCTGAACGATCTCTACATGATGCTGGGCAACGAGGCCTTTGCCGACGCCGCCAATCCCACCATCGGCATCGGCACGCAAAACACCGCCTTGGGCGACGTCGCCACCGCTCTGTTCGCCTTCAAGGGACAGGTCGCTTCGGTGCTCGAAGAAGAACTGGCTCTGCTCCGGGGACGAGATGACTTTCTCCAGCCGGGCGTCGAAGTCTCCCCGGTCTATAACCGGCTGTTCTGGAATTACACGCGCGGGATCGACGCCGGCGAAGTGATTTATGCCATCAACTACAACATCAAGGAAAATCCCAACGCCAGTCCGGACGGAGTGGTCAACGCCGAGGATGCGTCGCTGTTGTTCCCGCAAGGGCATGGCGACGCGTACGGCCATTACCTGACCGCGCTCAAGGGATACTACGAATTGCTGCTGGACACAGACTTCGACTGGGTGCCGCGCACGGAGGCCGTCACAGTCCTCGGACAGCCTGTGCAGGTCGATTTCCAAGACGAACGTAAATTTGCGGCCGCGGCCGCGGCGGTGGCCCGGTCCGGTCGGCAAGTGTTCGATCTGACTTGGCGGATGGATTATCAGCCCGGACGCGAATCAGGCTGGCAACACTTCGAGAAAACGCGCGAGAACTCGCGCCGTGTCTTGCTGACGACGCGCTACTGGGGCTTGGACCATTGGGCGTCGCGCGTGGGGCAGGGAACTTACCTCAACTGGATCGTAGGCAACGCGGTTTTGCCCGAGCAAGATACCGACCCGAACCACGAAGGCATCCAGAAGATCGATCGCAAGACCGTTCCTGAACTCAAGGAACTGGCGGCCACCGGAAACCAACTGCAAACGGGCGTGGACAGCGCCGAAGCCGGCCTTTCACCTCTGGGTCTCGCGGAGGGCGCGATCGCTTTCGACATCAATCCTTACCAGGTGACGGGAGGAAGCTCGGTGACGCATTTCGAGCAAACTTTTGAGCGCGCGCGCATCGCCTTGAACAACGCCCTGGTGGCCTTCGACGACGCGAAGAACGTGACCCGCGTGATGCGATCCGAGGGCGATTCGTTGGTCGATTTCCAAGCGCGCGTGGCCGAACAAGAATTGGCTTACCTCCACCGACTCATTGAAGTTTACGGCACGCCGTATCCCGATGACATCGGGCCGGGCAAGACCTACAGCACGGGTTACAGTGGACCGGACTTGCTGCACTACCAGTACGTGGATCTCGCGGAGTTGACCTACCCGAATCTTCTTGATCCTGCCCAACCCCGGACGTTCAGAATTGATACCCAGCAATTCCCGGCCGACTGGAGCCAAAACCTCCGAGATACCTTCGAGTGGATTATCCCGGCCACCGACCCCATCTACACCAACGTTTACACCAACGTTCCGCCCGCCTTCCTCAACGCGCCGGCTTCGTTCTTGAACAATCTGACGAACACCCATTACATCGATTACGAATTGGGCCCGCACGGCTTCTTCGGCAAACCGGCCGCCTGGCAGGGCAAACGCAAGACTCCAGGCAAAATCCAACAGGCCATCTCCGGCATCATCAAAGCCCGCAATCAACTCTATGCCGCCTTGAATGACGCGGAAGGAAACAAGGCTGGCTTGGACAAGTCGATGCAGATGTGGCAATACCGCAAAGATGTCCACGACGAGATTCGCAGGATTCGGGGGATCCTCCTGGGTGCCGAGGAGTTGAACGACATTATTCAATTCAGCGTCGAGCTCTATCAGAAGATTCAGGACACCGTCAAAAGCGTCGCCAAACGACAATCCGAAGTGTTCGCGGAAGCCTTGCCCAAGGTGGCGATCTTCGGCACGTCGGTGGGCGGCGACGCCACCTCCATCGCCCGCGCAGCCAGACTGCAAGCCTGGTTGATCGCGGAGGCTGTCATCGATACGGCCGCCCGGGTTCAGTTCGCCATCGCCAAGGGTTCCGACCTGGCCAACAAAACCGCGCAACGGGCCGTGCCATTCTTTGGCATCGAACCTCTCGAATACGGCGTTGGTTTGCGTGAGACCTCGATTTCCTTGTCCGACCAACTCTGGAAAATGACCGTCCATCTCAACACCCTGAACCAGCGCCTCCAGGATTTGGACGACGCGCAACGCGCCTTCCGGATGGTGGTGTCGGAAGGCGACCGCGTGCAATCCGAGCGCGAGACCTTCCGCCGCCGCGCCGCCGCGGTGATTCAAGGTTACCGAACGCGGGACGCCGCATTCCGCATTTTCCGAAACGAAAAACTCGAGCGTTACAAAACGCTTTTCGATCTGGCGGCGCAGTACACCTACCTGGCGGCGAATGCCTACGATTACGAAACAGGGTTGCTGCACACCCAGCAGGGCAAAGACTTCATCAATCGCATCGTCCGCGCGCGCGCCCTGGGGGTCGTCAGCGCCGGGCAACCTCAATTTGCCGGCAGCAACACCGGAGATCCGGGACTCTCCAGCGCGCTGGCGGAGATGTACGCGGACTGGCTCGTACTCAAGGGCCGGCTTGGCTTCAACAATCCGGACGGCTACGGCACCACGACGTCGCTTCGCACCGAACATTTCCGGCTCCTTCCCGGCCCCGATGGCGACCAGAAATGGCAGGACGTCCTGCACCAGGGACGCAAGGCGAACCTGCTCGACGACGAAGATGTCCGCCGTTACTGCATGCAGATCGATCGCGCCCCAGGTTTGCCCGTGCCCGGCATCGTGCTGGAATTCAGCACCACCATTGCCAATGGTTTGAACCTGTTTGGCCGGCCTCTGGCGGCGGGCGATCAGACTTACAGCCCCAGTTCCTTCGCCACAAAGATTTTTGCCGTCGGCGTGGCTCTGGAAGGGTACCGCGGCATGGCCGATCCCGCCGCCAACACGTCGAGCGTTGGAGCCGCCGGCGGCACTTCTCCCCCGGATCCGTCCTTCCCGTTCCTGGACCCGTTCGCGTTGGCGGGCGCGCCGTACGTGTACCTCATTCCCGTTGGCGTCGATTCCATGCGCAGCCCGCCCCTGGGCGACGCGAGCGTCGTGCGCACCTGGAGCGTCCAAGACGTGACGATCCCGCTTCCGTTCAACATTGGCGCGTCGGGTTTCTCCACGCAGCCACGATGGCAGTCGAGCGACGCATTGACAGAAGAATTCTTTGGCATCCGCAAGCACCAGGCGTTTCGTCCGGTTTCCCGCGCGAGCCTGTTCCCCGCCAACGCCATTGGCGCCACCGGCGGGCTGGCGGCGTCCCAATACAACAACCGGCGCTTGATCGGACGTTCCGTGTGGAACAGCAAATGGAAGCTGATCATCCCGGGACACACCCTCCTGAACGATCCGAACGAAGGCCTTGACCGCTTCATCCAAACGGTCAAGGACGTCAAACTCAACTTCCTCACCTATTCCTACGCCGGCAATTAGCGGATTTTTGGATTTTCGTAAGTTTGGGTAGCGCACGCGCCCTCGCGTGCCGTGGTCGGCGCCCTCGCCGACCATATCCACTCGCCGGTAAGAATCGCCATTAAGGGAATGAGTTTCAAAACCTTCCGGCGAAACGGTGTTCGCCGCCGTCACGAAGGATCGGCACTTCGACTGGACTCCGCAAAAAGGAGGCGCCTATCGCTTTGAAGTTCAGGCGATTGATCGAGATCTCAATTACTCAGCGCCAGCCCAACTGATGATGCAAGTGACCGTTCCTTGGCATGCCAACGCTTGGATTCTGACGCCCGCTGGCTTCGCGTTTGGCGGACTGTTGGTCTGGGCTTTTGTCGCGCGCGCTCTTTACGTCCGCAAGAGCCGGGAGGCGGCGGTCTTGCGGGAGCGCGACCGCATCTCTCGCGACCTGCACGACCATCTGGGCGCTGGTCTGACTCATCTGGCGATGGTCGGAGACTTGGTTCGCCAACAAGCCGGTCAACCCGACGCCGTCGAAATGCTGGCCAATCGCTTGACGGAGTCCGCCCGCGAATTGACGCGAACGATGGGAGAGGTCATTTGGACGACCGATCCGGAGAAGGATTCGCTGCGGAGTTTTGCGTTGTTTATCACGCGCTACGCCGAACGATTCTTCGCTGAAAGCGCCCTCCGGCTGCGCTTCGACTTTCCGGAGGACGTTCCGGATTTGACCTTGCCTGCGGCCGCCCGGAGCAGCCTTCTGATGGTGGCGAAGGAAGCGTTGAACAACGCGGCGAAACACGCGCGGGCATCCGAGTTTCACATCAAGCTGGAATTGCGCGAACACGAGCTGCACCTGAGCTTCGAGGACAATGGCCAGGGCTTCTCGATAAGTCACGCGGCGGCGGAAGGCCGCGGGCTGCACTACATGCAACAACGCCTGCGCGATCTGGGCGGACAAATTCAGATTGAAAGCGCCGTCGGCCAAGGCACCCGAGTTCATGCCCGATTGTCGTTGCCGAAAAGGTAGAAGAGAAGTTGAGCACCAAAGCGACATTTGCCCCTGGTTGCCCGGAGCGCGGCGTTCAACATCACAAGCCATGAAGGTTTTCTCGAGAATCCCAAAGGGATTCCGCCACCAAGCCCCGGGTTGCGCGGAACGAGCTACCCTGGGAAAAGCGAGAGAAAGGAATTTCAACCCCAACGGGGTTGTGTCGGTAGCTCGCGGCCAAGCCACAACCCCTTCAGGGTTGAGAGACTTGTATGACCTCATACCCAGGGTAGGCGCGCCGCGCCAACCCTGGGCTGAAGGACAGAATCCCTTCGGGATTCACGGTTTTTCCGTCCCGAAATGTGTGCAAGGTCGGGCTGAAGCCGGCTGAAGCCCGCGCTCCGGCCGACGCCGAGAAACTGTGGATGCGCCGGAGAGCCGTCGCATGTTTGGGCGACTGGTGGATCGTATCGCATTGGCACAAACTTTTATGGACTGGAAACACCCAACGATGGCAATCCGAGTGGCATTAGTGGAGGACGACGAGCGCGTGCGCGGCAGTCTGGCGATGCTCGTGGGCGGTTCGCCGGGGTTTGAATTGATCGGCAGTTATTCCGATGCCGAATCGGCCCTGGAGAATCTTTCCAAGAACGCACCCAACGTCGTGCTCATGGACGTTCAGCTCCCCAAGCAATCGGGCATCGAGTGCATCCGAAACCTCAAACCGCGCTTGCCCCGCACCCAATTCATTATCCTCACCGTTTACCAGGATGAGGAGTGCGTGTTTGATGCCCTGCGCGCGGGTGCCGTTGGCTTCCTGCGGAAGGACACGCTGCCCGCTGAGATTCTGGAGGCGATCCGTGAAGCGCACCAAGGCGGCTCGCCGATGTCCAGTGGCATCGCCCGCATGGTCGTGGCTCACTTCCATCCGAACGATTTGAAAGTGCGTTCTGAGCCGCCGCCGGTGCATCTCTCGCCGCGCGAGGAGGAGATACTCCAGTTGTTGGTCAAGGGCTACCGCTATAAAGAGGTGGCCGACGCGTTTTCGTGCAGCATCAATACCGTGCGGGAGCACTTGCGGCGCATTTACGAAAAACTGCATGTGACCTCGTCCCGTGAAGCCGTGGTGAAGTATTTGCAGGGCGGAACGGGAAAGAGTGGGGCCGACCGGCCGGCGTAGCGCAGATTTTCAATCTGCCGTATCGCGGAATTGCATTCCGCAGGCGCCGGACCAGCTCGAGCGCCTTGGAACTCGCCGGAGCGCCGCCGATTCCAAATCGGCGATACGGCAGAACTTCTCAGCCCTCAGCCCTCAACTCTTGTCATCCGGCCTGTCGCACCAAAGGGCGACTACCGGCCTTCCGGCGAGCCGTGCTAAGGCTTGAGGCATGACGCGACAAACTCATGACGTCACGACGAACTAAACTCAATCAACTTAATCACATGAAGACAACCGATCCTAACAAGCTGAACGCCGTGGTGGTTCAAACACTAGGCCGAAACGCCGTTTCCCCATCCCTGCGTAGGAACAGCATCTCCCCATCCCGTCGGTTCGCCCTGCGCATGGTCTCAAACGCGCGCGCCTTGCTGGTTACTTTAGCATTGGCCGCACTTGCGGTTCCGAATCGGGCCATCGCGCAGACTACCCTGTCGCTGGGCGATATTGTCGGCGGCGGCGACGGGCGCGGCAACGGTATCTACGGCACCGGCATCAGTGCGCGGGATGGTGGCGCTGTCGGGACCACCTGGGCCGGCGATGGCACCGCGGTGGTGACTGCCTTCCACGCCACTGCCAATCCGCGGGTCAACGGAGTCTTCGTTCCGTCCGGTGCGACCCAGATCGCGACGGCAGGACTGGATTTCGCGTTTCCGGCGACCAACGGCCGAAGTTGGGATGCGATTCGCAATGGCGTCGGCACGCTCGAGACGAATCAGGACGTGAACTCCCTCTACGATGAGACCGGGGCGATCACGACGGTGGGCGTGGGCATGCATGCCAACAGCGGCATCACGTTCGACCTCGCGCAAATCGCCGCCGTTTATCCGGGCATGAGCGCATCCTCCTTTGCAGGGAACGTGGGGGGCCTGCATAACCCGATCCGCTGCGGCACCGGCGACGCGATCACGCACGTGCTGATTGACGGCGCCCTCGTGTACTCGAAACGCGTTGGACTCACTGCGGATGCGAGCACGCTCTTCAACATCGCGATTCCAGCGGGTGCGCACTACCTCACCCTCGCCACGACCGACGGCGGGAACGGTTATGGCTGCGACAAGGCGTATTTCGCCAATGCCATTCTCCAGTTCTCGCCATCGGGTGATACCACGCCACCTGTCATCACCGCGCCTGCCAACATCACCCCTGAGGCCACCGGTTCGAGCGGCGCCGTCGTGAACTTCACGGCGACTGCCCAAGATAACGTTGATGGCCCGGTCAATGTCACGGCCAGCCCGTCTTCCGGCAGCACGTTCCCGCTCGGCGTCACCCCCGTCGGCCTCTCGGCCAGCGATGCCGCTGGAAACAACGCGACCGCTTCCTTCACGATCACCGTGCGCGACACCACGCCGCCGGTTATTTCGGCGCCCACGACCGCGACCGCTGAGGCCACGAGCCCGGCTGGCGCCCCAGTCACATTTGTCGCCACGGCAAACGACTCGGTCAGCGGCAATGTGCCCGTGATCTCGAACCCGCCTTCGGGCAGCACGTTTCCGATCGGGTTCTCGTCGGTGTCCCTGTCCGCCACGGACGCGGCTGGCAACACCGCTTCGCAGAGCATCCTCATCAATGTCCGCGACACCACCCCGCCTGTGATCTCGAGCCTCACCGCGTCGAGCGCATCGCTCTGGCCGCCCAATCACAAGATGGTTCCCATCACACTGGCGGCCGCCGCGTCGGATGCCGTTGGAGTGGCCTCGCTGAAGATCATCGCTGCCACGAGCAACGAGCCTGACAACGGCCTGGGCGATGGCGACACCGCGGGCGATATCGAAATCACCGGCGCCCTCACGCTCAACCTCCGCGCCGAGCGCAGTGGCGCCGGCAACGGTCGCGTTTACACCATCACAGTCGAGGCCAAGGACGCCGCCGGCAACGCGAGCACCAAGACGGTCACCGTCTCTGTGCCCAAGAGCCAAGGCGGGAAGTGATAACTCTCGCAGGCCCGCATTCTCGTGAGAGTCCCCGGTTAGCGCGGTAGGGACATCGCGCTGCGATGACCCCGCCCGCGCAGCAGCGGGCGGAAGGGCGCTCGGCGACCACGGAACGCAAAGACTCCCCGTTGCGCCGCTGGAACGCGACGCGGACGGCGCAGCGCGCCATCCCCACCACGCTGCAAAGGCCAGCCGGAGGGACTTTTTGCTTGGTCGGGTCCCGCCGGATGGTTAATGTCGGGCCACCGGTGAGACAGCGCATTCTGATCAGCAAATCCATCTGGCTGCTGTTGGCTCTGGTGTTGTGTTTCTACGGCCATCTTGTTTCAGGCCAGTTCGTGGAGAACTCCGCGCCGGTGCATAACGTGGATGGGTCGTTCGTCAGGGAATGGCTCGTCCTCGGTCCGTTTTCGTCCAAGAACATAGACCTCGACTTTCTTGCCGAAGCCGGAGGCGAGGCAAACGTTCGACCTAAGGAGGGCGATTTCGTCACGGTGAGCGACGGGCGCCGATTGGCCTGGACTCGTCTCCGCTCGGAAAGTGACATGATAAATCTCGAGAAAGCCTTCGGCGTCCAGGACTTTTCGGTGGCGTATGCCTACTGCGAATTGAATGCCGATCGGCCCATGGAAACGGATGTGCGCGCTTATTCTTTTGATCGGGGAGATTTGTGGCTCGACGGTAAGCTGATCGGTCAAACCTCCAGTTCTCTCCGCTCCGGCTTTGATGTTCCTCCGGTTCTTCCAATCCAACTCAACCCAGGGCGCAACGCTTGTTTGCTGAAGCTCAGGAAGCAGATCGGCCCATGCCACTTCCTGTTCCAACCGTTGCCTTCCGGGCGCGCGACGCCCGAACTCAATGTGGCCGATCAGGCGGGAAAGCCTGTGGCGGGCGCTCTCGTTCAGTTTTACGACCGGGGAGAGCTGGTGGCGCGGGTGATCACTGGCGAATCGGGAGCAGCGCGGGCCTGCCTCTTTCCATTGGCTGGCGTTTACGATCTGCGGATTACCTCCGGAGAAACGGGAGCGTGGCGGTTCGGCGTCGCGCTTCCGCCCGGTGGCCGCCGGAGATTGGACGTGACGTTGACCAACGCACTGTCGATCTCGGGTCAAGTTCTCGCGATGGATCGATCTCCACAAATCGGGATTGTGGTGCAAGCAATCCATCTTCCCGATTCGACTGATCTCGGTAGGGCGGACCTGCCGGTCCGCCGTGAGATCGCGGCTGAGCAGCAGCTCAGCCCTACCAGAGCGGAACCCACCCCTTCGCCCCTCCCAGGAGGGAAACTTGCCACCGGCCCACAAAACGAAACTCCCCTCCTGGGAGGGGCCGGGGGTGGGTCCTCAGCACTGCTCAACGCGCAAATCAAACCCCTTCTCCCCCTGCCGGCATTTTCGGAAACCGTTCTCACGGATACCAACGGCAACTTCCGCTTGGTGAATCTGCGGCCCGGCAAGTATCAGCTTCGCTGCGACGGGCCGGAAGGATTCATTTATCCCGGAGCCGCTCAAGGAACGAATGCGCCCGGAGCGGTGGTGAGGACGGTCGATCCCAGCCAGCCCCAGGAGGGAATCACCTTCATGTTCCCGGAAGCCAAGAAAGGTGTTTGGAAGAATTACCCCATCACACAAGGGTTGACCGAGCTTCACCCCACGCGGGTTCATCGCACGCCGGACGGCCTGCTCTGGATCGCAACGGACCAATCCTTCCTCTATGCGTATGACGGCGTGGAGTTCAAGATGATGGCTTCCACGCCGGAAATTCCGGCCAACGAAATCCTGGCCGTGCAACACGCCGCCGATGGCGCTCTCTGGATCGGAACGTCTGCTGGCATCGGCCGTCATGTTGGAGGGCAGACCGAGGCGTTGACCTTTGGCGGGTCGCCCGCATGGAAGAACGTGAACGACGTCCTGGCGGATCCGGACGGCACGGTTTGGTTCGCCACCGGCTCCGGGTTGGGCAAGTATGATGGCCGGGACTTAGTGACGATCCCATCCAAGGAAGGTCTGCCGGGAAACACGGTCGAATCCCTCCTGCGCGCGCGCGACGGCAGCCTGTGGATGGGAACCCCCCAGGGTCTGGTCCGGTTTGACGGACAGAACTTCACTTTGCTGCAACCGTTCGATGGATTCGGCGCCCGCGGCGCCAAGTGTCTTCACCAAGCCAAGGACGGCGCGATTTGGTTCGCGGGCATCCTTCGAGGCGGAGCTTACCGATACGATGGCAAAGGCTTCTCACGATTGGGAGTGGAGCACGGTTTGGTTAGCGATGACATACAAGATATCGCCGAGACGTCCGATGGGGCGCTGTGGTTCGCGACCATCGGAGGCCTCTCGAAATTCAACGGGACGACCGTGCTCAATTATCTGCTGGAGGATGGACTGAGCAACCATTGGGTGCGGCAGCTCTTCGTGGACTCGGACGACGTGCTTTGGTGCGCGAACGGCTGGGGGGTGTCCCGGTTCGATCCGAACGGGTTCGTTCAGTTTGCGAAACGAGATGGACTGCAGCGTGGCGGCGGCGGAGCGCCCGAGGTTTTCGCCATCGAACCGCAACCGGATGGGAGCGTCTGGATTGGAACGGGGTGGGCTGGAATGTTTCGCATCGATGGTCGAAACGTGCAATCACTGACTCGAACCGAGCCGAAGCCTTATGTGCGTCACATTCACCGAGCCGCCGATGGCACGCTTTGGTTCGGCACGCAATCGGGCATCTTTAAGCAGGAGCGTGGGCAGATGATCCGCGTCTTGGAGCGGAATTGGGTGATTGCGTTGTGCAGCGACGCTGAAGGCAATCTCTGGTACGGCCATGGTTGGAACGGCGGAGGCCTGTCCCGCTATAATCCCAAGACCGGAGAAGAAACGGTGTTCGCCAAAGCCCAGGGACTGCCGGACGATCAGGTGTGGGCGCTACAGCCGAGTGCGGACGGTGGACTTTGGGTCGGCACCGGTTCCGGGTTGGCGCGATACCAAGGAGGCAAGATCGAAGACTTTCGCGAAAGGCTTGGAATACCGACGGGAGCTGTATTCCACCTGCGGCTTGACGCGGACGACGTGCTTTGGCTTGGCAGCCGTCGCGGTCTGCATCGACTCGAGCGTATCCCGCAAAAGGGTGGCACGGGCGACTCGCCCGTCCCGGTCGGCGACCCGCCGAACGGAATGGGGACTGGCCGCGCCGCGATGTCTGCGCCGAATTCGTCAAAGACTGCCGAGGCCATTCCGCCCGGCGGGTCGCCGGGCGGCACAGGCGGGTCGCCTGTGCTACCCAGAGACGCCGACCTGCTCTCGCAAGGATTCCGACGCGTTTCCATCACCGCCACCAACGGGCTGCTCGACCAACATGTCTGGTGCAGCGCGCGCACGTCGGACGGAAAAATCTGGATGGGGACCGACCGCAACGGTCTGCTGGGCTACGACGGAAAAGCCGTGACCGTGCTCGATAAACGGGATGGGATGCTGGGAAACCAGGTATTCATGGTGGCGACCAATACTGACGACTCGCTTTGGGTCGGGTTTCTCGATGGAGGACTGACGCGATACCAACCAACCAAGACGCGACCTTCCGTGCGGTTGCGCGATGTGCGGGTGGACGACCGGACGGTCACAAACTTTTCGAAGTTTCCCGACATCACCACCGGACGTCGCGTCACTTTTCAGTATCAGGAGATCGATCAGAAGACCCATCTCGAGAAGCGGCAGTTCTGGTATCGGCTGGCGAATCATTCCGGCGAAACCGTGTTCGCTGCCGTGACCAAGGAACGGCGCTTTGAGTGGGTGCCGGTGAAAAGAGGTTCCTACAGCTTTGAAGTCCAGGCGATTGATCGCGATCTCAATTACTCAGAGCCCGCCCGCGTGATGATGCAAGTGACTGTCCCCTGGCATGCCAACGCCTGGATTCTGACGCCTGTCGGCGGCGCGTTTGGCGGACTTTTGGTCTGGGCGTTTGTCGCCCGCGCGCTTTACATGAGCAAACGGCGTGAAGCAGAGCGTTTGCGTGAACAGGTGCTCGAACAAGAAACCCAGGCGCGCGAGGAATTGGAGCGAAAGAACCGTCAATTGCTCGAAGCGAAAGAGGCGGCGGAGACGGCCAATCGGGCCAAGAGCGCCTTCCTGGCGAACATGAGCCACGAGATTCGCACGCCGCTGAACGCGATCATGGGCTACGCGCAAATCCTGCGCCGAAAACCCGGCCTGCCCGCCGATGACCGCGCGGCGGTGAACACCATTGAAGCCAGTGGCGACCATTTGCTCACGCTGATCAACAGCGTTCTCGATCTGTCCAAGATCGAGGCGGGAAGCATGGAACTGCAATCCGTCGAATTCGATTTGACGCAATTGATTCAAGAAGTCGCGGCGATGTTTCAAATCCGGTGCCAGGAGAAAGGGCTGGAATGGCGGGTGGAGTTTGAGTCCGAGGGCGAATTCACCACAAAGAACGCAGAGAACGCAAAGTTCACAACGCGGGAGAGTGGCAGAAAGCTCACCACGGATCACACGGATTCCACTGATGAAGAAAAGACCGGGAACTCTTCTTATCCGTGTCCATCCGTGTCATCCGTGGTTAAATCTTCTGAAGCCTCTCCGCGAGGTTTGCGGTTAACCCCCGATCTCGCACCAAAACCCATTCTCGTGCGAGGCGACGAAGGAAAGTTGCGCCAGGTTCTGATCAACCTTCTGGGCAATGCGGTGAAGTTCACCGAACGAGGCGAAGTGGTGTTGCGTGTTGAACGGAGTGATCAGTCATCAGTTGTCAGTGATCAGTCATTGGCTCCCGGCAACGGCGCTTCACTGATCACTTTCTCCATCATCGATTCCGGTCCGGGCATTCCGGCTGGCGCCCAGGAAAAACTGTTCGCCCCGTTCGTCCAAGTTGGCGAAGCCAAGCAAAGAGGGGGCACCGGATTGGGGCTGGCGATTTCCAAGAGGCTTGTGGAACTGATGGGCGGAACGATCGGATTACGATCCGTAGCCGGCAAGGGCGCCCGTTTCTATTTCACGGTTCCTCTGGCGTCCTCTTCAGAATCCGTGGACGAGCAAGCCTTGCCGGAATTGAGGGAACCCTCGCATCTGGCGGCGGGCTCGAAGGTCAACGCCTTGATCGTGGATGACCTCGAGCAGAATCGGGAGGTGTTGTTTCAAATCCTGGCTTCGCTGGGCTGTCAGGTTCGGCTGGCAGAGAGCGGGGAACGAGCGCTTGCGTTGATTCGATCGGAGATGCCGGACATCGTTTTCACGGATATTCGCATGCCCGAGATGGGCGGGTTCGAGCTCAAAAACAAAATTGTGGAGGAGTTTGGACCGGGTCGAATGCGGATCGTGGCCATCTCGGCGTCGGTGCTAGCCCATCAGCAGAAGAACTATCTGGAGGGTGGCTTCGACGATTTTGTCGGCAAACCTTTCCGAGTGGCACGGATCGCGGATAGTTTGGTTCGCTTGTTGTCGGTCGAGTTCGAGTACGAACCTCAGAAGGATGC
>JACQWK010000506.1 GCA_016209525.1 Verrucomicrobiota bacterium
ATGCTACCATCGTGAAAGATTTTGGCAGGCGAACACCCCTCCTGGTGGGGCGAGACTCCTGTCGAGCCCTGTCTTTCTTGCTGGCAGCGATTCCAGGGCTCGACCGGAGTCTCGCCCCACCGGGTTTGGTTGCGGCTCCGCCGCGCTTCGTTCATTCGTGGCTCTCTGCTGAATTGTTTCGGCTCCGGCTCGTGCAGCTTCATATGGAACGGTCGCTGCTAATCGTGAATTGCACTCATTACCGAATCTGGGGTTCCCGGCGATTTGCACGAGCATTGGCCAGCCATTTCAAAGGGGTCTTGGGCCGCTTTTGAATGCGTGTGCAACGGACGAATCGCTTGCACTTCCAGAGAGGAGTGTCAAGAGATGATGCAGGACGTGTCCAGAAACATGACAGCACCGCTGCGAAGGTGGAAAAGTTGGGGCGATCCGCTCCCGCCGTACGCAAGACGCCACAACGCGCCTTGGGACAGGAAACTCGGCAGCCGGAATATTTCACTCCTTCTGTTGCCGGGGACGCATTTTACAGAGGAGATCGTGGGATGGACTACACGCGGAAGGTTTGTAGTCCCGCCTTTAGGCGGCCCGAACCGGCTAAAGCCGGGACTACAAACGCCGACCTGTCGTTCATCCAACGGTCCCGTCGATAACGGTAGGGACGGCGCGCCTGCGCCGTCCCCGCCGCGTGCAGCGGCGGAACAGAGCGACGCGGCGGTGCAGGAATCACGCCTCCCGTCCAGAAGGGTTTCGCGCCTGCACGGTGCGGGGACGCCGCGGCGCAGCGTCCTGACCGCACCGGCGCAGAGCGGTATCCGTACTCGACCCGACGCATTCATCCGTACTTCCCGTTCTTGCGTCGTCATCAACAAATCGCGATGAACTTCATTGTGACGACGCAGGATTTTGTTCTCGTGTTTCGTTTGGATGCTCTGCAGTGCGCGCTGCGGCTCTCCTTTGTGGAACGAGTGATCCGGTTGGTCGAAATCACGCCGCTGCCGGAGGCCCCGGACATTGTTCGAGGCGTGATCAACCTGCAAGGACAGATCATCCCGGTGATCGATATTCGAAAGCGTTTCCACTTGCCACCGCGCGCCATGAACGCGAACGACCAGATGATTGTTGCGAAATCGTTGCGGCGGACCGCGGCTCTGGTCGTGGATGACGTTGTCGGCTTGATCGAGCTGGGCGAGGATTCGTTGACGGCGGCGGAGGAGATCGTTCCCGGAGCCAAATATGTGGAAGCGGTCGCGAAATTGGAAGGCAGTCTCGTTTTAATCCACGACCTCGAGACGTTTCTTTCTCTGGATGAGGAGCAAACACTGTCGGAGGCAATGACCAAAGTGGAGGCAAACGATTTATGACCCCAGCCCCGTCTGTCCCCGTTTCCAACGCAGCAGCCGACGCGAGGAGGCTCACGTCTCCTTTGGTGCGGCAGGCCGGATTCCTCGAAAATCAGAGCCTCGTCAACTCGGCTCCTACGGAACAGAAGAGCGGTGCAAACCAACTTTCAGAAGCTTCGCTGGCGCGGCTGAGTGAATTTGTCGCGGATCGAATGGGTCTGTTGTTCCCGAAGGCTCGCTGGCGCGACCTCGAACGCGGAATCCGAACCGCGGCAAAAGAGTTCAACTTCCCCGATCCTGAATCGTGCGCGCGGTGGCTGCTTTCGTCACCGTTGAGCCGGCAACAAATCGAGACCCTCGCCGGCGATCTCACGGTGGGCGAGACTTATTTCTTCCGTGAGAAAGGGAGCTTCGAAATCCTCGGCGAACAAATCCTGCCGGAAATCATCCGCACACGAAAGGAAGGCTGCCGGCAGCTTCGTGTATGGAGCGCCGGCTGCTGCACCGGCGAGGAACCGTACTCCATCGCGATCTTTCTCCAGCGCGCCCTGCCGGATGCGCCCCAGTGGCAGATTCGCATTGTCGCGACCGACATCAATCCGCGCTTCCTGCGCCACGCGGAACGCGGGGTCTATAGCGAATGGTCCTTCCGCGACGCGCCGCCCTGGCTGAAAGCCGAGTGTTTCCGGCGCGCCGGTGGCCGCCACTTCGAGATTCTGCGGGAAATTCAGCGCCAGGTCACTTTCGCGCGCCTGAACCTCGCCGAAGACAGTTATCCGTCGCTGCTGAACGAGACCAACGCGGTGGACCTCATTTTTTGCCGCAACGTGCTGATGTATTTCGCGCCGGAACGGGCGAGGAAAGTTATCGAGAATTTCCACCGCTGCCTGGCCGAGGGCGGCTGGCTGATCGTCAGCCCGGCCGAAGCGTCGTTGGCGTTGTTCCCGCAATTTCGGGCTGTCCATTTTTCCGGTGTCACCTACTTTCGCAAAGACAGCCGGACGCATGCCCCGACACCGCCGGAAATTCGTAGCCGCCGGCGTGAGGAGGCGGATAGTGTTGACTCCGAATTCCGAATTCCGAATTCCGAAATAGGAGTCAGCCTCCCCAGGTTGACGGCTACCGAGCTCCAGCCTTTTCAAACCCGCTCTGAAGGATCGAGATTCGATGAATCGACCCAAGGAGCCTCTGCCTCCTTGCCATTGCCACAAGCTCGTTCGACTCACCCCTCGGAGCCGACGGCATCGAGGGAGTTTGAGCCCAAGGCAGCTTCGCTTGCGCCTTCCGCTGCGCTCGCTGAAGCAAAGGAGTTGTGCGGACAAGGCCAGTACGCGGAGGCCGGCGCGATGTTGAGGCGCCTGCTCCGAGTCAACGCCGAAACGCCGGAGGCTGCTGCTTTGTTGGCGCACGTTCTGGCCAACCAAGGCCGGCTCGCCGAAGCGCAGGAATGGATCGAGAAAGCTATCGTCGCCGACAAGGTGAACCCTGCGTTTCATTTCTTGCGGGCCGGGATTCTCCGAGAGTCGGGAGACCTGAGGGAAGCGGTTGCCACGCTGAAGCGGGCGCTTTACCTGGATCCGGACTTCGTGCTGGCCCATTTCGCCCTCGGAAACCTGGCGCGTCAAGATGGGCATGAGCGGCAAGCGCGCCGTTGCCTCGATACCGCGCTCCGGCTTCTGCGAGTTCGACCTGCTGACGAGGTGCTGCCCGCATCCGATGGCCTCACCGCCGGCCGGCTGGCCGAAATCATCGAGTTCATGTTGAGTGAAATTGAACCGGAGCAAACGCGAGGCGGGCTTCAGGTTGATTTGCTTATGAAATGATTGATGTGAACGCGCATCGGAACCATGAACCGAGGAACGGCCAGGAGCGCGGGCGGCTCGCCCGCGCCTTTGGAAACAACTGCGAAACTCGCGGGCGAGCCGCCCGCGCTCCAAGCCCTCGGTTCCTGGAAAGGTGTGCAAACTAAATTCAGCTCCCAACCGCGCATGACACAAGCTGTCGCGAATCAGAAATCGCCCGCGGAAATTCTGCGTGCACGGGCCAAGGCGCTGGCCCGGCCGCCGCAGCGCAAAGATCCAGCGGGCCCCAGCATCGAAATCGTTGAGTTCGGTCTCGCCGGCGAGCGGTACGCGCTGGAAACGGCTTGCGTCCGGGAGGTCTATCCCCTCAACGACCTCACGCCTCTGCCGGGCACGCCGCCGTTTGTGGCCGGCATCATTCACGCGCGCGGACGCATCGTGGCGGTCATCGACCTCAAGAAATTCTTCGACTTGCCGGAAGAGGGGATCACGGACTCGCACCGCGTCGTCATCGTTGGCCGGGACGACACGGAAATCGGCGTGCTCGCGGATTTTGTGGCTGGGGTGCGTTCCGTTCCCCTGAGCGCCCTCCAAAGTGCGCTGCCCACTTTTTCCGGCCCGCGCGAGCAGTACTTGAAAGGTGTCACCGCCGAGAGGCTGGTCGTGCTCGACGCGGCCCGAATTCTCGCGGATCCGAAAATCGTCGTGGAAGAAGGAGTGGTGGTATGAATTGGTTCAAGAATTTGAAGACCTCAGTCAAGCTTTCCTTTGGTTTCGGGTTGATCATCGCGTTACTGGCGATGGCGGTGGCGGCCGGCTACAGCGCGGTCACGGCGATCCGAGATTCCCAGAAGGCGCTCTTCGAGGAGGACTTCGCGAGCGTGGTGGACCTCACGGAGTTGAGAGCCGACCAGAATCGACAGCGGGCGCGCATGCTGGAGATGGCGTTCACGACCAATCGGACCGAATTGGATCGCCTCGCCCAGGACATACGAAGCCGTGTCCGAGAAATTGACGATTCGTTGCGCAAGTTTTCGGAACGCCGCAAAAACGAACCGGAGGTGCTCCGCAAGCTTGAAGAACTGAAGACGCTCATCAGCGCCTACCGCCAAACGCGCGACACACAGATGGCTTTGATCCTCGAAGGCAAGACCGAGGAAGCTTTGCGCACCTTGGGAACGGTGCAAAACGACCGAGTCGAAAAGATGCGCGCCATCAGCATGGAATTGGGCAACGATGAGTTCCGCCGCGCGGAGGCGCGCCTCAGCGCGGCCAATCTGCGCGCCAACCAATTCGCCGGCACGTTCGTGATGGCCGGCGGGCTGGCGGTGCTCGTGGCCGTGGTCATGACGGCCATGTTGACGCGGATTATCGCCCGGCCGCTTCAGGAGATTACCGCCGTTGCTGAACGCATCACCGTGGGCGATCTGAGCCTCAACGTGTCCGCGGACGAACGCAGGGATGAAGTGGGAGTGCTGGCGCGAACGTTCGATCGCATGACGCAGTCGCTCCGCGCCATGGCTGCGGCGGCCGAACAAATCGCCGCCGGCGATCTGCGCGTCAAAGTCAAACCGCAGTCCGACTCGGATTTGCTCGGAGTCGCTTTCGCGCGCATGGTCGAGAACCTGCAGCGGCTGACGACGGAGTTGAGAGAAGGCGTGAACGTGCTGGCCTCGGCGGCGAGCGAAATCTCCGCTTCCACTTCGCAGCTTGCCGCCAGCGCCTCCGAGACAGCCACGGCCGTCGCCGAGACCACGACCACAGTCGAAGAAGTTCGCCAGACCGCGCAGCTTGCCAGCCAGAAGGCCAAAGCGGTTTCGGACACCGCGCAGCGCGCCGCTCAAATCTCGCACGGCGGCCGCCGGGCCATCGACGAGGCGGGCGAAGGCATGAAACACATCCGGCAGCAGATGGACGGGATTGCCGAAAGCATGGTGCGCTTGAGCGAGCAAAACCAGGCCATTGGCCAGATCATCTCCACCGTGGAAGACCTCGCGGCGCAGTCGAATTTGCTGGCCGTGAACGCGGCGATTGAAGCGGCGAAAGCCGGCGAGCAAGGCAAAGGCTTCTCGGTCGTCGCGCAGGAAGTCCGGAGTCTTGCCGAGCAATCCAAGCAGGCCACCAGCCAGGTGCGCGCAATCTTAAACGATGTTCAAAAAGCCACCAGCGCCGCGGCCATCGCCACCGAGCAAGGCGCGAAAGCTGTGGAAGCGGGGACGAAACAATCCGCCCAGGCCGGCGAGTCCATCGTGACCCTGGCGGGCAGCGTGTCTGAAGCGGCGCAGTCGGCGACGCAAATCGCGGCCTCGAGCCAGCAGCAGTTGGTGGGGGTGGACCAAGTGGCGACGGCGATGGAAAGCATCAAATTGGCCAGCCGGCAAAATGTCGATGGCGCCAAGCAACTGGAAACCGCCGCGCGCAACCTGAGCGAACTGGGCCAAAGGCTCAGACAGTCCGTCGAACGATACAAACTCTGACGCCCACTTCATCCAAGCTCTCCATGAACCAGGTGTTCGTAGCGCAGATTTTCAATCTGCCGTATCGCCGATTTGAAATCGGCGGCAGCTCGGGCGTTCCGCAGGTTGCAAACCATTTGTGTTTGGCAATGCAAGTGCTGGGGCGGAATGCGCACGACCTCTCGACTCCCTCTCCTCCTCGGAGGAGGAGAGGGCCGGGGAGAGGAGGTTGGCTTAATGGGAGTTGCCCGTCTCTCCAACTCTCTCCCCACTCATTCTTCGCGGGGAGAGAGATAACTGCCACCGCATTTTTAATGCCGAACACTATTGATTGAAAATCTGCACCGCGGATCGCAAAAGCCATGAGCCTTTCAAGTGATCAATTACTCAAGCGCCTGAAAGCGGCCTTCAAAGTCGAGGCGGAAGAGCACTGCCAGGCCCTGTCCACGGGCCTGCTGCAACTGGAGAAGGCTCCCCCGGACCAGCAACCGCCGATCATCGAGGCGATCTTTCGCGAGGCACACAGCCTGAAAGGCGCCGCTCGCGCGGTGAGCCTCAGCGCCGTGGAATCTGTTTGCCAGCAGCTCGAAAGTCTTTTCGCCCAATGGAAACGCCGGCCAGCCGCCTGCACCGCCGGGGTCTGCGACACGCTCCACCGGGCCATTGATGCGGTGCGCACGTTGTCCTCGGCCTGCGACGCGCCGCAGCCAGGGATTGAGCCTGGATTCCTCTCGACTCTGCTCCAGGAAATCAACAGCTTCGGAACGGACGTCAGCGTCAACAGCGGCCCCCAAGACATCCCAACGCGTGCCTCCTCGCCGGCATCTCCGGAAACTCTCGCCACCGCGCGGCAACGGACCCAGGCCGCCACCGAACATCCCGCCCAAACGACTTCGGAAAATCCACGCGAGCGAAGCCTGCTTCCTCACTTGCCTTTGGGCCCAAGGGAGGAGAAGGCCGCGGAACCAAAGTCCGCCAGCGCCGGTCCCGAAGCCCCAATCCTCCCCGTATCAGGAAAAGAACAGCAGGCTGCATCGCACACCGCTTCGTCGCAGGATCATCACTCCCCCTCCGTGCAGATCGAAGTATCCAAATCGCAAATCGCAAATCGCAAATCGCAAATCACAAATCTCCCCTCCTCCCCTCCTCCCGAAAGGCTCCGTGAGCTGGCGACCTTTCCGCTGGCGGAAACCGTCCGCGTCCCCACGGCTAAGCTGGAACGGCTGCTCATTGATGCGGAGGAAATGCTCGCGGCGAAGCTGGCCTCGGCCCAGCGGGCGGCTGAGTTGCGAGACGTTCAACAAGCATTCCAATTCTGGAAAAAAGAATGGGCTCGAATTCAACCTCAGTTGCGCGCGGTTCGGCAGTCGGTGGAAAGCCGTTCTCAGAACGTGGGGCAGACATCCTGTCTGCCGGTTGATGGGGCATCTTTGCCCCGTCATTCGGGCGGCAGGATGCCGCCCGAACCGGCAGGCTGGAAGCCTACCCCACATTCCCCGACAGGCTCGGACCCAAAGGAGCAAACGGTCGTGGATAGAGAATCGGGCGCCGCTTCGGCCCGGTTGCTCGAGTTTTTCGACTGGAACTTCGGCTTCCTCAAATTGATTGAAAGCAAGACAGCGGCGCTGGCGATGGCCGCGACGGAAGACCGGCAGAATGCGGGCCAGCGGATCGATGACCTGCTCGAGGCGGCGAAGCAATTGTTCCTGCTTCCGTTCTCAACGCTGCTGAACTTGTTTCCGAAGCTGGTCCGCGATCTGGCGCGCGACCAAGCCAAAGACGCGGACCTCGTGATCCAAGGCGGCGAAGTGGAGATCGACAAACGCATCCTCGAGACGATGAAGGATCCGCTAATGCACCTCGTGCGAAACTGTATCGACCACGGCGTTGAAAAACCGGAGACGCGTGCCCGCCTGGACAAGCCGTCGCGCGCCACGATCTTGCTGACGGTTTCCCAACTGGAGGGCAACAAGGTTGAAATCCGCGTTTCGGACGACGGCGCCGGCGTGGATGTGGAGCGCATCAAGCAGGCGGCGGTTCAGCGCGGCATCATCGCGGAAACAGAGGCCGGGCAGCTCGATCATGAACAAGCGCTGGCGCTCATCTTTCGTTCGGAAGTTTCCACCAGTCCCATCGTCACGGAAATCTCCGGCCGCGGCTTGGGCTTGGCCATCGTGCAGGAAAAGGTCGAAAAGCTTGGCGGACGCGTGTCCGTGCAAACGCAGCCGGGCCTCGGCACGACTTTTCAGATTCTGCTCCCGGTCACTCTGGCCACCTTCCACGGAGTGTTGGTGGAGGTGTCGGGCCAACTTTTTATTTTCCCGGCGGCTCAAGTCGAACGCGTCCATCGGGTCCGGCGCGACGAGATTAAAACTGTGGAAAACCGCGAAACGATCTCGTTGCAGGACCGCGCGGTTTCCTTGGTCCGGCTGCGCGATGCGCTGCGACTCCCGCGCCAGGAACAAGATTCAGGGCCAGCCTTTGCGCTTTCCGCCGCTGAACTTGGTAGGGCTGACCTGCAGGTCAGCCCTACCAAGTTCATGGAAACCGTCCATGGTGATCCCGCGCGCATGCGGACCACCCACCCACCCCCATACCCCTCCGAGGGAGGGGAGCCATGCACCGTGCGGCCGAAGCAAGCTCCCCTCCTGGGAGGGGGAGGGGTGGGTTCGTCCAAAGGCACGAGCAGAGACGCCGGAGACTTCGTGCCGGTCATCGTGCTCCACGCCTCTGACAAACGCGTCGCTTTTGGTGTCGATGCCATCCTTCACGAAGAGGAGGTGTTGGTGAAACCGTTTCGAAAACCGCTCGCGCGCGTGCGAAACATCAGCGGCGCGGCGGTGCTCGGTTCCGGGCGCGTCGTGCCCGTGCTGAACGTGACGGACTTGCTCAAGTCAGCGGCGACGCTCGGTGCGCCTCCCGCGCGAGCAACCGACACGCTCAAGGCGGGCGCGTCAAAGAAGAGGGCGGTGTTGGTCGTCGAGGATTCCATCACGTCACGAATGTTGCTGAAAAATATTTTGGAATCAGCCGGGTATCAGGTCAAAACCGCCGTGGACGGCCTCGACGCGTTGACGACATTGCGCACAGAAGCCTTCGACTTGGTCGTGTCCGACGTGGAAATGCCCCGGATGAACGGCTTTGATTTGACCGCCGCAATCCGCGGTGACCGCAAGCTGGCAGAGCTGCCGGTCATCCTGGTCACGGCGCTGGCCTCGCGCGAGGATCGCGAACGCGGGATCGACGCCGGCGCCAACGCCTACATCGCCAAGAGCAGCTTCGATCAAAGCAACCTGCTGGAGATCGCGCGGCGGCTAGTCTGAACTGAAAATCATGATCTGAGATTTGAAATTTGAGATCCGAGATTCCCATTCATCTGTTCATCAGCAAGTCGTCATGAACGATGCCCCTCACCCCGTCCCTCTCCCCA
>JACQWK010000483.1 GCA_016209525.1 Verrucomicrobiota bacterium
AAACACACGAACGAAGTCCAATCCGCTCATCTTTCTCAATTGGTGCATTTCGCGTTTTTCGTGGGCTAGCCATTTTCGGCCATCAAGAACTTCTTGCCGGTCTGCGAGCAAGTTGGGCAATCGCAGTGCAAATTTTTTCGCTCCTTCGTCGCGAAAAAATGCGGTTTTGCTACGCAAAACTCGAACTGAATTGCAGCCAACATGTTGGTTTGAACAGTTCGATAGCGGGGCAGAGAACACAAAGCAGACCGGAATTCCTTGCGATCCATGCGTTCATTTGCGGTTGGATGATTCGGTTACGGCTGCGCCGCGTTGTGCTCTTTTGTGGCTCGTCAACCGCTGGATTTCGGTTGGATGGCCCACCGCTGCAATTCCTCGCCGCATAATCCGTTTCGATGGTAAAGCGTGCGTTTAGACCGTGCGGGATGAACGATCCCGCCCAATTGCATGATCGGGCCGAGAGTCCGGACGAAGTGATCGGGTTGGGCCCGCCGGACGCCATCGATCCCCTTATCGAAGCGTTCAAGAAAGACGTGGACCGGACTTTGTTGATCGAGAATTTGCGCGCCACTCCTCGGGAACGCTCTCGACGATTCTTGCGCGGTATGCAATCGGTCTATGTCCAGCCCTGAAGAATAAGTTTGTTCCGCGCTCCCTTGGCGACTCCGAATTGCTCGAAGAGATCGCGGCCCTCGAACAAATCGGCCAGGCGGAACAGAGCCCATGAACATCGGAACTTCCTTCGCCGCGACTTCGCTGGTAGTCTCGTTCACGTGGAACGAATCGTGCATAAGGCCAGGAACTTCAAAGCGGCGGACGAATGGGACGTTCGCCAGCACGTCGAGCTCTCCCCGTTGGAGCGCCAACGAATCGCCCGCGAGTTGAAACGCCGCGTTTACGGAAACACGGCTCCGGATGTGCGCGCATGCCACCGGAAAAAATAGAGTCCGCCCATTTTTCTCCCGACACTCGCGCGTTCATCGCTCTGCTGCACGAACACGCCGTGCGCTACGTGATCGTGGGCGGGGAGGCGGTCATCTTTCACGGTTACGCCCGCTTGACCGGCGACGTGGATTTCTTCTACGAGCGAACGGAGGCGAACGCCCGCGCGCTCTTCGCCGCGCTTACTCAATTCTGGGCCGGAGCCGTCCCGGGGATCGCCGCCTGGAACGAATTGCTCGAAGCGGGTGTGGTCATCCAGTTTGGCCGTCCGCCAAACCGAATCGATCTGTTGAATGTGATCGACGGCGTCGAATTCCAACAGGCGTGGGCGACACGTCAGACGGTGGAGATGGAGGTGGGAATGGTCGCGGCCAAGGTTCTTGTGCACTTTCTGGGGTTGCCAAGCTTGCTTAAAAACAAAGAGGCGGCCGGACGCCCGAAGGATTTGGAGGATTTGCGGTACTTGCGTCGCTCCGCCGAAGAAAGCCAGCAGTGACTGCCAGGCTATGACTCCGCCAGCCACTTGTTCGATCTGTGGCGAGATGATCCCATCCGACTCGCCCGACGGCAACTGCCCGGCGTGCTTGATGCGGCTGGCTGCCGGTGACGATTCCACCGAAACCGCCGTCGTGCCCGCCTCAAAACACTCCGACGCTCCACGCTCTGCGCTCGACACGTGCGTTGCCACGCGCTACCTCGGCGATTACGAACTGCTCGAAGAAATTGCGCGCGGCGGGATGGGGATTGTGTACAAGGCGCGGCAGAAAAGCCTGGACCGGATCGTCGCGGTCAAGCTGCTGCTCTTTGGCGAACTGTCCAGCGAGGCTTTCATCCAGCGCTTTCGCGTCGAGGCCCAAGCCGCCGCCAGCCTCAAGCATCCGAACATTGTCTCCATTTACGAGATCGGCCAGGACGCCGGACGGCACTTCTTCTCGATGGAATATGTCGAGGGGCAGAACCTGGCGCAGTTGGTCAAGGACAAGCCGCTTTCGGCCAAGAAAGCGGCTGGCTATGTGAAGGCCATTGCCGAAGCGATTCACTGGGCGCACGAGAAAGGGATTCTGCACCGGGATCTGAAGCCGTCGAATGTCCTGGTCGATTCCGAGGATCAGGTGCGGGTGACGGATTTTGGATTGGCGAAGCGGTTCGTAGTCCCGCCTTCAGGCGGCCCGGCGCGAGAACCGGCTGAAGCCGGGACTACGAGCGATCTCACGCTCACCGGCCAAGTGCTGGGCACGCCGAATTACTTGTCGCCCGAACAGGCGCTGGCGCGGAAGGAAGTCGGCGCGGCGACGGATGTCTATGCCTTGGGCGGGATCCTCTACTACTTGCGGACCGCGCGTCCGCCGTTCCAGGCCGAGACGTTGGCGGAAACGCTGCAGCAAGTGGTGAACGCGGAACCCGTGTCGCCACGGCTGTTGAACGCGAGTGTGCCGGTGGATTTGGAGACGATTTGTTTGAAGTGTTTGGAGAAGGAGGCGGGCCGGCGTTATTCGTCCGCCGAAGAGTTAGCCGCCGAGTTGAACCGCTTCCTGCGGGATGAACCGATTCGAGCCAGACCGGCGTCACGCGCCGAAAAACTCTGGCGCTGGTGCCGGCGGAATCCGGTGATGGCCAGTCTCAGCGCCGCCACCGTTCTGCTTCTGGTAACGGTTGCGGTGGGTTCAACTCTCGCCGCGGTCCGAATCGCACGCGCGAATCAAGAAACAAGAAGTCGAGAAGTCGCGCTGCAACAAAATCTCTACGTGGCCAACATGAAAGTAGCGCAGTTGGCCCTAACGGAAGGTAATTTGGCGCTCGCCCAGGATCTGGTGAGCAAGTATTCCCGCCCAGCGAAAGGGGAGGATCTCCGCGGCTTTGAGTGGCGTTATCTCTGGAAGCTCTGCCAGACGAAGGAGCAATTTACTCTCTCCGGCCACAGCAACCGGATTATGGCACTGGCCTTCACGCCGGATGGCAAGCGGCTCTCTTCGAGCGGTTACGACGGCGAAGTCAAGCTCTGGGACCTCGAGGCGAAGAAAGAATTGGCCGCGTTCCCAGGCACAGGGAACCCGGTTTTCTCACTCGATGTCTTGCCGAACAGCCGCAGCATCGTGATCGGAGCGGCCCGCCTCCGTGGCGGCCAACAATTCATCGGCGCGGGCACCATGTTTTCGGCGATGTGGCTCGATGCGGTCTCCGTTCGAGAAGGCCCCTCGTTTGCCGAAGAACGGTTTTTGCCCGGAGCGATTGGTCCAGCCGCGCTCTCGCCGGATGGCCGGATGTTGATCACGGACGGGACCAATGGATTCATCATCTGGGACGCGACTCGCTGGCGGAAGATTGATGCCTTGAACAGTTCTCACCGTCCGGACCAAGGCGGTCCGCTCATCGTCAGACCCGCATTCTCCGCCGACGGCTCCAAGGTTGCGCTCGGAGTGAAGGACTCGCAAGGAATGCGGGTTAAACTCTGGAACGTGTCGTCGCTCCGATCCGACGGATTCAGGGAGCCACCCGTGTCCGTCTTTCTGCCTGGTACAAACGATATGAGCGAGCTCGCAGGCCTGGCCTTCTCACCTGACGGAAAAATTCTGGCGACAGGAAAATTCAGCGGTGAAATCCGGCTCTGGGATCCACTGGCTGGCAAATCGCTTAGCGATCCTCAGCCGAGCACTCGGATCACGGGAATGCTCTTCTTGCAGGACAACAAGACTCTCGTGACGTGTTCCTACGAGCACCAGCTCCGCGTTTGGGACGTTTCCACTCGAACAAATATTCTTCCGGTCACCGCGATTTCCGGCCACCGCAACGAGATTTGGGCGCTGGCCTTGTCACCCGATGGCAAAGCTCTGGCCACCGGGAGCAAGGATACCGCGATCAAGCTTTGGAACACGGAGACCCTTCGTCACCCGCCCGAGTCCAATGAAGAGCTTGAAGACCCAAATACACGCTGGCTCGGTTTCGTGGATAATGGGCACACCCTGGCGAATTGTGTTGGACATAAGGAATGGTGTTACGTTCTGGCATTTTCGCATGATGGGTCCGTGCTGGGGAGTGCCAGCCGCGATAATACAGCGAAACTCTGGCGGGTACCCACCGGCACTTTGAAAGCCGATTTGACCGGCCATAAGAACGCGGTCCATCGCTTGGCTTTCTCGTCGGATGATCGGACGTTGGCGACCGTTGGACCGGGCGAGGTGAAGCTTTGGCATGTCGCGACCGGTCAAGAAAATCCTCACGTTGAGAAGGAGTCAAGGCGCGACGGATCATGCTTTCTTTTCCAGGGATGGCTCCTTTCTGGCCGTCGGCGCACGGTCGAGGACAACCTTGTGGCGTGCGCCGTTGTTCGCAGAGATCGCGGCGCGGGAACAAAGGTTGAGTTTACCTACGCGGTTGCAGCCAAACTGGCGCATCGCGAACAAACGGTTGAAGGCACCGCCGCCGTGTGGTCCAAAATGGTGGCCATCTGTGACGAGATCGCCCAGCAGATTAAAGCCATCGAGCAACGCTTTCCCGGAAGCAAAGCTCCGTTCAATCGGGTCCTGGATTTCCGCAACGCAGCCGAACGCCGGCGCGAGTTGCACTCGTGATCTCCAAAGACCAAATCGCAGAGCTGTTTAAATTATACTCCGAGTTTCATGGGCCATTGACCCTTTTGCCCCGGAAGTCCTAAAAGCTGAAGAAGCCTTTTACCAGCTTCTGCATTCTCTGCATTCCACGCATGCTGCCGACGTTCCTTTTGTCGAGTTTCGTCGCTACGCCGTGCGGCAATGCAAGCTCTACTTACGGAAGAATTGACTGAGGCGCGAGCCGTTGCTTTCCGTGATCACCACGCGGTTGGAGGGCCATCCGACCCGCTTACTGAGGAGACCGTAGCATGGACTACACGATAAAAGCATGTAGTCCCTCCTTTAGGCGGCCCAGGCCGGCTAAAGCCGGGACTACGAGCACCCCGCTGTCGTTCATCTCATCGTCTCCTCAGTAAACGTTCGTGGCACTCGGCTATCTTTGCCTCCTCCGCGGCCAGCCCAACTGCCTTGCAGAAAAAGCCGGTTTTACTGCGGGACCAACTTGTACACCTTCCCCGTCTTCGCCCGCAGGCTGTTGCTGTCGTTGGTCATGACATACAACTCTCCGTACGCATCTTCGCCCAAGGCGACGATGAAAGACTTCAACCTGCCTTTGGGATGCGTCACTAAGTCAAGAGGCTCGATGGTCCAGGCTTTTGACGCGCCCGGCGTCGGACGAGTCGCGACGAGCATGACGCCGTCCTTCACGACGAAGTTCCGCGACCAATCGCCAAAGACGTACCGTCCTTCCAGTTGGGGGATCGCTTGGCCGCGATAGATGTAGCCGCCGGTGATGCTGCTGCCCAGGGCCTCCGGATCATTTCGGAATCCATTCACGTTTTTGTAGGCGAAGATCGGATCCAGCAGCGGTTTGCCGTTCGTGCCCACCTTCGGACAATCTTCCGGTGAGCGCCGGGGATTTTTGGGATCGAAGCAATGAAACCCTTCGCGAATCCGCCAGCCGTAATTGCCGCCCTTGACGATAAGATTGACTTCCTCGTAGAGAGTCTGGCCGATATCGGCGGCGAACAATTCGTGGCTCCCGCCGCGATCGAACGTGATGCGCCACGGATTGCGGAGGCCATAGGCATAAATCTCGGGTCGGGCGTGGCCGGCCACGAAAGGATTATCCGCTGGGATCGCGTAGGGGGCGCCCTTATCGACGTCGATCCTCAGAATCTTTCCCATCAGATTCGTGAGATCTTGGCCGTTACCCTGAAGTGAATGGCCTTGTCCTTCGTCGTTGGCATTGCCGCCGTCGCCGACCGCCATGTACAGGTAGCCGTCCGGGCCGAAGACGATACACCCGGCGTTGTGATTGAAGTAAGGCTCGTCGATTTGAAGCAGAACTCGCTCGGAAGCCGGATCGGCGCAATTCCCGTCGCCCGCTGAGACCTTCAGTTCGGAAAGCTGCATGGTGTGGTCCCAACCGGCGGGTCCGTCTTTCCGCAGAGGAGCGCTGTACACGATGTAGAATTTGCGGTTCTCCCTGAACCTCGGATGCAAGGCTAAGCCCAGCAAACCGCGTTCGTCAAACGCGCCGGGATTAATTTTCACGCGGTCGGTGAGGTCCAAAAACGGCTTCTCCAAAAGCGTGCCGTCTTTGGTCAAGACGTGGACCCGCCCGATTTGGTCTGCAACCAGCATGCGGCCTGAAGCGTCGGGCACGGAAATCAATGCCGTGGGAGAAACGAATCCTTCGGCGATTTGCTTCAGCGCAACGCCGCCCTGGGCCTCGGCTGCAGCCAGAGTGAGACAAAACACCAGGGTGAGCGCCGCCCGGCAATCTTGTGCGCTTCGGCTGGAATTTGAACTGGCCGATGAATGGCGAAGCGGAAAGCGAGAGCAAAGATTGGGATTAGTTGTCACGCGCCGGACTGTATCGGTTTCCGGTGATCAGTTTCAAACATTTCCTGGAACTTGAAAGTTCAACGATGCGTCTCTGAATTGTGTGAAAGTCTTTCGGCTTCGCGTGATTTCGCGTCTTTGGCGGTCCCAACTGCCGGTTTCAGGATTAATGTTTTGGCACCACAGCGACACTTCAACCCGGAGCTGTCTGCGTCGCGAGGCGGTTCCCATGGCGCGCCAGCGTTTGGGGTGCGCGTGATTTATCACCGCTTTCCCACGTCGACCCGGAAATGGTGACTTTGCGCTTCGAGTCGCGCATCCTCAGCCAAAGCGGTGATAAATCGCTCGCCTATTTATCTTCCTTCTTCGTCTCCGGAGCAGGCGGCTTGGGAGCGTCCTTATCGACTTTGGGCGCTTCCGTGGGTTTCTCCTCCTTCTTGGCTTCGGGCAGAGGCGGTGGCGGGTTGGTCGTTGGTGTGATGCCGTCAAATATGATCGGCTTCTTTTCCTCCGGTTTCGGCGCCGCGGTCTCGTCCTTCTTCTCCTCGGGCTTTTCTTCCTTCTTTTCCTCTTTCTTCTCGGCAAAGAAATCCTTCCTGTCTTTCAGCAGCGGATCGATCGTCCACTTCGAGACGAGGTAGGCCCACTTTTCGTAGGCTTGTTCTTGCTTCAGTTTGTCTTCCTGTTTCGTGACTTTTTCCTGGAATTCCTTGTCGAGCTTCTCCTTGTCCTCGGGCTTCTCATCCTTGCCCGGTGTTCTTTGTTGGTTGATATCGGCCTTGACCGAGACTTGGAGATGGTAATTGTCGTCGCCGGTCTTGCCGCCGACTTTGACCGTGTAGGTGAAATTGTCGAAAGTCTCCAGCGTTGCGACGAGGGGTTGCGCCAGGCCTGTTTCTTCAGGCTTGGTCTCAGGGGAAACGATGTCGTTGAAGCTGGGGGAGGAAAGCGCGTAGCCGACGCTCGAAGCTTTGGAGGTTTCGAATTCCTCGCCCTCATTCTTATCGGCCAGCTTCAGATCCCCGCCTTCGGTGTCCCGAGCCAGTTTCCACGAATTCGTCGCATTGGTCGAAACCACGGAGATGGAGCGGAGCTTCTCGACTTTAAAGAAATCCTTGTTGAGCCAGCGGTCCGGTTTAGGTTCCACATCCGAAAGAGGATCGGAGACGACCGCGACGGTCGGCTCGCTGCTTTGGACGAGGACATATCGGCCGACCGGCCAATCGCCGCTCCCAAACTGAGAACTGCTCTCGCCGCTGCGCACATATTTCTTGCCGAGCAGCACGGTCTGGAGCGTTTTGCCGCCCTTGTCTTTGAAGTCGAGCAGCGTGCCGGAGTTGGTTCCTTTGTCGGGAGTCAGGAGTTCGAGGCGTCCGTACTGACTGGGTCCCACTTTGGGGGCCTGGACAACCTTGAGCTCCCACATTTTGCGCAGGAGATCGCTGACTTCGGAAAAGTTCGCAGGATAGTTCCAGCGCTCTTTGACACGCCACAGGTCGTCCTGTTTTACGAGATTCAGGTTGGTGGTGGTTTGAGTGATGGTGATTTGGGCGATGTCGTTCATCGGGAAATCGGGCACCAGTTTTTGCCCGAGGGGCCCTCCCGAGGCTTGCCAGGAGGCGCTTTGCCGATTGTAGAGGAGGAGTCCGAGCCCTCCCAAGACCACGACGAGAACAGAAAGTAAGGTGAGTTGTTTTCGGTTCATTTTGCTGCAGTTCGTTTCTGTTTCAACAGAGCCAAGGAAATGCCCGAAATCGCGACCAGCAACGGCATGCCCGCGATATTCAGCCACTTCAGCCGGTTTTCGAGCGAATCAATGTCGCGGCGGAGATTCCGCCGTTCCTTTCGCAATTCTCGATTCACCTCGGCTTGCTTGGTCTGAAATTTCTGGATCTCCTGCTGTTGCTCCGGGGAGAGGATAAAGCGCTGGCCGCTCTCCTTGTCTCCCCGGTTGCGCTGGAGCTCGTTCAGCCGGGTCTGCGTATCTGACAGGCTCTTCTCCAGGTCTTTGATCTTGCTGCGATACCGCTCTTCGGCCTGCGCCTGCATCTGTCGCACCAGCGTGAAGGGACGGTTCATGGTCGCCCGGCTGCGGACGCTGATCAAGTTGCTGTCACCCGCCAGTTGTTCGACGATGTTCTGGACTAAGTTCAGATTGCCGTTTCGGGGGATGACGATCCGTTGCCCGAAGAACTCTTGGACCTGCACGGAGAATTGATCGAACAGCATGTCCGCATCTCCGACCAAGATCACGACGCCCTCCGAGGCGGATTCCTTGAGCGACGAGTCGGCGGGTTTTTCATCTTTCTTTTCTCCCTCTTTTTTCTCTTCGGGTTTGTCGGCGGCGGCATCCTTCGGTTTGCCGTCCGGGAAAGCCGTTTTGAATTTGCCGTTCAGGCGGACCGCCATGGCGAATTCCTTGCCCGAAGCCGAAAAGTCTTTGACCGTTTGGTCGCCGGAGAAATCGGCCATGAAGCGTTCGACCAGTTGCGACGCTTTGGTGCTCTTGAGGAGCACGGTTTGCTTCAGGCCCTCGATCGGCGTTCCCGTGAACGCGCCGGAGAACGGAATCCAGGCGCTGTCAATCTGGCTGGTAATGACATCTTCGGAATTCATGCCCTCCTGAGTCATGGTCAAGAAGGCGGGCGCCGACTCAGCTCGGCCGCCCCGATTGATCCGCGTGATAAAGCTCATATCCGCGACCACTTTGTTCTGGTCGAACTCGAGCCCCCAGGCTTTCACGAGTTTGTCCAGCGTCGAGCCGCTCTGGGAGGCGGCCTGGAGTGGATTCATGCCCGGCATGTTTCGGCTGTCCACCAGCGACAACGGATCGAGGAAGGCCACGAGCTTTCCCCCTTTGAGCACAAATTGATCGATGGCGTATTGCGTCTTGTCCGTGATTCCTTTGGGATGGGCGACAATCAACACTTTAATATCGCTTGGGATTTCTTCCACCGTCATCTCGACTTGTTTCACTTCGAAGTCCCGTTTTAATTCGGAGACGAACACCCACGGTTCCTGCCGCTGCATTTGGCCCATGCGCATCATCATGGGATTGAACTCTCCCATCACCGGCAAGCTCGACATCACCCCGACCACCGGCTTGGACGTGGTGGTCACACGGGAGATGGCCCGGGCAATGTCATATTCGAGAAGCTTTTCCCGCTCCGGCGAGAGAAAGGGGATCGCGACTTTCGCATCGAGCTGGCTGATGGCCAAGCCCAAGTAGATTTTGTCGTTCAAGCTCACCATCTGGCCTTCCAGCCCATCCAAGCGCGCGGAGTCTTCGGCATCCGTGTCGGGCTTTGGATCGAATTTTTTGATTTCGATCTTGTTGCCCGCGACCTTTCTCAACTCTCCGATCAAGTCTTCCACGCGCTGAGCGTAGGTCTTCAGCATGACCGGCATTTCTTTGGAGTCCTGCGTGCAGTAAAATCGGACTTCGACCGGCGTATCCAGTTTTTCCAGGATCGCCTTGGTGCCGGGCGACAAGGTGTAGAGCTTTTCCTGGGTGAAGTCGAAGCGATGTTTCACCACACCGGAAATGACGTAAACGGCGACCAGAATCAGGAACATCGCCGCCACGCCGACCGTCGAGAAAAGGAGGGGCTCAAATTGTTTCGTCTTCGTTGTCATATTTCGAATCGTTCCTCAGGTGCGAATGCGTCTAGATTTGAAAAGCCGTCCGTCACTCGTCCTGCGGACACAATCTCCCCATCCGATGGGGCGAGGGCTGGGGTGAGGGGCGTTTTTCATGTCGAGTTTATTTTAAGCTGTTTACTAATTCACGCTGGTCCAGGCCTGCTAGCCAGCCCGGTGGCCTCGGATGATCACGCTCGTCGCGAACAGCGAGAAGGCGATCAACGAGACAAAAAATACCACGTCCCGCGTGTCGAGCACGCCGCGCTGCAAGGCGTCGAAATGTGTCATCACGCTGAATGCGGCAACTGCCTCCACCAACCGCGGGCTTTCGGAAATGATCTCCAGCATGCGAGTCACCGGCGGCCAGCCTGCCAGAATCAGGAACAGGCAGATGACCACTGAAACGATGAAACTGATCACCTGATTCCTGGTCATCGCAGAAGTCATGCACCCGATGGCCAAGTAAGCCCCGGCCAAAAGGCCGCTGCCGATATAACCGGCGAAAATGACCCCATTGTCCGGATTCCCCAAGTAATTCACCGTCATCATCACCGGGAAAGTCAGGGCGAGTGCGAGCGCGAGGAACAGCCAAGAGGCCAGAAATTTGCCCATGATCGCTTGCCACGCGGTGATGGGCATGGTCAGCAACAGCTCGATCGTTCCGAGCCGCCGTTCCTCCGACCACAATCGCATCCCCACCGCCGGCACCAGGAACAGGTACAACCACGGATGCCAGACGAAGAACGACATGGTGAGCGACGCTTCCCCGCGCTCGAAGAATCCGCCGACCATGAAGGTGAAGAAGCCGGCGAGCAGCAAGAAGATGACGATGAACACGTAGGCCACGGGCGAGGCAAAATAACCTCCCAGCTCGCGCTTTGCGATCGTCCAGATGTTCGTCAGAGATGAGTTCATTTCCGATTTTCCTTTTGTGTATCGGGCAAAGTAATACTGCGGAAGACTTCGTCGAGGCGCCCCTCTTCCGTGTGCAGTTCTTCAATCTTCCAACCCTCGCGGGCGACCAACTCCGAAATGCTGACCGCCAGTTCGCCATTCCGGCAGTTGGGTTGAGGGAACACCCGGGCCGTCACCGAGGCGCCCTCGTCTCGGAGGATCGCGGACTTCCTCGCCGTCCCAAGTTGGGCCAGCTTTTGTTGAACCGTGGTCGCTGACATTCCGGCGACTCGCACCGAAACTGCGCCCGCCACGTCGGAGCGCTGTTTCAGTTCGGCGGGGGTCCCATTCGCGACGATCTGGCCGCGGTCAATAATGATCGCCCGGCTGCACGCCGCTTCGACTTCTTCCAAAATGTGCGTCGAGAAAATGATCGCCTTCTTTTCGCCCATCCGGCGGATCAAGGTCCGCACCTCGTGCTTTTGGTTCGGGTCGAGCCCATCGGTCGGTTCGTCCATGATCAGGATGTCGGGATCATGAATGATCGCTTGCGCGAAGCACGTCCGGTGGCGATATCCTTTGGACAGCGTCTCCACGCTTTGATGGATGACCGATTCCAGAAAGCACATTTCGACCGCCCGATGGACCGCTGTCTTCCTGGTCTCGCCTTGCAGGCCCCGAAGTTCGGCCGCGAAATTCAGGAATCCATACACGGTCATATCTGTGTAAGCCGGGGCGTTCTCCGGAAGATATCCGAACAACCGTTTTGCCGGTATGGGATCTTCGACGATGTCGTGGCCGCCCACGATCACCCGGCCCGAGGTCGGCGGAATAAAGCCGGTAATCATCCGCATGGTTGTGGATTTCCCGGCGCCGTTCGGGCCCAGAAAGCCCAGCACTTCACCTCGCTCGACGGAGAACGACACGTTGTTCACCGCCAGTTTTGGCCCGAACGATTTGCTCAAGTTTTGAACGTTAATCATTTTTCTTCAACTCCACTCTGGCTGCCCGCAGCGGTCTGCCCACGCTTCGCCGGACACCGAGACTGCTACGGACGCGTATTATCGGGCACGTATTCAAATCGTATTCCGCGATTTGTCAAGAGGGTCTGTAAATTGTTCCGCAAGTCTTATGTTGGCCGGTATGGAGTCCCGGCTTTAGTCGGCGAGCGCGCGAAGCCCGGCTAAAGCCGGGACTCCGAGCGGGTCGCGAGTCGCGCCTGCGGCCTAAATGAGGATTCTCGAACTACTTGCGCATGGCATCTGTGAACCCGGTAGGGCTGGCCTGCAGATCGGCCCTACCGGGTTCATGGAGAGCCTCCAAGCTCAAAGGGCGCGCATTGGGACCTTGAACCGGCCAGTCGGTGGGGCGAGACTCCCGTCGAGCCCTGACTTTTTTGCCCGAACTAATGCCAGGGCTCGACAGGAGTCTCGCCCCACCTTGAGGTTCATGGAGAGCTCCCACAGTTTTCCGACCGTGCACACCGCCCATGAACCGGGGAGGTTCAAGGGAAGAATTGCTGTGAATGGTCAAGCGGTTTTGCCGCGGTGAGCATGCTGCCCAGCTTCGGTCTCGTTGCGTTCCGGTGATTCGCACAACGCCGCACGGATCGCATCCGGCGTAAGGTTTTTGGCGTTGCCCGAAGTGTTTCGCCGACTACGATGCCGTCACAGCCTCATGGACTGGATTGCTCCAACCGAGAAGACCGGCGAAGCCAGATGCCTCTATTCGCCTAGATGATCCAAAACCAATTGCAAAACATCGAACGCCTCGAATCCGACCTGTGGGACGCGGCGGACAATCTCCGCGCCAACTCCAAGCTGACGGCGGGCGAATACTGTATGCCCGTGCTCGGCGTCATCTTCCTGCGGCACGCAA
>JACQWK010000475.1 GCA_016209525.1 Verrucomicrobiota bacterium
CCCCTCACCCGTCCTACGGACACCCTCTCCCCATCGGATGGGGAGAGGGATGGGGTGAGGGGCAATCGTTATGTCAACTTGCGTATGAACTGATTAATAGCTTTGGCGGATGCGCGAATTTGGTGTTCAATGATTTCAAAAGCATCTGAGTAACGGGTTATGGCAGGACACAGCAAATGGGCGAAGGTAAAGCACTTTAAAGGCGCCATCGACGCCAAGCGCGGACGGATCTTTTCGAAGCTGGCCAGGGAGGTCACGATCGCCGCCAAGCAAGGGAGCGGTGATCCGGGCATGAACGCACGCCTGCGAATGGTCTTGCTGAAATGCCGAAACGCCAACATGCCTTCGGACAATATCGAGCGGGCCATCAAACGCGGGACTGGCGGCGGAGAAGGCGCAAGTTTTGAAGAGCTGACGTACGAGGCGTTCGGGCCCAACGGAGCGGCGCTCTTGATCGAAGTCAGCACGGACAATCGCAACCGAACGGCCTCAGAAATCCGAAGTCTGTTGACGAAAGGCGGAGGCTCGATAGCCACTTCGGGCTCGGTGACCC
Organism: Verrucomicrobiota bacterium; assembly: GCA_016209525.1. Classification (GTDB taxonomy): domain Bacteria; phylum Verrucomicrobiota; class Verrucomicrobiia; order Limisphaerales; family SIBE01; genus VHCZ01. The sequence goes on from JACQWK010000475.1 coordinate 554, forward strand.
GGTTATTCCATCGCAAGGGACAAATTATCATTCCGCGAGAAGCGGCCGGGGAAGACGCGGTAATGGAACTCGCCCTCGAGGCCGGCGCCGAGGATTTCAAGGCCGAGCCTGAAGGCTATGAAATCATCACGGATCCGGCCGCCTTCGAGCAGGTGCACAAACAGATTGAAGGAAAAGGCATCAAATGCGACGCGGCTCAAGTCACTTCGCTGCCGGTCCTCACGGTGCCCATTTCAGATCCGGTCGGCGCGTCGGCGGTTTCCAAGCTCATCGAAGCGTTGGAAGATCACGACGACGTTAAGGAGGTCCACACCAATGCGGAATTTCCAGGCGACGCCGGTGAATGAGAGGTCTCAACTTCCCATGAACCGTGGATTCGTAGCCGCCGAGGTAACGAGGCGGACACTGCGATTAGAATCAAAATCCGCCTCCTTACGTCGGCGGCTACGGTTCGAGGGACTCCTGAGCACGAACAGACTGGAACCCTTGGCAACGGCCGGCACTCAGGGCGTGGAGCAAGGACGCCGCTCCGGAACCGTCGAAAAGAATGCGATCCCTGTTTGACTCGCTTCCGGCTCGGGCCTTGCACCGCCTTGCGGGATGGGTTTACCAGTACCCGCGATGCTTCTTCTACCCGCAGGTGGTTCTGTTTGTCGCGTCCATTTTCTACACGGTGCAGAACCTGGAATTCAGCACCAGCCGGAATGATCTGGTCGGCTCGGACAAGAAGTATCACACGAACTTCCTTCGCTTTAAGAAGGAATTCTCGATTCAGGATGATCTCGTCGCGGTGGTCGAGAGCGAGGATTTCGAGAAGAACCGCCAATTTGTGGAGCGGTTGGGAGCCCGGCTCGAAAAGGAGACGAACGTTTTCAGCAGCGTTTTCTACAAAGGGGACCTGAAGATGATGGGCCACAAAGCCCTGCTGTTCTTGCCCGAATCAACGTTGGCGGAATTATACCAGACTCTCGCCAAGTACCGGCCGTTCCTCGAGCATTTTGGCCAGGCGACCAATCTCAATTCTCTGTTCCGGCAAGTGAATCTGCAATTTCGCACGGCCAGGCGGGAGCAGAATGACGACAACAAATCCCTGATCGGCGCGCTCCCCGCCTTGCGGCGGATCGTCGAGCAGGCCGCCGACAGCCTCAATCGCCCGGGGACTCCGCCTTCGCCTGGAATCACCGCGTTCTTCAACGCCGGCGAGGAAGCGGAACAGGGGGAGTACATCACCTTTGCGCACGGGAAGATTTACCTGGTCACGGCTCGGGCGCAACGGCCGGAATTGGACAACTTGGCTGTGGAACGCCTCCGGGAATTGGTCTTTCAGACTCAGAGCGAAGTCCCGGGAGTCAACGTCGGGATCACGGGCGAATCGGTTTTGGAGTTCGACGAAATGCGCCAGTCACAACGCGATTCAGTCGTAGCATCGGTCTTTTCGCTGGTCATGGTGGCGTTGATTTTTGGGTGTGCTTATCGTGAGACGGGCAGGCCGGTCAAGGCCACGGTCTGCCTGGTGGTGGGGCTCGTTTACACGATGGGTTACACGACGTTGGCGGTCGGGCACCTGAACATTCTGACCGTGACGTTTCTGCCGATGCTGATCGGTCTGGCGATCGACTTTGGCATCCACCTCATCACGCGTTATGAGGAGGAATTGCGCCGCGGGCAATCCGTGCGCGAGGCGTTGGAGAAGGCGATGGTCAACACCGGCTTGGGGATCTTCACCGGATGCTTCACGACCGCCGGAGCGTTCATGGCCATGGGTTTTACGGACTTCAAGGGAATCCAGGAAATGGGAATCATCACCGGCGGCGGTTTGCTGGTCTGCCTCGCGCCCATGTTGACCTTGCTCCCGGTGCTGCTGCTGCGCGGGCACCAGAACGTGATGGACCAGCAGGCACCCCGGATAGATCGACGCGCCAGGATCGAGCGGCTTTGGCTTGAACGCCCCCTCGCGGTCACAGTCGCCGCACTGGTCCTTTGCGGCCTTTCCTACACCCAATTTCGCAAGGTCTTCTTCGACTACAATCTGTTGAACATGCAGGCGAGAGGCCTGCCGGCCGTGGATTTCGAGAAGAAGCTCATTGATGGCGCTTCGAAGTCGGTGTTGTACGGCGCCGTCATCGCCGACTCCGCCTCGGAAGCGGTCCGCCTGGAAACGCAAATCACCAACCTGACCAGCGTGGCGAGCGTCGATTCACTCAGCCGATTCCTCGTGGAAGACCCGGCGAGGAAATTGCCGCTCGTCCGGCAAATCAAGGAATCCTTGGCCACCGTTCACTTTGCCCAACTTGATCTCAGGCCGTTGAAGCCGTCCGAGGTCAGCGAGACTTTCTACATTACCGGCGGTTACTTGGGGCAAGCCGCGCAAGTCGTCGAAAAGGAAGGCGATGAAAAACTGCTCCAGGAGCTCAACGCCCTTCGGAACGCCATCAATGAGCTCCTGCGCCGGATCGGTTCCGGCGATCCCGAACGCATCGCGGCGCAACTGACGGCGTTTCAGAAAGCCTTGTTCGCAGACCTGCAAGAAACGTTTGCAGCCTTGAGAAGTCAGGATGACCGGGAGGCGCTGAGGATCGAAGATTTGCCGCAAACCTTGAGGAAGCGGTTCATCGGCAGCACGGGAAAACACCTCCTGCAGGTCTATCCCAAAGAGAATGTCTGGCAGCGCGACAAACAGGAAGCGTTCGTCAAAGAACTCCGCCAAATCGACCCGAACGTGACCGGGACCCCGGTGCAGCTCTATGAGTACACCACACTGCTGAAGGAAAGTTACGAAGAAGCGGCCTGGTACGCGCTCGGCGCCGTGGCCGTTTTGGTTTTCATTCACTTCCGTCGTGTTTCCAGTGTGATTCTGGCTCTGCTCCCCGTTGGCGTCGGCTCGGTCTGGATGGTTGGGCTGATGGGTGTGCTCGAAGTGCCGTTCAATCCGGCCAATATCATGACCTTGCCCCTGGTGGTGGGGATCGGCGTGACCAATGGAGTTCATATTCTAAATCGCTACGCCGAAGAATTGAATCCCGGCATCCTCGCCAAGAGCACCGGGAAAGCGGTTCTGATCTCGGGTCTGACCACCATCGCTGGGTTCGGAAGCCTGATCCCCTCCAAGCATCAGGGAATCGCCAGCTTGGGCGTCGTCATGACCGTGGGCGTTGCCACGTGCATGGTCGCGGCCTTGACCTTTCTACCTTGCCTTCTCAACCTGCGGACGCGGGTGACCGGCAGCAAGCAATAGCTCGCAGATTATGTATCGCCCCACAAGACTTAGGACTCCCGATCCCAGCAGCAAGTTTCGGACGCCCACGGAGTTCGACTGGAGCTCAAGAGTCCCGAAACTGCTTTTGCTTGTCGCCTTGAGTCTCTGTCTCTCGCCAAATGCGCGAGTCCAAGGGAACGAAAATTTCGCAGTTGGACCGATTTACCATCACGGTCCTCTGACCCTTGGAGACGGAAAGCGAACGGAAAGTGGCGGGCCGTTATTCAGCCACGAGGTAACAGAATCGCAGCAGGCATGGACGCTGGCTCCACTCTTTTCTCTACGCAAAGACTCGGCCGGCGAGTTCACTGAATTTGATCTGGCCTACCCGTTGGTAAGCTACAGCCGGTTCGGCTCCGATTTTCGGTTTCAGATTCTCCAGATTCTGAGCTGGGCGGGCGGCGTCAGCCTGCAAAGACAAACGAACAGCCGGGTGACCCTCTTTCCGATTTACTTCCGCCAGCGTTCGGCGGATCCGAGTCTAAACTACACTGCCCTCGTTCCTTTCTTCGGCCGCTTAAGAAACCGATTGTTCCGCGACGAGGTGGAATTTGTCCTTTTCCCGTTCTACCTGAGAAGCCGCAAGCGTGAGGTTGTGACCGACAACTACCTTTTTCCGTTCTATCACCGGCGCCATGGCCCAGGACTCAACGGGAGTCAAATCTGGCCGTTGTTCGGCGCCGAGCACAAGGATGTGACGACCAAGACAAACAGTTTCGGAGAGACGGAGACCGTCGGCGGACATGAAAAGCGGTTTTTGCTCTGGCCCTTTTACTTCAACAACAGATTGGGAATTGGCACAGACAACCCGGAGAGCCAGCGCGTTGTCTTGCCGTTCCTGAGTCTTCAGCGCTCACCCCGGAGGGATTCCTCAACGTATCTTTGGCCGATTGGCGTGACCTACACGCACGATCGGGAAAAAGGATATCGCGAATGGGGCGCTCCGTGGCCGCTGGTCGTCTTTGCTCGCGGGGAAGGCAAGACGGCCAATCGGATTTGGCCGTTCTTCTCGCGGGCGAAGAACGACACTCGCCAGAGCGATTTTTATCTGTGGCCGCTCTACAAGTACAATCGAATCAACTCCAGCCCTCTGGATCGCGAGCGCACCCGCGTGATGCTCTTCCTCTACTCCCACCTCCGGGAACGGAATGTGACCACGGGGACAGCGTTGGAACGTACCGACCTCTGGCCTCTCTTTACCGTCCGGCGCGATCACAACGGAGCTGAACGCCTCCAGATTCTGAGTTTGGCCGAGCCTTTCTTCCCCAACAGCCAAGGGATCGAGCGGACGTACTCGCCGGTTTGGTCGATCTGGCGTTCCGAACAGAATCCGGCCAGCGGTCAAGCCAGCCAATCCTTCCTCTGGAACTTATACCGAAACGACTCGACCCCCACGTCCAAAAAATGCTCGCTGCTCTTCGGTCTTTTCCAGTATCAATCCGGTCCCGAAGGCAGGCGGGTGCGCTTGTTCTATCTGCCGGTCATGAAGGGCTCCCAAAAGCCCGCGAGAGAGGCAAAGCCTTAGTCGTCATCAACCCTTGGCCGCAAGTATGTTTCAAAACATTGGTGAAATTCTGGTGCTGCTTTGGCAAACGCTCCAGGCGTTGCCGAAAACCGTCCGCCAGCGCCGGAAGGTGTTTGATCAATTCTTCGAAATCGGGATCGCGAGTCTCTTGATGGCTTGCATCCTTTCGCTGTTCATCGGTGGTGTGATCGCCTTGCAGACCGGGCCTGTCCTTGCCGAGAGAGGACTTTCCACCTACATCGGCGGTTTAGTGGGTCTTTCGATGTGCAAAGAGCTGGCGCCGGTGATGATGGCCATCCTGATCGCGGGCCGCATCGGCTCCGCCATGTCGGCGGAAATCGGCTCCATGCGGGTTTACGAGGAGATCGATGCATTGCGCACCATGAACATCCAGCCGGTCGATTACCTCGTGCTGCCCCGCTTGGTCGCCATCGGTTGTGCTTTGCCGATGCTCGTAGTCTTCTCCATACTGGTCGGCTGGCTGGGCGGGGCGCTCGTCTCGAGCACGAATCAGAAGATCGGGGTCCCGTTTCAAGCCTATTTCAGCAACCTCCGGGAGATGGTGGAACCGGGGGACGTGTTCAACGGCCTGATCAAAAGCTTCGTTTTCGCCGTCGTCATTGGAATCGTCTCGTGCCACCAGGGGCTGCAAACCATCGGCGGGCCCCGCGGAATCGGCCGCTCGGTGACCAAGGCCGTCGTCAATTCCATTGTCCTGATCCTGATCCTCGATTACTTCCTCACGCGCGTGTTGCTTTACCTGGAGATATGAGCGGTCAGGCCTTCTCAAGCGTCGGCGTGCGCGTGCAGGTGCGCGGCCTTCGCAAAGTTTTCGACGGCCAAGACGTTCTGAAAGGCATCGATCTGGCCGTCGAGGCGGGTGAAATATTCGTGATCATGGGCCCGAGCGGAAGCGGGAAAACGATCTTGCTCAAGCACATCATCGGGCTGGAATCTCCGGACGAAGGAGAGATCCTCATCGACGGCGAGGCCATCCAATCAGAATCCGTCCGGGAAAAGTGCCGCATGGCCATGGTCTTTCAATCGGGCGCGCTCCTGAGTTCACAGACCGTCGGGGAGAATGTCGGCTTATACCTAAGCGAGCATCGCCTTAAACCCCGGCGCGAGATTGACCGGATCGTTGCGGAAAAGTTGGAGCTGGTCGGACTCAAAGGGCTGGAGTCCCGTTATCCGGCCGAACTCTCCGGCGGCATGAAGAAACGAGTGGCCATCGCGCGGGCTCTGGCCATGGAGCCGCAGTTGATTCTTTACGACGAACCGACCAGCGAGTTGGATCCGTTGATGGCCGTGACCGTCGCGGAAGAGATTCTCAAACTGAAACAACGGATGCAGGTCACTTCCATCGTGGTCTCTCATGATCGCGACCTCGCTTTTGGAATCGCGGACCGCATCGCGATCATTCATCAGGGCAGGATCATCGCCAAGGGGACGCCCGCAGCGATTAGAGCCAGCTCGGATACGATGATCCAAAGATTTCTGACGGCGGAGTTTACAAACAACTCCAGAAACAAGTGAACCTCTGCTTGCCGAGAAACTGAGTAACGGCCAAGCTGAAGGCCAAGCTGAAATAAGACCATGAAAAACACCCTCGAAACCCGGCTCGGACTTTTCTTCGCTCTCGCGCTCGTCGCCTCCCTCGTCATCCTGGAAATGGTCGGCGGGACCGACTTCTTCAAAGGTGGCTATATCGTCCGAGCGCGTTTTAACAGCGTCCAAGAACTTAAAGCCGGAGACCCCGTCAAAATGGCCGGCGTGCAAATCGGGCGAGTGGACTCCATCGCGCTGACCGACGGCAAAGTCGAGGTCACGATGAAGCTGACCTCGCGCGAACAAGTCAGGACCGACAGCAAGGTGACGATCAAATTCGTCGGCCTGCTCGGTCAAAACTATGTGTCCATTGATTTTGGCAGCCCGAAGGGAAGCCCCGTCGAAAAAGGCACGCTGCTGGACACGGTGGAGCCGGTCGATCTGAGCACCATCATGGTCAAACTGGAGACCGTCGCCTCCGGCGTTGACAATCTGACAAAAAGTTTCAGCGGCGACACGATCCAGAATCTCCTCGGCCCCTTCACCGACTTCCTCAAGGAGAACCGGCCCAAGCTCTCGGCGGCGCTCGACAACCTGACGAATATTTCGAGCCAGATCGCCAAAGGCGAAGGCACCATCGGCAAGCTGATCTACGACGATTCGCTCCATGCCTCAGCGCTCGGCACGCTCACCAACTTCAACCGCACCGCCGAGGACATCCGCACCACAATCACCGACGCCCGCAATGTCATCGATCAGATCAACACCGGCACCGGGACGCTCGGGAAACTGGCGAAAGACGAAACCCTCTACCGCGAAACGACCGTGGCGATGACGAATCTCAAGGAGATCCTCCAGAAGATCAATCTTGGCCAGGGTTCCGTCGGCAAACTGGTGAACGATGAAACCCTTTACAGGAATGCCAAGCTGACCTTGCAGAAAGTCGAAAAGGCCACCGAAGGCCTCGAGGACCAAGGCCCCCTCAGCGTGCTCGGCATCGCAGTTAACAGTTTGTTCTAACGCGGAGATTTCACGAACTCGTAGCGCAGATTTTCAATCTGCTGTATCGCAGTCTTGCAGCCTGCACCGGCCCCGACTACTCCCAGCAGACCGGAGCGTTCGGCGCTCTGCCGACGGCAAGTCGGCGATACAGCGCAGCGCGGCGAAGCCGCAACCAAAACGGCGCGCGGCCTTCCAGGCCGCAGCGGCTCCACAAGACCGAGGTACCCGAAAATCGCCGAGCCTCGCCTTCCGTGTGCGGCCGCTGCGGCCTGGAAGGCCGCGCGCCGTTTGGGTTGCGGCTTC
>JACQWK010000485.1 GCA_016209525.1 Verrucomicrobiota bacterium
CACTACTCGGTTGGAATGGGGAGCACACGCGCCCTCGCGTGCAGTGGTCGGCGCCCTCGCCGATTAGCCGAAACATCCGCACCACGACAAGGCTGTTGAGCCACAGCACGCCAACCTGGAGGATTGGAGTGATGGAGTGCTGGGGAGAGGAGGCGCGTTGTTATCGGTTCCCCCTCTCCTAGGTCCTCTCCCCACTCGTTCCTCGCGGGGAGAGGATGAAGAGCTTGATGCCGCCCTGGGTCGGGCCGGCAAGCTGCGGGCTGTCGGCGGTCGTAGTGGCGTGCGTTCCGCCCGGCGGGGCCGGATTGAAAGATCAAGCGCGCTCTGGATTTGGGGCTAGGTCCGGGCGGCAATAAGCCGCCCTCTGCGGCAGGCGTGGACGCCCGCCGCTACCGATCACCAGCGGAAGCCATTTATTTGACCAGCGCGACATCCAAGGTCTCTTCCGTTGACTGCAAGCGATCTTCCTCTTCTTCGACGGGCGCCACAGGCTGCGGTTCCAACGGGGCGATGGCGTGATCGCCGGCAGGCTCGCTCGCTTTGTGGAACTTCACGCTCACGATCTTGCTCACCCCTTGCTCCTGCATGGTCACACCATACAAAACGTCAGCCATCCCAATAGTCCGTTTGTTGTGGGTGATAATCACGAATTGTGAGTGCTGAAGGAATCGTTGGAGGACTCGAATAAAGCGGTTGATATTGGATTCGTCGAGCGGAGCATCCAGTTCGTCGAGAACGCAGAATGGGCTGGGTCTCACCTGATAGATCGCGAAGAGCAGCGCCACCGCCGTCATCGTTTGTTCGCCGCCGGACAGCAGCGAAATGCTCTGCAATTGCTTGCCCGGCGGGCGCGCCACGATCTCGATGCCGCTTTCCAGCACGTCGCCTTCGTCCACCAGGATCAAGTCCGCTTTCCCGCCGCCAAAGACCTCGGTGAACAGGCTGCGAAAATTCTCCCGCACTTGGTTGAAGGTCTCCGTGAACATCTGCTTAGTCTGGGCGTTGATGCGATTGATGATATCCACCAATTGCTGCTTGGCCTGGACCAAATCGTCGTGCTGCGTCGTGAGGAATTGATGCCGTTGCTCGGTTTCCTCGTATTCCTCGATGGCCACCAGATTAACCGGCCCCATTTCGTCGATCCGCTTTTGCAGCGCCGCCACTTGATCGGCCACCGCCGCCCAATCGGTGGAAATGCCGCTCTCGGACATTTGTTCCGGCGTGAGCGTCTGTACGCGCGGGGGCCCCTGGTCGGCGAAGGTGATGGTGATGCATTCGCTGCGGATGTCGTCCAGATTCACCTGGTATTTCTCGCGCACACGCTGGCGGAGATTGTCCACACTCATGCGCCTCTGCGCCAGCTCCACATCGCTGGCGGCGCGTTGTTCCTGGATCTCCGTGAGCCGCCGGCGACGGTCGCGCAGCTCTTCCTCCCGCTCCGAAATGAAGCTTTCCTGCGCCTGTTTTTCGCTCAGAAGTTCGGCAATGCGCGTGTTGAAGCGTGTCCGTTCCTGGTCCAGCGACTCGATCTTGCGCTGGGAGTCTTCGATCTCCGATTCGCACTGGGCCCGCCGTTGCACGAAGGAGGCGGCCTCAGCGCGCCGCTGGGCCAAGATTTGCCCCAGTTCCTTCAGCCGCTGGTGCAGGGCTTGCGCCTGCTGGCGATAAGAAGCGCACAATTGCTCTTCGGCCGCCAGCGCCACTTTGGTTTCCGTGAGCGCCGCGTTGGCCAAGTCCCGTTCCTGGCGGAGTTTCTCCAAGAGCGCGTTCGTCTCTCCCAGGTGCTGCTGCAAAGCGCGCTCCCGTGCTTCCAAGTCCCGCAATTGATCCGACAGCGCGGTGCGACGCTCCAACGCCTCCTGATCCTGGGCCGCCAGGCTTTGAATCTCGTAAACAACTGTGTCGATTTTCTGATGGAGCGAGCGGAGTGAAGTTTGGAGAGCGTTGAACTCGCCTTGCCGCGTGGCGATGGCCACTTCGTGCATTCGGAGATCCGCCTGCGCTTGCTGCAAACCGGCCTGCAAGGCGGTCAACTCGCTCTGCAGCGCCCCCTTGCGGCGGCTTGCTTCGGCGACCTGGTTGTGGAGTTGCTCGAGCAAAGCTCGCAATTCCGCTATTTGGTTCTTTCTACCCAGCACGGAAGAAGAAGTTTTCCCGGAATGGTTCCCTGTGCCGCCCGTGTAAATCCCGTGGCGGTCCAGCAATTCTCCCGTGAGCGTGACAAAATGAAGATGGCCGGGACAGGCGACCCAGAACGCCGTCGCTGCCGCCAGGTCGTGAACAATGTAGGTTTCGGCAAGCAGGCGATCAATCAGCGGCTGGATCGAAGCGTCCGCCTCAACCACGCTCAGGGCTGGAACCTTGAAGTTGGCGGTCTCGCCGACAGCATTGGCGGCGAGTCCGCCGTTGGCACCTGCGGGCACTTCCGCCGGCTGGCCATTCCGGCCTGTCGGCGCGCCGTTCCTGCTTAACAGGGAGAGGGCAGCCACACTGGCCCGGCCTCGCTGGTTCGCGCTCAGGCTGGCCAGAATCGTTTGAGCCGCTTCGGGCTGTTCGGTCAGCGCCAATTGAAGGTGATGTCCCAGCGCGGTCTCAACCGCCGAGATAAACCGGTCCGGAACTCGAATCCGATCGGTCAACGAACCGATGACATGTTCGGCGCCTTTCAGGACGGCCACAGCTCCGGCACTGAAACCTTCATAGTCGGTTTGCAGTTGTTCGAGCACATCGACCTGGGAGCGCTTCTCCGCCTGGCGACGCAGCAACTCATCCAGCTCCTGAGACGCGCCGTTCAATTCCTGCTGAATTTCCCGCAACCGCTGCTGCCGTTCCTCGACCGTGCCGCGGCTGGCTTGAGCGCTCAGTTTTTCCGACTCAACGTGCGCTTCAAACTCGCGCAGCCGCGCTTCCAGCCGCTCGCGTTCCTCCTCCAACTGAATCTTCTCGGCGGATAATTTTTCCAGGCGTACGACGTTTCCCTGTTTCTGCAGATCCAAGGCCGTGAGTTCGTTGCGGACGCGCGTCAATTGTTGCGCCAGCGCAAACACGTCCGACTGCGCCTTCCGCAAAGCGTCCTGACGTTCCGCCAATTCCCGATCGATTTTCTGCTGGCCATCCTGTTTGGCTCTCAAGACCTCGCGATGGCGGTCGAGCGCGCTGCCCGAAGCGCCCAAGCGCTGGGTTACACTCGCCGCTTCCTGATCTGCCGCCAGGCGCCGTTCTTCGGCTTGAGTGATATCGGTCAACGCCTTCGCGTTCTGAGCATCCAACTCTCGGAGCCGTTCCTGATTGTACTGAATCCGCGCTTCGTGACGGTCAATTTGATGCTTGAGTTCGTGGCCTTGTTGTTCCGCCAAATGAATCTGCTGCTCCAGTTCGGAGAGTTGGGATCTAAGTTGTCCGAGTTCTTCCTCGCTCCGGAGCACGCTTTCGGTGCTCACCTCGATTTCGACTCGCAATCTCTCGCCCGCCTCCTCCTTTTCGCGGATCTCCGCTTGCAGCAAATCGAACTGATGCCGGGCGAGCTGAGTATCGAGGTGCTGGAGTTCCATCATCAATTGTTTGTAGCGCCGGGCCTTCCCCGCTTGGCGCTGGAGCGAGCCAATCTGGCGTTTTACCTCCCGGATGAGGTCCGAAACTCGCAACAGATTCTGCTCCGTATACTCCAGTTTTCGGAGGGATTCGCGCTTTTGAGCCTTGTACTTCGTAATCCCTGCCGCCTCCTCAAACACCATCCTCCGGTCATCGGGTTTGCTGGAGATGATCTGCGTGATGTTCCCTTGCGCCATGATGCTATAGCTGGCCCGCCCGACACCGGTGCCCATGAACAATTGCTGGATATCCCTTAACCGGCAAGGGGTTCGGTTAATGAAGTATTCGCTCCCGCCATCGCGAAAAACCCGCCGAGTGAGCGTGACCTCATTGTAGGCCAATTCCACCCCAGCCGCTTTCAAATGTTCCTCGTCGATGTCACCGATGCTCAGAGAAACTTCTGCCATCCCGAGCGGCTTTCGAGCGTCCGTGCCATTGAAGATGACGTCGGCCATTTCACCGCCGCGAAGAGCCTTGGCTGACTGCTCGCCTAGTACCCACCGAATGGCGTCTGAAATGTTCGACTTCCCGCAACCGTTCGGACCCACGATGGCCGAAACTCCCGGAAGGAAATTCAGCGAGGTCTTGTCCGCGAAGGACTTAAAACCTAGGAGCGTCAGGTTCTTCAAATACATTGGCACTCAAGAACAGCAAAAAACGCAACTTTAGTAAAGCCAAAACTACCAGATGTTGTATTCGCGAGGTTCCTGAACCACAACTAATCGGACCTCCAGCTCGCGAGGTCAACCGCCAAATTCTTATCTGGCGACGGGAATGTGTTGCGCAAGGTCATCGAAGTCAAATGATTTCATGGATGCTCCAACCTCCAAACGCTTCGCGGCATTCGATGCCTGACTGATCTTCCGCCATCGGAGGGGGGAAGATCAGTCAGAGCCGCGGAAACGCCTCCCCCGGAATGACGATGGTTCCCAGATCAACCGGTTCTCCCTTCATTGCAACATAAGGCGGGACGATCACGTCCTTCCGAAAATGGCCAACGGGTGGCCGAGCCCGGGGTTCAGCCATTCCGCCGGAAGTGACTCTGAAGACGAATGAAATCTCGTATTCGCCTGGCAGTACATCCTCGATGCGAAATGAACCAGCCTGGTGTGCGAGGAGCGTTTTGATGGAGACAAGCTGAAGGTCATGGGCAGGAATTCCACGTTCGCTGGCAAGCGCGACCGTTGTTTCGGCGTAATCGGGATGTTCGAGCCTGAACGTGGCAAGGGGCAAATCGGCTGGCGCAAAGTGGCAAACCCAAGCTCCGCTGGAATCCGTTTGGACAGAAAAGCTATCGCGATACAGCGCCACGCGGCACAGCCGCAACCAAAACGGCGCGCGGCCTTCCAGGCCGCAGCGGCTCCGAAAGCCCGAGGCGTCCGAAAATCTCCGAGCCTCACCTTCCGTGTGCGGCCGCGGCGGCCTGGACGGCCGCGCGCCGGAAAAATCGTAGCGGCTTGCGACGATTTCTGGAGATACTGATAGACTGCAAGTCTGCGCTACGAGTTTGGGGATCGCTCCCTTGACCAAATAGGGCTTGGGTTAGCAAGACTGCTCAATTCACTGTTGATTCGGCTGCCTGGTGGACTTCAACCCAAAATGCCGCACAAAAAATTCCACAGATTCGCGGTCCGGCGACGCGCCGTCGTCGCGGTGACGAATCGCGCACTTGAGTCCGAGGGCATCCATCCTTTCCTTGAGCTTCAGACCGAAGTTGATGTGGTGGATGCCTTGTCCGGGTTTTGCGTCGGAAGGAAGAGGGCCCTTCGGTTCGGCGTAGAAGGCGATCACAGGCGGATCATCCTTGCTGAGATAGGTAATCGGCGCGGCGGCCTCGTACATTCTGTGCGCCTTGGGACTGTCCAATTCATCATGCTTCAATCCGTAAAAGCCTTCCAAAGCTGGGTGCTCATGAGCTCGGCCGCCGATCCACTCTTTGATCACGCGCGGATCATACGTGGACTGTGCGCCATTGACGGCCATGCAAATTAGTCGCGTGGATTGGCGCAGCACTGGATCATCGCTTCTCGCATCGGCCAGATCATCGTGGAAGCCGAGCCAGAGCGAGGTGCCGGCTCCGGCCGAGCCGCCTGTGGCGCCCACACGCTTGGGATCGATGTTCCATTCTTTGGCTTTCCAGCGCGCAAATTGGATGGCGCGCGCGCAGTCCATGTAATGAGCGGGGAAACTGACTTCGGGTGACAACCGATAATTCACGGCCATGACGGATATGCCATTTTCCAAGCAACCGCGGAGCAGGGCAGGGGAGAGGGCTTCCTTGCTGCCTCCGCGAAAGCCTCCACCATGGATGAAAACGACCAGTGGCGTTGGTGAATCCGACTTGGCCTTCCAGAGATCAAGGACGTTTCGTTCGTGCGGCCCGTACGGAACATTGGCGAGGTCGGGTGCGGGTCTAGCTTGCGCAGGCCGCTGCGCGAGCGTGGCAATCGGCGCAGTGATCGCGAGCAGCAGCAAGGCAAATGTTTTCGCTCCTTCGTCGCGAAAGCATGCCGTTTTGTTTCGCAAAACGCGAATCCATCTACGACCTGTATTTTCGTTTTGGTTGATGCAGAACGGAGGAAGAGACGCAATGTGGGAAGTGTTTCTGGTTTTCATATGAGGCTGGATCGGATTCTCGCAGATCGAGCCGATCTTGGCGAGGGTGCATCGAAGACCTAACTTGAGACCAAGAGACGTGTCCATCTGAATTTGTGCCAAGGCGCCCGCGGCTTCTCTGCGCGCAGTGATGACGCTCGGAGCGCGGACCGTCATGTCCGCGCGAATCTGTGGGAGCCTGTCGTAGGTTGCCCTTCCGTCCGGGGAGTCGCTGGGCGGCACAGGCGGATAGGCTGACCTAACCAAAACAGGTTCCTAAAACACAATCTGAAAAGCGCTGATCTCGCGGACAAGGCTGTCCGCGCTCCTCTGGATGTGCCTCTGAGGCGCCGATCGACGTGATTGGCAAGACGGAGTGAACCTGTCTTCCGAGAGTTGGCCAATCTCAGGGCCGTCGCAATCGATAGAACTTCGACGTGGTTGATGCGGGTAGGAGAATCCGGTTCAGATCACCCGCTAAGGCAGGAGATACTCTTGCTGGTTGCCAGCTCGCCTGGAGGGATAAGTCGTCAGTTTCCTCCAGGATGAAGGAAACCGCAGTCGCAGGCCACGAGATCAAAATACGGCCGGCTGTGTCGTGTTGAATCGTCAGCGTCGGTGGCACGAGCGGTGTTAGTTTCAGCTCTCGGTCCGTGGCGAAAAAATTATCGAAGGTGACGTCGGCGGTCCTGTCGAGCCCATCACTGTCGTCCACGGCGAGCAACCCGGCGCGCCCGCTCGCGTAGGTGGCATCGGAGGCGGACACGGTTAGCGTGGCGCGGTTGGCGTCTGGCAGTTCGAAGATGCGTCCTTCGAGCGATGGGCCGCGTCCGATGAAAACGAAACGGTATTGCTTCCCTGGCTGCAATTGAATGTCTTCCTCGCCGGAAGGGGACAGGTGAGTTGTGCGTTCCTGATCGATGCGAACCAGATCGACATTGCCGCTGTTGGGCGTGTCGCCGCGGTCCCAGGAAAAGGCATAGCCGGTGGTGGTTCCCAGCCCCGGTGTTGCGACGCGCGCCAGAATCCCGAAGGCCTGGGGCAGGTTGTTGTCCCAATTCACAATGTCCACCTCGATGTAAAAGTCCGAATAGACCTCGGAGCGCACGCTGTAGGCGCGACCAGGCCCGAAAGAGTCGGGATCGGGCGAAGGCGCGGTCGTCTGAATACGATAGCCGCCGTTGGGAAAACTGAAAGCGCCGGACGAACCGAACTGAGCCAATGGCGAATGCCGCGTCCAGCCGGCGTCATTGGCGTCGTTGAAATCGTCACGAACCTCTTGGGCGCTTGCTTGAACAATAAGCAAGGACGCCAGCAGTCGGATCGCCGCCATGCACATGTGCAGGAAAGCGGCCATTCTGCGCGGGCAGCGTCTGCCAGTGGAGCAGTCGCGATGGTATCCGAAACAATTGAGCCCTTGCATCAGGAACAGGCTCAACAGCCGGAATTCACCTGCCGAGGATCCCCGCGGCCGGTTGGGATCGAAACAGAAACTCTTCATCACCTTGCCATACGAAACCCGGAGCGAAATCTGGCCGGGAATCTTGTCTTCATCATTGTCTTAGTCTGCCCCGCGGCTTGCAGCGCGGGTGATTAAGACAATGATGAAGACAAGGACTAGGGATGGATCGCCGACCTCACCGATGCTCAATAGCATTTGCACGAGCTTGACCGACGCGGCTCTATGCATATCCTATGTATATGAGTAAAAATGTGATGCTCAGCGACGAAGCCTATGCCGCCCTTCTGGAGCATAAGAAGAGCAACGAGAGCTTCAGCGATGTTGTGAAGAGGTTCGTGCCGCCGCCGATCCGGACGTTCGGGGATCTGGAAAAGCACTTGGAGAATATCGAAGGCCCGCTCAACGTAGATATCGAGGTGTTGGAGCGCGTCCGCGAACGCAAGCGAGTGACACGCCGTGCTGACTGACACGACCTTTTGGATCGATCTGCTTCAAGAACGCCGAGATCGACGCCGGGGTCCAGCCAGCCAATTTCTGGCCAGCCATCGCGCGCAAGCCCTTGAAGTTTCGATTATCACTTGGGGAGAATTGGCGTCGGGTTTCAACTCTCCCGACGCTCTGGATCATCTCCTGCGCAAAGTGCGCATCCTGAACCTTCATCTGCAAGTGGCTTGGGAAGCTGGTCGAATTGAACGAGAGTTGGCCGAACAGGGGACCAGGCTGGGCGAAAACGACAACTGGATTGCCGCGACCGCACGTGTGTGGGGCTTGAGATTGGTGAGTCGAGATGCCGCGTTCGAGCGCGTTGTCGGGATTACTGTGGTGCGCTATTAGACAACCTCGGGGTTAGCAATCCCCGAAAGCGCAACCTTCGACATTTTCATCCTACCATCTTCCTCTTAATCCTTGTCTTCATCATTGTCTTAGCCGCGATCGGCACGCTCGATCAAGGCAAAGCCACCGTGGATTCAGTGCGTGGCAACTCTCTTCTCACGTTGCACAAAAACGAGCATGCCCCCTCAGCCTGGATCGCTCTCCCCGCGCTCTGGACCGGCTTCGCATTCACCGGATTGTCCCTCGAGCGTCACGGTGACACGACTCGATAGAACCGTTGTGAACGGACGCTTCCCTCATCCTTGAACACTAGAGTCCCGTCGGTGTTGGTTGCTTCGCCGACCCTCGTCCAATCGAGCAGATTCGATGACGCCTCGATCACATATTTTGCGCCGATCCGACCGTGCAGTTCGATCTGCAGCTCGCCGCTGGACAACTGCCCGATTCGGCCCAGCCGGCTCGTCGCCCGTGACTGCCGTTGTCCTGCGATCACGCTGCTGGCGCCATCGAATGACGCCGTCCCTTGAAAGACGACTGCCTGGGTGCTGTCGGCCGCCGCCACAATCTCGTAACGCAACTGACGCGGTTGATTGTCGAAGAACGGACCCCATTTCACCTGTCGGTTCCGCGCATCCCACGCGCCGTCGTGGCTAATGCTCGATGCGGTCCAGCCGTCCGGCAAGCGATCTTCGACCGCATATGCGGAAGCGTTGGCAGGCGGCCGCACCGCAAGCTGGATGACAAAGGCCTGGCCGGGAACGAAGCGATCGGGCAAATGCCCGGTCACCCAAGGTGGCGAACTGGATTGCGCCATTAACGACACATTCGCTCGTCCGCTACCGCGGTTTTGCGGGGCGGCGGCTGTATCGTTTACCCACCACAGCGGCGGTTCGGGAATGTTCGGGTCGAGTCGATAGGTTTCTCCGCCTCTCCAGAGTGCGCCCGCGCGTGTGAGATAGCTGATCGGGATCGGATTGGGCCCGGTCGGCCAACTGGTCCCGCTCCGCCAGGCCGCACCGTAAGCGGTCACTTCGGAAATCTTCATCCGATTGTCCGCCGGATTGTTGTCCGCCGGATGCCTTTGGCCAAGGTCCGCCAGAGCGATTGTGTTCAGTCCGCCGATGGCGCTGTCCACTCCATCGGCCGAAGCTTTGCCGCGAAATTCCTCGGTGCCGCTTTCTCCAGCGGGTGGCGTCACTTCGTAGGTCAGGTTCCGCGCCGTCGCGTCGAAAAACGGACCAAAGCGGACCATCTGATCGGTGGGGGAAAAGGAGCCGGCGTGGCTGATGGTTCCCACCGCCCAACCTGCTGGAGGTTGATCCTCGACCGCGTACACCTGAGTGCCGGCAGGGGCCTTCGCCTGCAATGTGACCACAAATTTGGCCGACGGCGTGTAGTTCGACGGCAATTGACGTTCGACAAAAGGCACGCCGAGAGCCGGTTCAACCACAGGCGGCTCGGCTCGCACGCTCACTTTGCGAATGCGGTGGTTCTGCGTGTCGGCAATGAACAGATCGCCCGCCGCATTCAACGCTACGCCTCCAGGGGAATAGAGCTGGGCGCCCGTTGCCAAACCGCCATCGCCCGAGTATCCGAATGTTCCCGCGCCCGCAATGGTCGTAATCAAACCCGCCGGTGTCACCCTGCGGATACGATGGTTGCCGGTGTCGGCAATCAACAGATTGCCCGCGGCGTCCACGGCGACACGACTCGGAGAATTGAGATTCGCAAGAATCGCCGGCCCGGCGTCTCCGCCGAATCCTCGTGCGCCGCTTCCCGCAATCGTGCTGATCCGACCGTCGGGAGCCAGCTTGCGAACTCGATGGTTTTGCGAGTCGGCAACATAAAGATTCCCTGCTGCGTCGAGCGCCAGGCCTTGAGGCGATTGGAATGAAGCCGAGGTGCCCGGACCGCCGTCGCCGTTGAAAGCGGCGGAACCGGTGCCGGCCAACGTGCTGATCAAGCCGACCGGAGTCACCTTGCGGATGCGATGATTTTGTGTGTCCGCAATGAGAAGGTTGCCGGCTGCATCCACAGCAACGCACGTCGGAGAGTTGAGCCTGGCCGAAGTGGCTGGACCGCCGTCGCC
>JACQWK010000480.1 GCA_016209525.1 Verrucomicrobiota bacterium
CCCGTGAACAACGCGCCAGCGTCTTGGACTGCGGTGACGGAGCGAAGCGAAGTCACCGCTTTGCAGTCCAAAAGCTCGCGCCAGTTCGAGGCGCCCGCGTCTACGCTTGCATCTTGTCTCCAGCGGGCGGCGGACGCATGCTCCCTTGATGCCCGACGACAAAATCCCCTGGCCTCATGCGCCGTCGCATCGCCTTGCGTCCACGGGCACGTATTTCGTGACTGCTAGCACCTATCTCAAGCACAATCACTTTGCCGGAGCTCATCGACTTCAAGTGCTTCATCGTGGCTTGCTGAAGGTGTCGGCCACGTTCGGTTGGCAACTCGAAGCTTGGGCCGTTTTCTCCAACCACTATCATTTTGTTGGGCACTCACCCGGCAACGAGGAAACGGCGGAAAGTCTTTCCGCCATGCTCGCCGAACTGCACAAAAAGACCGCCTTGTGGGTGAACCGACTCGATACCGCGCCAGGACGCCAAGCCTGGTTCAACTATCGGGAGACGCGGTTGACCTTCCAGCGCTCCTATCTGGCGCGACTCAATTACGTGCATCAGAATCCGGTGAAACACGGACTCGTGCCCGTGGCGAGCCAGTATCCGTGGAGTTCCGCACGATGGTTTGAGCGCACGGCCTCCACGGCGCAGGTCAAGAGCATCTACCGATTCAAGCTGGATCAGGTCAAAGTGTTCGACGAGTTTGAGCCAGATGCAGCCTGGTGAGTGGTCCCGAGCAGAAGCGGCGACTCCGCGGTCTCCGTCGCCGCAGTCCAAAAGCTCGCGCCAGTTCCTCGCCGCAAAGTCACAGCGCTTCTTGGCGACGCAACTCCATCCGGTCCTTCGACGGTGAGCCAATTTTGTGGCCAAACCCACACGGCGCTGAAAGAGCGCGCTGTCGGTGCCGGCGTAACGCCGACATTCCTGTCGGCAAGTTCCAAGGCCTTCCTGCCTCGTGGACGGCGCGGCCGATAGATCTCGCAACTGGCCGGCTCAAAAGCCGGCGTTACCAACTACTCGGAGATTTCTGATTGGAAGCCCCTCGTCTTGGAGCGTATAGTCTCCGGTAATGATCTGGACAACGATCCGCGCCGGCACAGCCACTCTGATGCTCTTCGCCGGCCTGCTTTCCGCTGAGGCAGCCGCGCCGGAGCAAACTCACTGGGCCTATGTCAAACCGATTCGCCCGGAATTGCCCCAAGTGAAAAGTGCCGCCTGGCCACGCAACGGAATCGACCATTTCATTCTGGCGCGACTAGAGAAAGAGGGATTGAATCCCTCATCGGAGGCCGAGAAAGCCATGCTGATCCGTCGGCTCGCGCTGGATTTGACGGGCTTGCCGCCCACCGTGTCAGAGGTGGACCAATTCATCGCTGACGAAAGTCCGGATGCGTGGGACAAAGCAGTGGAACGCTTATTATCGTCGCCCCACTACGGCGAACACTGGGCACGGATGTGGCTCGATCTGGCGCGCTATGCCGACAGCCACGGCTACGAAAAGGATCCCGGCCGCCAGATGTGGCTTTACCGCGACTGGGTCATCGGAGCGCTCAATCAGAACATGAAGTTTGATCAGTTCACGATCGAACAAATCGCGGGCGACCTGCTGCCCAACGCCACCGTCCAACAGAAGATCGCCAGCGGCTTTCACCGCAACACCATGTTCAACACCGAAGGCGGCGTGGACAAAGAGGAAGCGCGCGTCGAAACCATCGTGGACCGCGTCAACACAACGGCGTCTATCTGGCTGGGCACCACTCTGGGCTGCGCCCAGTGCCACAACCACAAATACGATCCTTTCACCATGAAGGATTACTACCAGTTCTTCGCGTTCTTCAACACCGTGGATGAACCGCAATTGGACGTGCCCTCGCCGGAACAAGCCGCGGGCCGGGAGAAAAATAAATCCGAGCTTGCCCGCTTGGAGAAGATCATGAAGACCCAAACCCCGGAACTCGATGCTTCGCAGGCCGCTTGGGAATACAAGATGGCGGACGAAGCCGTGCACTGGACCGTGCTCGACCCGGCGGGCTTTATGTCCGCAGGCGGCGCGACATTGACGAAGCTCGAGGACAAATCGCTCTTAGCCAGCGGCACCAATCCCACCAACGATTCCTACACCGTCGTCGCTCACACGGATTTGAAAATGCTCACGGGGCTGCGGCTTGAAGTCCTGCCGGACGACAGTCTTCCGAAGAAAGGTCTTGGACGCCACGCCAACGGAAGTTTCGTGTTGAGCCGCCTGGAGGTGAAAGCCGCGCCGAAAGCCGGTCCCAAAGGCGCGGTGCAACTCATCTTCAAGTCCGCCGGCGCCGATTACACGCAGAAGGACCATAGCGTCACGAATTTGATCGATGGCAAGGAAGGCGCAGGCTGGGCGGTCGATGCCGGAAAGGACGGTTTCCGCATCGAGCGTTACGCCGTTTTTGGAACCGACCAGCCGGTCGGGTTCGAGAATGGAACCACGCTCACCGTCATTCTCAAACACGATTCCAAATTCGCGGAAGCGAACCTGGGGCGTTTCCGATTGTCAGTCACTCCGAATGATCACCCCGTGCCGGAAACGATATTGCCGGCGGCCACACTGAAGGTTTTGAGCGTGGCACCGCGTGATCGCACGCCGAAGCAGAAGGAAGATTTATCCGCTCACTACCGTTCGATTGCTCCGGAGCTCAAGCCAACGCGCGAGGCGCTGGCTCAGCAAAAAAAGATCGAGGAACAGCTCAAAAAGGAAATCCCGACCACGCTCGTGATGAAGGAGCAGGAGAAGCCGCGGGACACGCACATTCACGTCCGGGGTAATTTCCTGAACAAAGGGGACAAAGTCTCTCAGGGTGTCCCCGCGATGCTTCAGCCTTGGCCCGAAGACGCGCCGCTGAATCGGCTGAGCCTGGCGAAATGGCTCGTGGATTCGAACAATCCGCTCACCGCGCGGGTCATCGTGAACCGCATCTGGTTTGAATACTTTGGCCGCGGCCTCGTGGAAACCGTCGAAGATTTCGGAACGCAGGGCACGCCGCCGTCGCATCCCGAATTGCTGGATTGGCTGGCGACGGAGTTGATGCGTCTCGGCTGGGATGTGAAAGCGCTCCATCGCTTGATCGTGACTTCTGGGACTTATCGACAATCCTCGCGCGCGACTCCAGATCTGCTCGAGCGCGATCCGGCGAATCGATTCTACGCCCGTGGACCGCGATTTCGCGCTCCGGCGGAAACCGTGCGCGATGTCATTTTGGCCGCGAGCGGACTGCTCAAGACCAGGATCGGGGGACCGAGCGTCTATCCCCACCAACCGGACGGAATTTGGACGCAAATCTACGGTGACGAAAAGTGGACGATCAGCAAAGGCGAGGACAAATACCGGCGCGGCCTGTACACCTACTGGAAACGCACCTCGCCCTATCCGGCTTTCATGTCGTTCGACGCGCCCAGCCGCGAATACGCCTGCACGCGCCGTCCGCGCACGAACACGCCGCTGCAAGCCTTGACCACGCTCAACGATCCGGCCTTCGTGGAAGCCGCACAAGTCCTGGCGCGCCGAATCACAACGGGAGTCGGCCCGGATCCGGTGAAGCGGGCGAGGTTTGCATTTCGTTCATGCGTGGCGCGCGAGCCAAAGCCCAAGGAACTGGATCGTTTGCTGGCTCTTTACCAGGACGAACTGGCGCGATTCAAAACGGACGTCAAAGCCGCCGAAGTGATGGCCTTTGGGGCGGAGGGCAAGGCGCCCGAAGGTTTTGACGTGTGCGAACTGGCCGCGTGGACCGTGGTGGCCAACGTGTTGCTCAATCTGGATGAAACGATCACCAAAGGGTAAATGTCGAATGACGAAGGACCTGATGGCCAAAGAATCCCAAATGCCAAATGACGAAGCGGTGCTGCCGCGCTGCGCGGTCCTGAATTCATTGGGGATTCGTCATTCTGTCGTCATTCGTCATTGGACATTAGTCATTGCCTCGATTTGACAGCGCCGCGCCGCCGACACGCCCAATATGAACTGCCAATTCACGTCCTTCCATCAACAAAACCTGCACGCCCTCACCCGGCGGCATTTCTTTGGGAAATGCGCCTGTGGCATTGGCGCGGCCGCGCTCGCCTCCCTGCTCAACGATCAGCGCGGAACTGTCCGCGCGGCCTCATGGGTGTCCAATCCGCTCCTGCCACGACCGCCGCACTATGCGCCGAAAGCCCGACGCGTCATTTACATGTTCATGGAAGGCGCGCCTTCGCAGCTCGACCTGTTCGATCACAAACCGAAGCTCGTGGAACTGAACATGAAGCCGTGCCCGGAATCGATTCTCAAAGGCGAACGCTTCGCCTTCATCAAAGGCGTGCCGAAGATGCTTGGTACGCCCTACCGATTCTCCAAGCACGGGCAGTGTGGGATGGAACTATCGGAGTTGCTCCCGCACTTGGCCGGAGTCGCGGACGATATCACGCTGATTCGTTCGATGGTGACCGACGCGTTCAACCACGCCCCGGCCCAAATTTTCCTGAATACCGGCGCGACGCAGATCGGCCGGCCGAGCATGGGCTCGTGGCTGAATTACGGACTGGGCAGTGAGAGCCAGGATTTGCCGGGCTTCGTCGTGATGCTCTCGGGTGGCGGATTGCCCAGCGGCGGGACCGCCTGCTGGAGCAGCGGCTTTTTGCCGACCGTTTATCAGGGCGTCCAGTTCCGCTCGCAGGGGGATCCGATCCTTTTCGTCTCGAATCCGCCGGGGATGGATTCCGCGCGGCGGCGGCGTTCGCTCGACGCGCTTCGGGATTTGAATCGGATGCAACTCGAAGACGTGGGCGATCCCGAAATCAGCACCCGGATCAACGCATTTGAGATGGCCTACCGCATGCAGTCGAGCGCGCCCGAGTTGATGGAGATTTCCGGGGAGCCGAAATACATCCACGAAATGTACGGCACCGAGCCCGGCAAGATTTCGTTCGCGAATAACTGCTTGCTCGCGCGCCGGCTGATCGAACGCGGCGTGCGCTTCGTTCAGTTGTATCACCGCGGCTGGGACACGCACGGCGTGAACGAGGACACCGATATCGTTCATCCGTCCGGGTTGAAAAAGCGGACGCGCGAGACCGACCGTCCGATGGCCGCATTGGTGAGAGATTTGAAACAGCGCGGGCTGCTGGAGGACACGCTGGTGATCTGGGGCGGCGAGTTTGGCCGCACGCCAATGAACGAGGAGCGGGACGGCTCAAAGTTTCTGGGCCGCGATCATCACCCACGCGCCTTCAGCCTCTGGCTGGCTGGCAGCGGCATCAAGGGCGGATACACCCACGGCGTGACCGATGAACTCGGCTACAACGTGGTCGAAGGCAAAGTCCACGTGCATGATCTCCAGGCGACGATTCTGCATCTGCTCGGCTTCGATCACACGCAACTGACTTACAAATTCCAGGGCCGCGAGTTTCGGCTCACGGATGTAAGCGGGGAAATTGTGAAAGAGTTGCTCGCGTAGAACCGGCGCGGTTTTAAAAGCAACGGCCGGATTGACTCCAAGCCAAGTGAGCACTGTTCCTCGCGCCGGCTCCTGGACGTGAGCAGCCTCAGAGCTCCTAATCTTGTCGGTGGGGTCAGGAGCCGTGAACCTTCGGCTCCTTTGGGAAGGGGGCTGTCTCGAAAGCGCCAGCCGTCGAAGCGCCGATCTGCAGCCCGGCGCGTTTCGAGGATGGGAGCGCTGCGTGCCGAATCGGAGTTCGGCGCTCCGGTCCATGGAAAGCCTCCAAATCCATAGGGCGTGCATTGGGACCATGAACCGTAGCCGCCGACGTGAGGAGGCGGATATTGGTTTTAACCACGATCTCCGCCTCGTTACCTCGGCGGCTACGAAGCGACGGTTCATGGAGAGCTTGCTTTCAGGATGAATTCTTTTCCTCATTCAACCGCCGTCAGCGTCAACGGAGCCTCAGCCTGTTTTGCAGAACGTGCGCTGGCGCGACTCTCGGTCCGTTCACGGGTCAGGGAGGCCACCGACCGCTCGATGGCGTCCAGGCGTTTCTTCATCGCGGTGTTCTCCGCCTTCAAAGTAACGTTCTCAGTTCTTAACTGCTCGATGCTCGACTCCTGAGCCTGGACGAATCCCAATGCCATCTCCGTCGAACTGGCGTGTGGAAGGCCAACCAGGGTGTTGACCCACTTAACGCCAGGGTGGCCGGAAGATTCCCAGGCTCGCCCAATCACCAACGGCTCTTGAGACGCTCGGAGCGATTTCAGCGAAACTGCCACCGCTGTGCCGTCTTCCAGCCCCGACGCGACGATGTAGTCATTCAACTTGACCGGGCCGCGAACTTTGACGCGCGCTTGGCCCAGGAACGCGACGAGCGCGTAGTTGCCGCGTTGTTCGTCGCCCGGATCGTTGCCTTGGACGATGGGATTCGAGCTCGTGACCATCACCCAGTCCGCGCCTTGGGTCCGGCGGCTGACGCTTCCGCCAAACACACCGACGACCTCGCCCTTCTCGATGGATTCGGATTTATCCAGCTTGGGCAGGAATTCGGCGTAATCGGCGCTGCTCGTCTTGAAGCTGACCCCGCCGCTGCCGTTGCCTTCGACTGCTCCGACGGAATCGCCGGTGCCTTTATAGAACGTAATGAAGTTTTGGCCTGCGCCGGGATTGACCGGGTTGCCAACCTTGATGCCCAATCCATCGGCGCCGCCATCGGTGGAGGTGTTTTCGATTAGCGCAATATAGGAGTTGGCGCCGGTACTGGAATGCGCCACATGCAGGTGAGTGCTTGGCGAGGTGGTGCCGATGCCCACGCGGTTGTCGGTGTCTTTCACATAAAGCAAGCCGCTATCCACATTCAGATCCCCATCCACGTCCAGATTCTTGTCCACGTACAGGCTGTTCTTCATGCTGACAACTCCGCTGAAGGTGGAATCGCCGCTGCCGCTGAAGCTCGTGGCCTTGACCGTTCCGTTCACCTCCAGGGCCGTTGTGGGTGACGTCGTGCCGATTCCGACGTTGCCACTGGAATCGACTTTGAACACTTTTGTGCCGTTGCTCTTCTCGAGCAGAAACAGGTCGCTCGCGGTGCTTCCCCGGACGTTGAGCTGGGCGGTCGGCTCATCGATCCCGATACCGACCCCGACGGACCAGGCGGTTAAGGCGGAACTCGATCCGGTCGAGTTTTCCACGCGGAACCACTGGAGATCGCTGCTGGCGGCTCGAACGTTCAGCGTGGCGTCCGGATAACTGTGGTTAAATCCTGAATGGCCGTCGGAGCGGACTTCGAAACGGTCCGTGCCATCGCTCTTTTCCACCAACAGCACGTCGGTCGAGGTGGAGCCTTTGACATTGAGCGCAGCAGACGGAGCAGTGGTGCCGACGCCCACGCGGTTGTTTGCGGCATCGGCGTAAAGCGTGCCGCTGTCCACGTTCAGGTTGTTGGCCATGCTGACTGCACCGCTGAATGTCGGCGATCCTGTGAAGGTCTGGCTTCCATTGAGCAACGGAACATTGCTGGACAGTTGCGCATCCGAAATTGTCCCGGTCAAGTTAGCCGCGCTCAGGCCCGTTAATCCTGAGCCATCCCCGGAAAAGAGAGTCGCCTTGACCGTGCCACTGACGTCGAGCTTCGTGGTCGGGCTCGTCGTGCCGATGCCGACATTGCCACTGGAATCGACGGACAGCGCAGAAGCCCGACTGCCATCGGAAGCCGCGAGGGCACTGATGTTCGCACTCTTCGTTCCTCCCCCATCCGTGACACTCAAGGTGCCGCCACTGAAACTGACGGACGTGTTGTATTCGTTGCTCGTGCTGGTATCGACGCCGGTCAATTGCGAACCGTCGCCGACAAAGGAATTGGCCGTCACCGTCCCGGAGGGACTGACGCTGAGCAATGGCCTACTGAGGTCCGAGCCATCGGAAAGGACGAATTCAGCCTCACTCGCATCGAGGCCCAGGGTAAACTGAGGAAGCGTATAATAGACTTTAACCTCGATGTGATCGACGGAGACCGTTTGGTTGTCCCCGACCTCGTAATTGAGGGACACGCCAAAGGATGAACTGTTGATATCGGCAATCGTCGGAGTCGTTCCCCACAGATCTGTTGAGGATCCATAAGTGCGCACCGCTTCCTCTGAGCCAGAAAAGATTTGCGACCTGGCGTTCGAACCTGACAGGCTCAATTTCACCCCACAGGCTGGAGTGTACGATCCGCCGTTCGCTTTGTCCTCAACCGCGACAGAGATTCCCTGAATGATCGCAGAGGCCGGGAGGCTGAATCCAAAATCGGTTGCCAGCAGGTCACCGGTTACAACAGGACCAGCCGTGGCATAGAGATTATCGCTGACGCTGACATTGCTTGTGTTTACCCAGCTTGCGCTTCCGACTTTGGTTGCGTTGCCTGCAGACCGAGAAGTCGAGATGACTCCACTGCTACTACCGCCGCTGCTCGTCGTGCCAAACCGGACCGCGACGTCGCTGCCGTCAGTCTGCACCAGATCGAGCAATTGCACCGGGCTGCTGGAACCAATACCGACGCGATTGTTCGAGGAATCCACAGAGAGGGTCCCGCCATCCACGTTTAGGTTTTTGGACATGCTGACGGTGGTGGCGAAGGTCTGGGGTGCGGTGAACGTCGCGCTCCCGTTTAACAGCGGCACGTTGCTCGAAAGACGCGCGTCGGGAATCGTCCCGGTCAAGTTCGCTCCACTTAGCCCCGTCAATCCGGAGCCGTCACCGGAAAAGCTCGTGGCCTTGATCGTACCGTTGACGTCGAGCGTGGTCGCTGGCGTGGTCGTGCCGATGCCAACGCGATCATTGGGGCTATCGACGTACAACGTGCCGCTGTCCACGTTCAGTTTGTTGGACATGCTGACCGCGCCGCTGAAAGTCGGTGATCCGGTGAAGGTCTGGCTCCCGTCGAGCAGTGGAACGTTCGAGGAAAGCCGCGCGTCGGCGAGCGTGCCGCTGCTGATATTTCCGGCATCCAGGCCGGTGAGAGAAGCGCCGCTGCCGCTAAATGAATTGGCCGTTACCGTTCCGCTGAACGTCGGGCTCCCGCTTAACAGAGCGACATTGCCCGAAAGGCGCGCGTCGGAAATTGTGCCGATCAAGTTTGCGGCATTGAGGCCGATCAATCCTGTACCACTCCCCGCAAACGAACTGGCCGTCACCGCGCCCGAAAACGTCGGGCTGCTATTCAGCAGGGCGACGTTGGCGGAGAGCCGGGCGTCTGGAATGATGCCGGTCAGATTGGCCGCATTGAGACCGGTCAATCCGGAGCCATCCCCGCTAAACGAACCAGCCGTGATCGTGCCCGTGGTCGTTAAGCTGATATTGCTGGCGAGCTTGGCGGCAGTGATGGATTGGTCGGCCAGTTTATCCGAAGTCACCGAGCCGGCGGCCAGGCCGTCGGCGGTGATGGCGCCATCCTTCACGGATTCGGCTCGGGCCGCATTCAAGGCGTACCCGCTGGCCGTCATGCGTGCGACCTCGACCGGTTGGAATGCTTTGCCATCGGTACTCGCCCAAGTGACCAGAAACACGGCCGCGTTCTCGAAGACGCTGACCGGAATCGGTTGGGTCATCCCGGGGAGGCTGGTATCCCCGAGTTTCACGGAGTACATTCCGTCCACCACGGGAACCTGCACAAAACCTGTCGGCTGGTTGCCGGCGCTTGAAGTGCCGTCGTGACTCCAATACGTTTCTGTGCCCGTGGAATTGACGAGCGCGAATTTCAAGCGTGCCGTCGCGTTGTGCGGGTTGCCTTTGACATCGAGAGTGCCCTCGACTCTGATCACGCCGGGCACCTCAGCGAGGAGGGGCGATATTGCGATGAACGCACCCATGAGCGCCACGGCGAGAAAGTATCGGTTTAGCGTCGGTCGGGACGCGTTCCGCCGCGTCCCACTTGTCTCCCTATGGCGGACGTTCGGCCGAGACGGTGGCGATGTGAATACCGAGTTCTCCAGGTTTTCCCGCCGATTGTTTCCGGGTAATCGGTCCCGATCGGGGGAAGCCAGGGACGCGGTGGAACGCGTCCTTACCGCGCCAAAGAGATACGCCAGAACGGCCCTGGTGGGGCGAGTTTTGAGTGTGGGCATTCCGGAGAAGTGTTTTGGGAATGTTTTCATGGGTTGGTTTGAGTTTTGTGCGTTGGGATTGGTGTCCATGCGGGTGCATTCGTGGTTACCGAGTTAGGGCACGAGACGCACCGAGTCGGTTCCCCGGATCAATTGGCCCGCCCACGTCTGCCCTTCGA
Organism: Verrucomicrobiota bacterium; assembly: GCA_016209525.1. GTDB lineage: Bacteria > Verrucomicrobiota > Verrucomicrobiia > Limisphaerales > SIBE01 > VHCZ01. The sequence continues at coordinate 10,211 of JACQWK010000480.1, forward strand.
GAATGGCTAAGTCTTCGTCTCCGGTCAGTGCAAGCGCCGTCGTGTCCACGTGCACGATCAGGTCGAGACGCCCGTCGCCGTCCACGTCCTGCGCCGAGGCGAGGAACCGCCCGTTGTTGGCGACCTTGATCGGTGCGCCGGCGAGAGTCACGGTCGAGGGATCAATCGTGGTGGCGTCGAACGCGTCGGAGCTGAGGATCGCCACCGGGACGGTTCCTTTTGAGCCGAGATTGATCGAGTTCGGATAAGTGCCGGGCTTGATGTCGATCGCGACGATGATGAAGGCAGGCGACACCTTGCGGACGCGCCCGTTCCACTCGCCGATCAGGTAACCGCCGTCGGCCGTGGCCGCGAGGGCGGTCGGCCAAGGGATGGACGCCGCCAAGGGCGATCCGCCGTCGCCTGCGTCGCGCGCGATGCCGTTTCCTGCGACCGTCGTGATGATCCCGTTCGCATCCACTTTGCGAATGCGGTGGTTAACGTAGTCCGAGAGAAGAAAGCCGCCGTCCGGAAGCGCAAGGACGTCCCACGGATAAGCGAGCCTTGCCGCCGTCGCGGGGCCGCCGTCCCCGGAGAAGCCTTCGACGCCTGTGCCTGCGACGACCGTGATAGTCCCATCAGTCTTCGCCTTCAGAACCCGGTGGCGGTAGGTGTCAGTATAGAGGTAACCGCCGTCCGTCGTCGCGGCGACGCCGTACGGGACGTCGTCGGCCCCGTGGTTGGCCACCACCGTCGTGAAGTTCCCGCCGTTCGCGTCGAGCGTGTAGATGCCGGGATAGCTGGGGACAACGAATCCGCCGCCAGTCAGGGGCTTGATCGACCAGGCGTAGCTCGGCTGGACCACGGTAGTCAGCGTTCCCTGAGGATCAACTTTGAAGAGACGCTGGTGGCCGTACCCTGCGACCAGGAAGCCGCCGTCGGCCATCGGGGCGACGCCGGTCGGGTACCAGACGACGGCCTGTGTGGCGGGGCCGCCTTCGCCCGAGTAAGCGTGGCGGAACCCGAGACCGTTGCCCGCGACCGTCGTGACGATCCCGTTGGCATCCACCTTGCGGATGCGGTTGTTGGCCGCGTCGGCGATGAGGAATCCGCCGTCGGGCAACACGGCGACTCCTACAATCTCGCTGAAGCCAGCTTCCGTGGCAGGGCCGCCGTCGCCAAAGAACGCCCAGTCGTCCGTGCTTCCCGCGACGGTGGTGATTGTCTGGTCTTGAGCGCGCGTGACCGGCAGGGCTGTCACGAGGAACGCGGCAGTGATGAGTGCGACTGACTTCACTGATTGCAGAATGGTTTGGTTTGTTTTCATAGGTTGAGAGTTTTGGGTTGAGGTTTCTTCGTGAGTTTAAAACTTGTTCGATTTGGCGGCGGCGCTGTCGATGGCGCCTTTCTGCGCGCCGGTGATGAGGCCTTCGCTCTTGAGCCAGTTGGTGAGTTCCGCCACAGCGCTCACAAATTGGCCGTGATTCTTGGCGGCAGCCGCGCGTTTCGCGATCTGGTCGGAGATGGTGCTGCCATCGGAGAACCGCGTGTTCGGAACGCCCGTGTCTTGGCCGCCGATGATCACGGTGGGCGTGAGAATCGAATTGGGAAAGGTATCCCGGTCGTCAGGGACGCCGTCGCCATCGGAGTCGGCGCGGGCCGGCTGAAGATTGAAGCGCCAGTCGCCTTCGGCCGGGATGGGAGTGGAACGACTGGAATTGCGGTCAGAGCCGGGGAGAGTGTCCGTCCGCAGTGGATTCTCGTTGAGGTGCGTAAGGAACCGCCTATTGCCCCGCTGGAAGAGGTTCACTCGCCCGTCGATCCGCGAGACGAGGAACCAGCGAATAAGGGAGATGTTGTCGCTCTCGTAGGTGGTCTGCCCCACAATATCCCCGTCGCCATTCGATTCCGTGATGAGGAAGTGGCCCGAGGCCTGATTCTGAATCACCACGTAGGGGGCGCCAAAGGTGTCTTCGTAGAACCATTTGAACGTCCACCTGGCACGATCCGACAGTTGAGCGCTCGGGACGATCTCGACTTCCCAGTTCCGGAGGTTGTTCATTTGCGGACTCCCGCTCAGGTAGTAAACCTCGCCGTCCCTCTCAAATCCGATGGTGACGTCTGTGTCCGTCGCAAACGGGGTCAACCCCGCCGGATTCGGCAGCTCCTGCGCCCGCGAGGGAAGCGCCGTCGAGAGAATCGCGGCAGAGATGAGACCGATGGTAAGGGATTTGAGTGTTTTCATTTTGAGTGTTTGGTTTTGGGTGGAGGGTTGACCGAACGAACGGCTTTGGAGGTTGTCGTATGTTTTCATGCAATGGTTTGGTTTGAGGTTCAATTGGCCGAGCCGCCGGCAAGGATTTTCCGGACTTGCCACAAATCTTCCTTGAAGAGGAAATGAGCCGCGCCCACCTCGATTGCGGCCAGCCGAAAGATCGGATCCTCATGGCCGGTCATCAGGACGATGCGCGCCTCAGGAAACTGCCGCTTGATCAGCCGCGTGGCGGTCAACCCGTCCATCGGCTTCATGTCGATGTCCATCACGACCCAGTCGGGCTGCTGTTCCGCGTAGGTCTGGACCGCTTCGGCGCCGTCGCTGGATTCGCAAAACGAGCGCACGAGCGGCCGGAGGACGAGGCGCAGCCATTGGCAGACGGCGGGGTGATCATCGACGATGAGCAGTTTTTCGATCATGGCGAATCGGATTAGTTGCGACGCGCCAATTGAGCCTGAACGAAGGGAGAAGAGGAATACCCGCTAGCCCTCGATCTTCCTACCGAGGGGCACGTACCCGGCATACCCAGTTGCACGTACCCCGGAGCCGAAGGCGTTGAAGGGTTACAACGTTAAATCGTTGAATCGTTAAATGAGTTTGCGGAGGCAGCGAGGACTTCGTGGCAATTGGATTCAGCGCGGCATAGAGGCAATCAGACAAACCGCGGATAGCGCGGATCACGCGGATAAAAACCAGATCACCCAACGTCCTCTCTCATCCGCGTCCATCCGCGAAATCCGCGGTCACAACTCGTACTTATGCTCGACCGCGAAGACGAAGAGTGCCCGAGTCCCTTCTAACTCCAGCTTTTCACACATGTGTTTGCGATGAACCTCCACAGTCCGATAACTCATCCCCAGCTCGGCGCCGATTTCCTTGTTGGTTTTGTTTTCGGCGACCAACCGCAAGACGGCGCGCTCGGTCTTGGTGAGACTCTTCAGGCCCCGTTTTTCCTCCCGCAAAGCAGACGCGCGCTGGTTGCGTCGCACCAGATATCCCGAAATGGACGGACTCAAATAAATCCCGCCCGACGCGACGGTGTTTAACGCGAGCATGAGGTCCTGAACGGCATTCTCCTTGAGGATGTAGCCCTGGGCGCCAAGGTCCATGGCGGTATTGAACGTGCCTTCGTCATTGCGCATCGTCAGAAAGACAACGACCATCAGCGAATTCGCCCTGCGAATGGCCCGCGCCACCTCAATCCCGCTCATCTTCGGGAGGTTCACATCCAGAATCGCGATATCCGGTTTGAGACGTTTAATCTCGCCCAGAGCGGCCTCGCCATCTCCGGCGTCTCCGATGACCTTGAAGCTGGGTTGCTTCTCGATCAATTTCCGCAATCCGTGCCGGAAGATCGGGTGATCGTCGGCGATGAAGATTTGTTTTTGCATTTAATCAGGGCGCTGTTCCGTAGCGCAGATTTGCAATCTGCCGTATCGCAGAATTGCATTCTGCGAACCGCCGGCAAGATCGCGCGCTCACGAACTTGCCGACGCCCTGCCGACTGCAAGTCGGCGATACAGCAGATTGCAGCTCTGCGCTACGAATCAGGCCAGCGCCGAAGATTCCGGGATGTTCACTCACGGCGTGCTCTCGCAGGCAAAACGACGTTCAGCCGTGTGCCTTTGCCTAGTTCCGATTGAATCTTGAGTGTGCCGCCCATCATCCTGGCCCGTTCTTTCATGCTGGTCAGGCCGAGACCGCCGCGCGGCGCGGAGTCTTTCACGGGAGGGCCGCCGAAAGCAAAGCCGCAGCCATTGTCGGAAATACAGATCTCAATCCGATCCGCTTCTCTAGAGATGCCTACAAAGATTTTGGTGGCCCGGGCATGTTTGACGACGTTGTTCAGGCTCTCCTGCGCGATCCGGTACAAACTAATTTCCTTCTCCGCTTCCAAAACATTATCGATCGACTCAATCTGCACAGTGGCGTCCAAACCGGAACTCGCCGCGACTTTCTCGACCATGTGTTCCACGGCGCGGGTGAGACCGAAATGGTCGAGTTCCAGAGGGCGCAAGGCGTGAGTAATTGTGCGCGTTTCCGCAATGGCTTTCGCGCTCAGGGAGGTGATCTCGGCCAATTGTTCGGCGATCTCCGGCGGCGGTTTCGCGAAATTTAGAACCATCTGCAACTGATTCTTGATGAGCTGCAGGTATTGACTGAGGCCGTCGTGCAACTCGCCGGCGATGCGCTTGCGTTCCTGCTCTTGCGATTCGATCAATTGGCGCGAAAACGCCTCCTGAGCGCGGCGCCTTTGTTCGATCCGAGCGATGTGGCGCTGGTACCACCCGAACGCGCCCGCGACCAACCCCAGAGCGCAGAGCGACTTGAACCCCAGCGTTTGCCAGAACCGAGGCTGAACGGCCACGCCCAGCGTCGCCCCGTCTTCATTCCAGACGCCGTCGCTGTTGGCCGCCTGGACGCGGAACCGATAGCTGCTGGGCGGCATCCGCGTGTAGGAAGCGAATCGCTGGCGGCCGCCGTCCACCCAGTCATCGTCATATCCTTCCATTTTGTACCGGTAGGTCACGCGTTCCGGCGCCTTGAAACTCAGGCCGGCGAAATGAAATTCGACTCGCAGCGCGCCCGAAGGAATAGAGAGATTTTCGAATTTCGATTTGGGATTTTCAATGGAGGCGATCTTCTGTCCATCGACAACCACATCCTGAATGACCACGGGCGGCGGCACCGGGTTTGAAGTGATCTGCTTGGGGTCAATCACCACGATGCTCTTGAGCGTGACAAAGTAGAGTTTGCCATCGGGCATGCGCTGACAAGAGGGCTGAGTCCCGCTGATGCACTCAGGAGTGAGAAGACCTTCCCGCTTTCCAAAGACAAGGGGGTGCACCAGGCGAACCTTTCCAGTCCGCCATCCCTCCAACTCCTCTTTGTGCAGCCGATAAATGCCGCTGTTACATCCGACCCAAAGATTGCCCAGGCCGTCGTCGAGCAGTTGGCTGACTCCTTCGTCTTCCAGTCCATCCGCTGAAGTCAAGGTTCTGAACCGACCATCTTCGAACCGGCTCAACCCGCTATCCGTGCCGACCCAGAGCACTCCGTCATCATCGACCAGGAGGGACCGCACGGAATTGCTGCGCAGACCGTCCCGTCTCGTGAACGTTGTGATCTGATCCTTCCAGATGCGATGCAGACTTCCGTACTTCGACCCGGCCCAAATCGCGCCGTCGCGATCTTCCGCAAACGATGAGAATCGGCTTCCAGATAACCCGTTCTGCGCCGTGAAGAAGGCCATTTGTCCTTTGTGAACGCGGGTTATGGCTCGGTCGGCTCCGATCCAGATCGCGCCCGTTCGATCTTGCATCAAGGCGCGCACGACGCCGTTCGTCGGCAGGGACAGTTCGGGCGGCGTCTCGAAGGCGGCTCGACGCACCGCAATCCCGGAGGCAAATTTGCCCGCCCAAACTTCACCCTCCCGCGTCCGGAGCAGCGACCAAAAACAGCCGTCGCTCGTCCCGCCGTGATCGAATGTTCCCCCTCGATACCGGAAGAGACCTTCACAATCATTCGCGGCCCAAAAACCGCCCTGACCATCGTGACAGATTGCCTTGACGGAAAACTGGCGGAGCCCATGGCGCTGCGTGATATTCTGAACGAACTTCCGCCCGATACGATTCAGGCCGCCGTCCTCAGTGGCCACCCAAAGATTATCTTCTCGGTCCACAAAAAGCGCTCTTAATGCCGTGCTCGACAAACCCGCTTCGACTCCGAGAAACCTGCACTCCGCACCGTCGAACCGCGCAATGCCCAGGCCGGGGAATCCGAACCAGACTTGGCCTCTGGCATCTTCCGTAATGAACCCCCAATTCTGTGTCGGAAGCTCTCCTCCCCACTTGAAGACCCTCACGTCGTTCGTGGTCCACCGAAAGGTATCGCCTCCGCTAACGCCCGCCCAAGTATGGCCGCGGCTGTCCTCAATCAGATCCCTCATCCAGGGACCCTCCGCCGCCGGGATCGGTTTCCACGGCTCGAATCTGCCGCTCCGAACGATCTGGAGCTCTTCATCGACAAAGGCCCAAACTCGGCCCGAACGAGTGGCCCCGATTCGGAAAACAACCCTGCCTGAGTCCAACGGGAAATGGGTGACGACGTCGTTGTGAATTCGATTGACGCCGTTCCGGCCTGCAGCCCAAACCGCTCCCTCGCCGTCGAGGCAGAGCCAAAAGACGCGTTCGTTCCCCAGCCCTTGTTCGACCGAATACGACCGGAACTTACCCGCCGCAAACTGTTTCACACCCGCGCCCTCGGTGCCGATCCACAGTGCGCCCGCCCTGTCCACCGCCAGTGCCCGAACACGGTCGCTTTCGAGTCCTGGCGAATTGTCGGTGTTGAAGACTGTAAATCGCGCGCCATCGAAGCGCACGAGACCGTTGTAGGTCCCAAGCCACAGATAACCATCGGGGGTCTGCGCGATCGCCAGCACGGAATTCGAAGGCAACCCGTCTTCCACTTGCCACGTCCGGACCGTGAACTCGGAATCTTCCGCCGTTTCAACAGGCGCACCTTTGGTGCTCGATGTTGTCAGGAGCACAAAAGCCGTGGCGGCCAACGAGATTCCTGTCGCTCTGCGCATCGTCGGATGCTGTGCCGGCATTCTGCCGGAAGCAGGCGCCGGAATCAATGTCACTTTCGCGCTGTCCAGTAGGCGATCAAACCGATCAAGGAGAAGAATCCACAAAGAAAATACCCGAGTAAACGAATATCGCCCCTTTGATCACTGCAAGCATTCCAGCAAAGCTGAGGGAAATGGAGTGGCCGATCAAACAGGCCACGATGGCGAAGATGATCACCAAAGGAAGAACAAGAATGAGCAGTCCACCAATCCGCGCAGCCGGGAAGGATCCGGAAAAGAGACCGTCCACAATAACCCGCTCGTAGGCTTTTTCGAATCCTCCAAGCTTGCTGATGAATTCCATCCCCAGCGAAGCAAGAATGCAAATGACGAACAGAGCGAGTCGCAAGTCGCGTTTGGGAGGCGTTGCCGCGGAGAGGGGAGTAGCTGGCGACATACCTGAACCTGGAAAAGGCAGTTGAGCCGCGAAAGAGCGCATAGATCGCAAGGAGAGAGGAGGTTTCGCCAACATGTCCATTCACCATGCGGGTGAATTCGGATGGTCCGAGTCCCCGCTTTTCTTTGAGTTCTGTGCGCTCTCTTGTGGCTGCTCAACTGCCGAATTAAGATTGAACCGCTGGCGCGAGCGAACAGTGATTTCACTCTCTGGCACCGATCATCCGCAGATTATTCCCTCGCTGAGGAGTGTCAACGCCCATCCCCTGACGAGGCCTGTGGCGGAGGGTTTATGGGCAGCCTGGAAGCCTGCCCCACAGCAGTTCACTTTCCGATCAGTGCCGCGGACTTCGGATGCTGCTTGAGAAAATCGATGATGGCTTGCGCGCCGACGCGTTGATGGAAGTAGCCCATCGCCTCGCCATCGCAGCGGTTCGCTGTGTAGTTCTCAAACAACGCTTCGACCACATCGGCGACCTGTTCGCGAGGCACGCTGCGCAAATAGACCTTGCCTGCGCTGTCCATCAAGGCGTCGCCCTGGTGACGCGCGTCTTCGGTCCCCATGAGCTTCAGTTGGTAGCGATCTTTGCCCGAGCCGACCCACCCAATGGTCTTGGTCGCGGGCCGGGAGCATTGGCGCTCACAGCCGCTGATCCCGATGGATTCGGCCATCTGGCCCCAGCCCCGTTGATCCAGTTCGTCGATCAGTTCCGGCAGGAACCGCTCCGAGTCCGTGTAGGAGAGTCGGCAGGTGGGCAGGCCCACGCAAGCCACGGAGACCTTTCGAAGCGGGGAATAATCCTTCCCGCGGCGCTGGCCGTAGCCGAACCGCCGCAAGTCGGCCTCGAACCGGCCTTTGGCATCCTCCGGAATGTCGGTGAAGAGCAGGTCTTGGTTCGGCGTGATCATGAGGTTGGCCGGGTAGTGCTCCATCAAATACCGAACCATTTTCTTCAAGTCGCCTTCCGGTCCATCGATCAACCGGCCATTCTCGATGAACGCGCCGAAGGCCCAAAGACCGTTGGAAGGCTGGCGAATCCAGCCGTGATGCAGGTGCCGAGGGCCGATGTCGAGATTCCCGTCCGGTGGGTCGAAGACATTCCCAATCAGCGCACGAACCTGCTCGCGATACCAGTCCACGCCTTTGACGTGGACCACGTATTTCAGCCGCGCCCAATGACGATTCTGTCGGTCACCCCATTCCTGGTGCACTTTGACGATGGCATCCAAGCCGGCGAGCAAGTGCTTGTCCTGGAAGATGCCGAACGGTTTGCCCAAGGCGCAGAAACTCGGTTTGCCGTTGCGTTCTCCTTGCCCGCCGCCGATGTAAACCTGGAAACGCTCGACTTTGTTGCCGTCCAGAATGGGCGCGACGCCGATGTCGTCTGACCTGACTTCGACGCAGTTGTCTGGCAGGTACCGGCCTGTCGCTTCATCGAAAATCAGCGCGGAGAAGGCAATCTTAAACTTCCGGTTCAGCAAATTGGGTCCGTATTGGAAATGTTCGTCGGGGGTGCGTTCGTGGTTCGGGTTGATCCCAAAAATCTGCAGGTGCGGTTCGATCGGCAGACGGAAGTACTTGCCGAATTTCTGTGCGAGCGCGTTCGAGTCAAAGATTGTCGAATGACGCGAGAGCGGGCAGCCCATGACGTTGCGCGTGTTATCGCCGCAGCCGTTCAGGGTGTAGAAGCGCGTCTCGGCGAGGCGCTGGATGATTTCGCGAACCGATCTCTTGCGCACCCAATGGAACTGGATGTTTTGCCGCGTGGTCAGCCGGAGCGAGGGTTTGCCATCCTGGTTGGTGGTGTGCTTCTCCGAGACTTCGTCGAAGATCCGCCATTGCTCCCGGTTGAGGGGTCCGCCGCCGGCGATGCTGAAGCGCATCATGTAAAGCCATTCCTTTTCCGTGCCCGTGCGGTCGCGATTGAACTCGAGGTAAATGCCGTGCGACTTGGCCAGCGCCTCTGACTCCCAAACGATTTCGTCGATCGACAAATCCTGGAAATGTTCCTGGAGATGGCCGACGTACCCGCCGGAGTTCAGCTTATTCAGTTCTTCTTTGCAGAGCTGCTCGCGCGGCGTCCGAAAATTCGGCGCCGGCTGAGCGGCTTTTGGATTGAGCGCCATAAGCGTAATGAACAGCATCGCCCCCGGACTGGCAAGATCAAGCGAGCGTTTCTATGGATGTCGTGTCGGCTCATTAATAAGTCATGCGGATGGCGGCAGCTCGTTCAGGAGCAGCCAGTATAGACCAAGTTGGCCGACGGCTGCGGAGAATTTTTCAAAATCGACAGGCTTGCAAATGTAGCTATTCACCCCCAACCGGTAACTCTTGAGAATATCTTGTTCTTCTCGAGACGAGGTGAGGATGACCACGGGCAGGAATTTCGTTCGGCTATTCGCTCGGAGCCGGCGCAAGACTTCAAGCCCGTCGATCCGAGGAAGTTTGAGATCGAGGATGACGACGGCCGGCATCTCCTCGGCCCGGCCTTTTGCGGAGCCTCCGGTGCCCAAGAGGTAATCGAGTGCTTCCGCGCCGTCGCGGGCGACTGCGACGCGATTGGCGATGCGGTTTTGGCGGAGCGCACGGAGGGTCAGTTCCTCATCGTCCGAGTCGTCTTCAATCAGGAGGATGGTTTTGTTCTTCATTTCGAAATCGGCAGAGTGAAATAGAACGTGGCCCCTTGATTCGGGGCGGCTTCGGCCCAGATTTGGCCGCCGTGTCGATGGACAATTCGTTGGACGGTGGCGAGGCCGATGCCGGTTCCTTCAAACTCACTTTTGGGATGGAGGCGTTGGAAGGCGCCAAAGAGCCTGTCGGAGTAGGCCATGTCAAACCCGGCACCGTTGTCGCGGACGAAAAGCACGCATTGGCCGTCTTGTTCGGTCATTCCGAACTCGACGCGCGCCTGAGGGTTCTTGCGGCTGAACTTCCAGGCATTATCCAGAAGATTCGTCAACACCACCCGGAGCAAGCGCGGATCGCCCAAGACGACTAATCCGGGTTGGAGGGCAAACTCGACTTGGCGTTGCGGTTCCAGTTGTTTGAGCTCCTCAACGGCTCCCTCAGCCAGCTCGCTCAGATTGACAGGTTCAGACCGGATGTCACTCCGAGTGATGCGCGAGAGTTGGAGCAAACCGTCGATCAATTGTCCCATGCGCCGCGTGGCCTCCCGGATCCGGCCCAAATGCTTTTGGGAAGGCTCATCCAGGCGATCCGCGCAGTCTTCCTGCAAAGCTTGGCTGAATCCGTCGATCGCGCGCAACGGGGCCCGCAAGTCGTGCGAAACCGAATACGAGAACGCCTCCAGCTCCTTGTTGGCGGCTTCGAGCTGGACGGTGCGTTCACGCAGGGCTTCCTGGCTTTGGCGCAACCCCTCTTCGGCCTGCTTGCGCTCGGTGATATCCCGCGTGATTTCGGCGAAGCCGCGCAATTGGCCGTCCTCATCCCGCAAGGCTGTGATCACGACGTTGGCCCAGAACGTCGTCCCGTCCTTGCGCAGTCGCCAGCCTTCATCCTCGACGCGTCCCTGTTCCATGGCGGCGCGGAGCATCAGTTGCGGTTTGCCGCGCTCCCGATCTTCGCGGATGTAGAAGGTGGAGATCGGCTGGCCGATGATTTCACCGGCTTTGTAGCCCTTGATCCGTTCCGCGCCTGTATTCCAGCCCGCGACGCGCCCTTCCGGATCCAATCCGAATATCGCGTAATCCTTGATGCTCAGCACCAGGAGGCGGAATCGCTCTTCGCTCTCGCGCAGAAGCGCCTCGGTCAATTTGCGTTCGGCGTTTTCGTTTTCGAGATTCCGGTAGGCTGTTTCCAGTTGGGCGGTCCGCTCACGCACGCGCTGTTCCAGTTCGGCGTTGAGTCTTCGATTTTCCTCTTCGGCCTGCTTTCGGGCGGTGATATCCTCCGCGATGCCGGTGATGCGATACACTTTGCCGTCGGAATTTTGAATCGGAAACGCGCGATCGCGGACCCACCGGACCGTGCCATCCGGTCTCAAGACCCGGTATTCCTCGTCGGTGGCTTCCCGGTTGATTTGCCGGGTCAACGCGCGGCTGACTCGCTCCCGATCTTCGGGATGAATGCCCTCCATGAAAGAGGTCCAGCTCTCCTGCAAGCTCTGGCAAGACCGTCCCCAAATGGCTTCGTAGGCGGGGCTAACATACAGACTCTTTCCGGCGATAGGATCGGACATCCAAAAGATCTCCCGAATGTGTTCGGCGATCTGCCGGAAACGTTCCTCGCTTTCTCGCAGAGCGATCTCGTCGCGTTTGCGTTGGGTGACATCCCTGATGCAGCCGAAGACGCCCGCCACTCTGCCCTTTTGAAAGTGCGGCCCACAGATCACTTCGCCCACGAGATACTCGCCCGAACGGCGGCAAAACCGGAGTTCCAGCCGTGGCGGCCATTCCCCTCGAGCGGCTTGATGAAACGCGGCGAAGGCCGCCTCGATATCGTCCGAATGGAGAAGCTCGGTAAAAGGCTGTCCGATCCATTGCGCGCGGGGCCAGCCGGTCTTCTTTTCGAAAGGCAGATTCAACGAAGTGATGGTGGCGTTCTCCGTGGAAATGAGAACCACGACTTCGGGAAGGGTCTCCACCAAGCTCCGATACCGTTCCTCACTCTCCCGCAGGGTCTCTTCGGCGCGCGTGCGTTCCGCGATTTCGGCTTGCAGCGCCGCATTGGAGTGGGCGAGTTCCAGAGTTCGCGCCCGGACCCCCTGTTCCAGTTCTGCCTTCGCGTTCCGCAGCACTTCCTCGGCCTGCCGGCCAGCCTGGGTGGCGCGGAGGAGAGTCTGGATGCGCGTCTTCAGTTCTTGCTGATGAAACGGCTTGAACAGATACTCATCAGCGCCGGCTTCCCAACCCTGCAACAGCGCTTCCCGATGGGTCAGGGCCGTCAGCAGAATCACGGGTGTCCGGGCCGTCGCAGGGTCTCGCTTCAATTGGCGGCAAACGCTCAAGCCGTCTCGTCCGGGCATCATCACGTCCGCGAGGACCAGGTCGGGCATCCATTCTCCGGCTAGTCGCAGGGCGGCTTCGCCGTCCATTGCGGTCTTGGTCTCGCAAGCTTCCCGAAGCAACGAGGCGATATACGACGCCAGATCCGTGTTGTCCTCCGCGATCAAGACCTTCGGCCGCGGTTCGGAGGCGGCGGTTGCCGCCGCCACTTGCTGGACGGGCTCCAGCTCGTACCTTTGCACCGGACTCGCGCCGGGTTTTGAGACGCCTGGCTCAAGGGAGAGCGGAGCAGGGCATTGCACGGTGAAAGTGCTGCCTTGGCCGGCCGCGCTCTCCACCGAAACCGTGCCCCCCAGCAGTTGGATGAATTCTTGGACCAAGGCCAACCCAAGGCCGGTGCCCTCGAACCTTCGGGTCGAAGATCCTTCAAGCTGGCGGAATTTCTGGAACAGATGCGGCAGTTCGTCGCGCGGAATGCCAATGCCGGTGTCGGCGACGCTGAGACCGAGCCGATCCTCATGCCATGTCAACGAGACCGAAATGGTCCCGCCCTGGGGCGTGAACTTCACCGCGTTGGAGAGGAGGTTGAAAAGGATGCGCTCGTAGAGGTAGCGGTCCAGGTGAACGCAGGCTTCTTCCGGGGCGGAATGGAAGTTCAGCGTCTGCGACTTTTGTTTGAGCGCGGGGGCAAAGTCGCCCAGGACGGCCCGGGTGAGATCGACGATCCGGACCGGTTCGCGGTTGACTTCTGCTTTTTCGGCTTCGAGTTTCGAAAAGTCCAGCAAACCCGTGACCATTTGAAGCAGCCGGATGGCATTGTTGTAGATCGTCCGAAGGCTGTTTCTTTGCTCGCCGGACCAAGCGGCATCCGGCTTCTCCAGCAGCGATTCCAAGGGAGCCAGAATCAGCGTCAGCGGCGTGCGCAGTTCGTGAGAAACATTCGCGAAGAATTCGCTCTTGGTCCGTTCGGCGGCGATCAATTGGTTGTTTTTGGCGTCGAGTTCCCGCACGGACTGGGCCAGCGCGGACTCGGCTTGTGTGCGAACGGCAATTTCCTTTTCCAGGGTCTCATTCGTTTTTTTGAGCTGGCTGGGACTCGGCAGGGCCAGCGCTTGCGGCACAAGCTGAGCCAGCAAAATCGCGGTCGGCACCGAGGCCAGCGCGGTCAAGGCTTTGATGCTTCCGGAAAGCCAGTAGGTCGGGTGATAGATCGACCAGATCTCCATGACGTGCGTGGTGCCGCAAGCGGCGATAAACACCGCGAAACAGAGAAACATCCAGTGGAAAGCGAGATCCTTGCGTTTGACCACGAAGTATCCCAGCGTCACCGGGATCGAGAAGTAAGCGAGCGCGATGAGCGCATCGGAGGCGATGTGCAGCCACACGACCCCCGGATTCCAAAGGTAACAGTGGCCGTGCGGCATGAAGCCATCCGAGGAGAAAAGGTTCCGCAGGAATTCCATAGAGACCTCCGCAAGTCTATCGCATCGATGGGACGGCAAATCTCTTCCACGCTCGGATCGCCCGGTTCCCAAAACTGGCAGCACGACAGACAGCGAGGCATAAACGCTTCGAGAACCGCAGGGGACCAACTGCCAGCGCGAGTGCAACAGGGACTGGTTTCATTTTCACGCTGCTCTTGTCTAAACCCAACCCCTGGTTTTGACAACCTCCAACCCGTGCGGCGTTCGCGGGCGTGCGAATCTCAATTTGTTCGTGAGTGCTGGGCCAGCAGCCACGATTGAGCATTGGGGATTGGGAATTGGTTATTGGCTATTGCCAAGCTGCGTAGATTCATTGGTGGGCGAGACTCCCGTCGAGCCCTGACTTCATCGCCGGCAAGGATTGCAGGACTCGACGGAGTCTCGCCCCACCCAACATGCTCGCGGCGTGCGAACAATGCCGAAGATAGCTGGCGCAGCGGCAGAACAACCACCCGCCAGGCTGCGGCAACGATGCCTTATTCCATTCCCGCGTACTCCTCGTCGGTCTTCAAGTCCAGCCCCATGAGGACATAGTCGTGCGCGATAGCCTGCATGTCTTTGACGTAGTTGGGCATGCGGACCAAATTGCTGAAACCGAGCAACGCGAACATCTTGATGGCCGCCTCCTGCTCGCCAATGAATTCCGCTTCTACTTTGTCGAGCCCGATGTGGCGCGAGATATCGACAATTTGATTCACCAGAGCGCGGGCCAGACCGCGCCCGCGATACTTGGGCAGAACGAGCACACTCACACGGCCAATGTGGCGCTTCCACCCGCCGAGTTGCTGATGAAGGGTTGCGTCCGCGATAATCCTGCCGTCGGTCAGCGCCAGCAACGGAAGATTGCGACCGTAATCGATGGTTTGACACCATTCACGGATGACGGCCGGTTCCGTGACGCGATGTTTGATGAACATGCGCTCGCTGTCCGGGACCTGGAGGAAAAACTCGTGAAAGGCCTCTTCGTCGGTGGATTGAAGCGGCCGGATCAGGCACTTGAAGCCGTCCTTCAGTTCGATCTGTTTCGGGAATTCATCTAGGACATGTGGTGGCAGCATAGCTTTGCCTATGTTAGGACGGGCGGGAGTCTCCCAGACGAGCGACGCGCCTTCAAGGCGCAAATAGGCCATAAACTCCTCGACGGACGGGAGGAATTCTCTTACGTTCGCGCCGGTGTCAAAAACAGCGAAAGGCGCAGCGGCTCATTCGGCTGCGGCTCAAGACTTGCCCTTCGAAGAGGCTCTGCGGAAGCTGGAGTCGATTGTCGAAGCGATGGAGTCGCAAGACCTGCCGCTCGAGGCGCTGCTGGCCCGTTTCGAGGAAGGGACCAAGCTGGCCCAAATCTGCCAGACGAAGCTTGCCGAAGCCGATTTGAAAATCCAGCAACTGGAGAAGAATGCCGCGGGAGAGTTCGCACTCCACCCGATCAAACTGGGGGAGCAGACTCCTGAAGATCCGATTCGTCAGTGATTATGAGCCGATATTTAGACATGGTGGACGACCCCTCGCACGTGAAGAAACTCACCTTGCCGCAATTAGCGGAGCTGGCTGAGGAAATCCGTTCCGAGCTGATCAATACCCTGGCCAAAACCGGCGGCCACCTGGGGCCGAACCTCGGCGTGGTCGAGTTGACGCTCGCCCTGCACCGGGTCTTCTCGACCCCCAAAGACAAATTCATCTGGGACGTCAGCCACCAGACTTACGTCCACAAGATGCTCACGGGCCGCAAGAGCCGCTTCCAGTCCATCCGCACGACGGGCGGCCTGAACGGTTTCGCCTTGCGCACCGAGAGCGAGCACGATTGTTATGGCGCCGCCCACGCCGGCACGGCATTGTCGGCGGCCCTGGGCATCGCAGCCGCGCGGGACCGGCGCGGGACCCGCGAGCATGTCGTGGCGATTTTCGGCGACGCGGCTCTGACCAATGGCATTTCCTTCGAAGCGCTGAACAATATCGCGAGCACGACCAAACGCTTTATCGGAGTTTTGAACGACAACGAATGGAGCATCGCGAAGAACGTCGGAGCCATCGCCAATTACCTGAACAAGCTCATTACGCACCCGTCCTACAGCCGGCTCCAGAAAGACTTCGAACGGTGGATGCGCCTCATCCCGAAAGGCGAGATTGCCCTGAAGTTGGGGCACAAAATGGAGGAAGCGCTCAAAGGCGCAGTGAGCGAGGTGGCGTTGCGGCAGAGCGAGAGCAACTTGGATTCCGATGGCCGCGGCGGGTTCGGCAGCAGTCTGATTTTCGAAGAGATGGGGCTGCGGTATCTGGGTCCGATCGATGGTCATGATCTTTCCATGCTCACCAACGTTTTGGAATTCGCCAAGAAATACGATCAACCGGTCGTGGTGCACGCGGTCACCCGAAAGGGCAAGGGCTATGACGCCGCGATCCAGCATCCGGAACGGCTCCACGGCACCGGCCCTTACGATGTGAAGACCGGCGAGGCGCCCGCCAAGAAACCGGGAGCGCCTCCCAACTGGCAGGACGTGTTCGGGCAAGCCATGGTCCAGCTTTGCCAGCGGGACAACACGATCGTGGGCATCACCGCCGCGATGCCCAGCGGGACCGGATTGAACATTTTGGAGAAGGCCATGCCGGACCGGTATTATGACGTGGGCATCGCCGAAGAACATGCGGCGTTGTTTGCCTGCGGCCTGGCGACGATGGGATATCACCCGGTTTGCGCCATCTACTCCACGTTCCTCCAACGAGCCTATGACTGCATTATCCATGACGCCGCGCTCCAGGATTTGCCCGTGATCTTTTGCATGGACCGGGCGGGCCTTTCGCCGCAGGACGGACCGACCCACCACGGCCTCTTCGACATCGCTTACTTGCGGACGGTTCCGAACATCATTGCCATGGCGCCCAAAGACGAGGATGAACTGGTGGATATGATGTTCACGGCGACTCGCGAAAGACATCCGACCTTCATTCGCTACGCGCGAGGCCCGGCGGAAGGCGTGCCGATCAAAGACCAGCCGAGACTTCTGGAGATCGGGAAAGCCGAAGTCGTCGAGAACTTCACGCAGAACCGCGGCCACAAAGTGGCGCTGTTCGGCCTGGGCAACATGCTGAAACTGGCGCGACAGGCGGCCGACCAACTGAAGGCGGATGGATTCGACACGGCCTTGATCAATCCGCGCTTCACGAAACCGATCGACGAAGGAACGACCGAGTTTTTTGGACGCGCGGCCGACTTGGTGATCACCGTGGAGGACCACGTGCTGATCGGCGGTTACGGAAGCGCGGTCCTGGAGGTCTTTGGGGATCGTCGGGTGACCACGCCGGTCTTCCGCGTGGGATGGCCCGACCATTTCATCGAGCACGCGACCAGCGCCGAGGACTTGCGCATGAAGTACGGCCTCACCGTGGACGCCATCGTCGCCAAAGTCAAAGGCCACTTCGCCGAGGCCCCGGCGGTGAGGCTCACGGCCTTGGGGTAGACGTCAAGAATTCGGACGGAGCGTGGACGCCTTCGGGCAATCGAGGCGCAGCGGTTATGTTTCTGGCTCACTCGCTGTTTCCATACTGCGATCTCCATACAGTCTGCGAGCCTCTTCGTGCGGCCAAACAGATCAAAATGACGAAGGACAAAGGACGAATGACCAAAGAATGACGAATGATTGGTCATTCTGTCCTTGGTGATTCTTTGGTCATTGGTGCTTCGTCATTCGTCATTGAACTGTCGTCCGGTTGCGGCCCATGACGCGCTCAGCTCTTTGCAGTTGTCTCCCCCCACCTGGAGGCCTATAGTATGGCGCGCAAAGCCAGACGAGAAGAGCGCTTCTGGCGCTGATGCCTGGACGACTCCATTGCCAAACCGCGACGAACTTCGCGCGAAACAACCGTGCTATGAAACCACGACCATCCCTTGGCCCCCTGCGACCACTCCGGCACGCCCCTGCCTTCACTCTGATCGAGCTGCTCGTCGTCATCGCCATCATTGCGATTCTGGCTGGGATGCTTTTGCCTTCGCTGGCCAAGGCCAAACAGAAGGCCCAATCGATTCAATGCGTGAGCAACATGCGCCAGATCATGCTCGCCGGGAAGATGTACACCGACGACAATAACGGCAAACACGTGGTCACCTACCTTTATCCGCCTTACACGAAAGGCTTGATCACTTGGTTTCAGTTGCTGCAGCCCTACCTGAGCAGCACCAATATTCTCCTTTGTCCTGCGCGCAAAGGCGCGCCTCTCAACCTCGAGCGCTGGGACGGAGTCCCGGTCTCGGCGCCGACAGTCTCCGACTACGCGATCAACCACCAGATGGCCGGAGAGTTGAGCCTCTACGTGGATTACCATCATAAGCCGGAAATAACCTTGAGGAACCCGGCCAGGACTGTCTTCATCACCGACTCCGGCACGCGAGCCGAGGCTAACAAGAAGCCGAGCGTCACCGCAAAATCAAGGACCAAACTCGGGGCCTGGATGTTGGGAGATCCGCAAGTCGGTGATTGTCCCGGCTGCGTGACCGGCGACAACCCAAATTGGTGCGGCCCGCATCTGCGCCACAACGAACGGAGCACGATCGGCTTCGCGGATGGCCACGTGGAGAGCATGAAAGCGTCTTGGTATTACGGCAACACCCCCTGGCTCGATCCGCTCCGGGGGGGAGAGTAGCGTGCTTAGAGCGTGTTTGGAAAATGCCGTTTGGGTGGAACAGGCCACTGGCCTGTCGCGGCAGGTTGCCACCGAATACGGGCTGGCAGCCCGTTCCACCCATTTTCATAACACGCGCTCAGCCAGGACTCGACCGGAGTCTCGCCCCACCATAGGTTTTGTGGGGCAGCGCAAACGCTTCAAGTCAGCGGCACGAAAGGCGGTTAGGCAGCCAGAATCTCCCGAATGACTTCGCCGTGAACGTCGGTGAGCCGGCGGTCGATTCCGTTGTGCCGGAACGTGAGTTTCTCGTGGTCGATGCCGAGCAGGTGCAGGACCGTCGCGTGGATGTCATACACCTGCGTGGGATGGTTTCGATCCGCCGGCTTGTAACCCCATTCGTCGCTGGGACCGTAGGAAATCCCGCCCTTGATTCCGCCGCCGCAGAGCCAATTGGTGAAGCAGAATGGATTGTGATCGCGTCCTTTGCCGCCTTGGGCGCATGGCATCCGGCCAAATTCCGTCGTCCAGAGAATGACCGTGTCCTCAAGCATCCCCCGCTGTTTCAAGTCCTTGATCAGCGCTGCGGCGCCTCGGGCCATGCCAATGGCGAGCGGGCCGTGATCGCGTTGGATGTCCTCATGCGAATCCCAGTTGCGGCGCGGGAAACCGTTGTCATTGCCCGACCAGATTTGAACAAATCGAACTCCGCGTTCGAGCAGCCGGCGGGCGACTAGGCATTTCCGGCCGAAGTAATCGGTTTCCTCAATGGGGTTAATCTCCTTGGCAAATGTTTTCACGCCGTGGTTGAGCCCGTACATTTCGAGGATGTATTCCGGCTCTTTGCTGATATCGAGCGCATCGGGCGCCGCCAACTGCATCCGGGCGGCCAACTCGTACGAGCGGATGCGAGCGTCCAGCCGGTCATCTCCGGACCGCTGCGCCGCGTGCTGGCGATTCAGTTTTGACATCAGAGCCAGGCCATCCGCATCGCTTTGGCGTGTGATAAAATCTCCTTGCTTGGCCGGGAAAAGATTCGCGATCGGATGTTCGGCCCCTGGCCAGATGACGGTGCCTGAATGTTGCGAAGGCAAGAAGGCGGAATCCCAATTTTTCGGCCCGTTCGAAGCGTAACCGCGATGGTCGGGCAGCACCACGAAAGCGGGCAGATTCTCGTTCAGGCTGCCCAGGGCGTAACTGAACCAGCAGCCCATGCCGGGGAATCCCGGCATCTGAAAGCCTGTGGCCTGAAGATAAGTCGCCTGACTATGGACGCCGGTCTTGCCCACCAGATTGTGAACAAACGCGAGGTCATCTACACAAACGCCGAGCGCGCTGACGACGTCATTGAGGTGCTTGCCGCATTGGCCGTGCTGTTTCCAACTCCAAGGCGAGGCAAACGTGGCGCCGTGGCCATTTTGGAAAAGCTCGACTTTTTCGCCGGGGTCCCAAGGCTGGCCGTGGCGTCGAATCAGCTCAGGTTTGTAATCGAAGGTATCGACATGGCTTGCCGCCCCACCCATAAACATCTGCACGACGCGCTTGGCTTTGGGCGGATGGTGAAGCTTGCCGCTCAACACGCCCTGGGCCTCGCCTGAAGCCGCCAGGAGCCGGTCTTGGCGGAGCAATGCGGCGAGCGCAATCCCTCCCAGTCCGCCGCCGGACGTCCAGAGGAATTCTCGCCGAGTCATCGGTCGGTGACAGGCCGTGAATCGGTGATAAATCGATGCGTTCATGCAAATTACGGAGGGAGTTCTACAGAAGGTAACGAAGAGAACGAAGGTCTAGGTCGTCAGCCGTCCCACAGGCAGGCGCCAGGCCTTCGTTGCCTTCGTTACCTTCTGTAAAATTTCCGATGGTCATTGATTGGCACCGGGTAAAATCATGCGGACGATACCGTCCACAAGGCGCAATTCATGGAAATTAATCAGCAACCCCACTGGAACGTTAAGAAGTTTCATGTAGCTCAGCAGTTGAGCTCTATGGATCGGGAGTAACTCCTGGACGGCTTTCAATTCCAGCAGCAAGCAATCTTCGATCAGTACATCAAAACGCAGCGGTTCCTCAAAGATAAACCCTTTGTATTCAATGCTCACAACTTTCTGGTTCACCGCTGAAAGATTTCTAAGGCGCAACTCGTGCATCAGGCATTTCTCGTAAATGCTCTCAATGAGCCCGGGACCTTTGTGGCGATGGACTTCGATGGCTGCGGCAATAGCCTCACGGCTCAAGCCGTCTGCCTTTTGAAATAGCGGGTGCATTGCTTGCCCTCCTTTTATAGAAGATAGCGAAGCGAACGAAGGTCGCATTGGCTCTCTGCGGCCGAGTGCTTCCTCCACCTTCGTTTTCTCCGTTGCCTTCTGTGAAACCATACCAGGGCTCCGTCTGCTAGTCCACGAATAGAAACTCGTTCAAGTTCAGGATGAGTCGGCAGGTATTGGCCAGGCCGTGGCCTCGGGCATAGGCCGTCAGTTCCTTCTCTTCCTCATCAGTTGGTATTCGACCGATCGCTCGATAAAACGCCCGATTCACTTTCGCCTCCAAATCCGGCGCTCCGCGCTCCACCCGCGCGGCAAAATGCTTGGCCATCGCGACCATGAAGCCGTCGTTGAGCAGCGCCAAAGCTTGCAGCGCGGAAAGCGTTTCGTTGCGCTTATCGACTTGCATTGAAGGATCCGCGCAATCAAGCGTCGTCATGAATGGCTGCGGCTGAGATCGAACGAGGAAGCGATAGATCGAACGCCGATGGGAGCGCGGATCTTCGGGATCGTGGAGATGGTATTGGTAGTGCGGCGAATGCTCCGGTTTCTCGATGACAAAATCCTGAAAACTCGGGCCATACAGGGTGGCGTCCAACTTTCCGCTCACGAAAAGGACGCTGTCACGAACGGCCTCGGCCTCCAGACGCCGCCGATGCATTCGCCAATAATAGGCGTTGTCGGCGTCGATTCGTGCCAAGCTGTCTCGGACCGCCGATGACTGCCGATAAGTGGCGCTCGTGACGATCAAACGGTGAAGTTGTTTGAGAGACTGTGCGCCGTCCCGAAATTCCGCCGCGAGCCAATCCAGAAGTTCCGGATGCGTCGGCTTTTGTCCCATGCGCCCGAAATCGTTCGGCGTATCCACGAGGCCGCGGCCAAAGTGATAGAGCCAAACCCGGTTGACGATGGATCGCCACGTGAGCGGATTGCGCGGGTCAGTGATCCACTTCGCCAGCGCGACTCGCCGCGCGCCTTCGTGGTGGCCGGAGGGAAGCTCGAAGCGGGCAGAGATGCCTCGGACCGCCTGGAGCGCGCCTGGGCCGGCTTCCTTCCCCGAATTCTTCACGTCGCCACGATGAAGGATATGAATGGCACGAGGCTTCCCTCCGTCGGGACCAGTTCCGCGGAACGCGCCTGAGCCGTAGTGCACTGTTCCCGCGAAAGTCAGTTTCGGTTTGGGCAATCGGGTGATCTCGGCCTCGGTCTGCGCCAGTGCGTTCGTCACGCTTGACAGTTCGGCCTTTGTTGCAGGATTGGTCACGCGGTCCAGGAGGGCCTCGCGTTCCTGCTTCAATTTCGCCAGCGCTTCGGGATCGAGTTTCGACTTCGTGTAGAAATGGCCATCCACCAGGTTTTGCCTCTGCCATCGAGGCGGAGCTTCGATGGAATCCAAAGCCGTGACCGGCGCCTGCAAAGCGAGATTATTCCCATCAGGGTCCATCACGCTAAGTTCGGCCAAGGCAAAGATGTAATCGTCGTTGCGTGGCGCCAGCCTCGTGGCAGTCACCCGCACGTAGCGTGCAGGTCGGCCGCCGACGATAGCCGTCTGCGGATCCACTCCGGGATTTGTGCAATCCGCCTGCGTGTGGTCGGCGATCCGAGTCACGCCGGACTTGAAATCCGGGTCCTGCGAAATTTCGATTTTGAAGCGAGCTGGAAACCCGAAGCCATCGCCGATCTGGTTGAAGTCGTCGTGGCAGCCGGTATAAATCACTTTGTCAACCGCCACCGCGCGTCCAAGATCGACTTGCACCCATTTCGTCTTGTCCTGTGTGGCTTCGATGGCGCTGTGATAGCCGAATTGGGGCCGTTGGTTTTCGCTGGCTGCTTTGCGCGCGGCTTCGATCTTTTTGTCGAGTTCGGTCAATTCGTCGCCGGCGAGCTTGGCGACCCTGTTTTCCAGCGCCTTCTTCCGATCCGTCAGTTCACGTTGGCTAGCCTCCAGCTCTCCGAGTTTCTTGGTCAGCGCCGGATTGGAGTAATACTTTCGCTCGGCGCGGTCGAGCGCCGCGAACACGGCCTGGAGACTGTAGTAATCCTCTTGGGTGATGGGATCGAACTTATGGTCGTGGCACTGGGCGCAATGCGCGGTCAAGCTGATGAAGGTGTTCATCGTGTTGGCGACCATGTCATCGCGATCGAGATGCCGGGCGATTTTTCCATCGATTTTGTCCTCCGGCAATTCCATGTGGCCGATCAAATCCCATGGTCCGGCGGCGATGAAGCCGGTGGCTTCAATCCCGTCGGCTGAACCAGCCCCGATCACGTCCCCCGCAATCTGCTCCTCGACAAACCGTCCGTAAGGCTTGTCCTGGTTCAACGCGCGGATGACATAGTCGCGATAAGGCCAGGCATTCGGGCGAGGTTTGTCTTTGTCGTAGCCATGCGTTTCGCCGTAATGCACGACGTCCAGCCAATGCCGCGCCCAGCGTTCGCCGTAGCGCGGCGAAGCCAGCAAACGGTCCACTAGGTCCTCATAAGCTTTTGGATTTGCGTCTCGCAGGAACGCTTCGATTTCTTCCGGCGTCGGAGGGAGGCCAACAAGGTCAAAATAAAGCCGCCGAACCAACGTGCGCCGGTCGGTTTCGCGGGATGGTTCAAGCCCTTGCTCGCGGAGCTTCACCAGGATGAAGGCGTCGATGGGGTTGCGGATCCAACCAGCGTCTTGCTCCCGAATTTGAGGCACTGCTGGTTTGCGGAGAGGTTTCAGCGACCACCAATCCGGCTGGGAGGAGGCCGCGTTGACGAATGACTGGCCGAAGGTTTGAGCGGGTTGAAATTCATCCGAAGAGGCGGAAAGCGTCGCGTCGCGACCTGCGGCCCATGCCGACGACAGTAACATCACCGTTGAGAAGAACCAGAACCGCAAGAGTGACGGCGCCCGGACCATGAAGTGATGTAACTTTGGAATTAAGCACGCGATTCGTCAACCCCTGGATTCCGACCCTGATCCTCGCCTAAGTTTTCGATTCTCATCGAAAACTTAGGCGAGGATCAGGGCTCGTCCAAACTTCTTTACTCCGCCTCGCCGGAATAGCATCGTAGGGCACGAACCGCCTGAGCACCGATCATGGACTTTATTGAAGCGCTGAGGAAGCTCGTTGCCGACTTGGGAATCCGTCAAGGCATCCCCACCGCCGCGTTTTCCGCCGATGACGATCCAGGCCGGCCGGACAAGGCGCTCATTGAACTCGCTCTCAGTGCCGCGCGCAGTGCGGCCGAAAGCGATCTTTCGGATCTTTGCCGCCGGCTTGCCGGCCCTCCCTACTGGCCGGAGATTTGGCCCGGTGAACACTACAAACTGCTGGCAGGGCTCGTGCGGGTTTTGCAGCCAAAGCTCGCCATTGAAATCGGAACGGCGACGGGCTTGTCCGCGCTCGCCATCCGCAAGTTCCTGCCGGCGACGTCCCGGTTGGCGACGTTCGACATTATTCCTTGGACAGAGTTTCCCGGACATGTCCTGACGCCGGCCGATTTCCACGATGGCCGGCTCCAGCAGATCGTCGCCGACTTGAGCGATCTTTCCGTGGCCAGAACTCATGGGGCGGTGCTGAACAATGCCGATTTTCTGTTCATCGACGCGGCCAAGGACGGGCGGGTGGAACCGGCGCTCTTGGGGAACCTAGCCGCCGTTGGGCTCAAGGAAGGCGCCGTGTTGGTCTTCGACGACATTCGCATGATGACGATGCTGCCACTGTGGCGGTCCATCGCCCTCCCCAAGCTGGATCTCACCTCGTTTGGCCATTGGAGCGGAACCGGCTTGACGTTTTGGCGCCGTTCCGTGCCATGGTTCGCGCGGAGGAAGGCGCCTGCTTAGCGTGGTAGCGACATCGCGCCGCGATGTCCCCGCCCGCGCAGTAGCGGGCGGAAGAAGGACGGCTGCGCGGCCTTTTGGAGCCAGTGCAGTGCGCCGCGGCACGCGGCGCGGACGGCACGGCGC
>JACQWK010000040.1 GCA_016209525.1 Verrucomicrobiota bacterium
CAAGGTGGGGCGAGACTCCTGTCGAGCCCTGACTTCTTTGCCAGCAAGGATTCCAGGGCTCGACAGGCGTCTCGCCCCACCAGGGAACAGCTTCATGGTCCCAACTCGCGCGGCGTCCCTGCCTTCCCTCGATTGTGAATTATGCGGTCTAGGCTGCGAAATATTCCCTTTGAGCGGCCATTGTCCGTGCTTTTCCTGCTCGTTCTATTTCCACTTCGCATCAGCGCCCAATCGGATGATTTTGACGATGGCAACGACGCGGGCTGGATACGATACAGTCCGCTCACCCTCCTCGGGGCGCCGGTCAAATTCGGTTTTCCGGACGACGGACTCGGCGGCAAAGCCTATCTGTTTGAGGCCCCCGCACCGCCCATCGCGGAGGCCGGACCGGCGCGGGCGTTGAGTTATCGGACCAACGTGTATTCGGACTTTTACGCAGCGGTCGATTTGGTGGGTTGGGAGAAGGGGCTGAACCAGGCGTTCGGATTCTTGTTCCGCGCGGAGAATATCGGGTTGGGCACGACGACGGGATACGTGTTGAACTACAACACCGAGCAGGCTTCCGGCGGGCGCGGCCAACTGCAGATTAACCGGGTCGCCGGTGAGAGAGACTCCGGCACGATCGGCGCCTCCAACATCACCCTGGACCTGAACCACCGTTATCGTCTGGTTCTGGTCGCGCGTGGCAGCGAATTCACGGCCCAGATCTATGACCTTCTGGATCTCACGTCTCCTTTGGCCGGTTTCACGGTGAACGATTCGGCGTCGGCGAGCGGGGTCGTCGGACTGTTCAACTATTCGCGCAGCAGTGCGGTGACGGATCCATCGGCCGGGCGAGCGCACACGATCTTCGACAACTTCGTCGTTGCCAGCAAAGCTCCGATTCTGCCTTCCGTTCCGGCCACGCCGCACAGCCTCGAGAATATGCCGCAAGTCGTGGACCGAACCCCCGCGTCGCGTTCGAACTTCCATGATGCCACGAAAGGGATCCGCTTTCTCGCCACCACGCTGACGACGAACCAAGTGAATTCGAAGGCGATGCGATTGCTGCTGAACGGCGTGGATGTTTCGTCCGGTCTTTCTTTCTCTGGAACTCCCAGCAATTTGAACGTCTCATTCAACGGCCTGACGCCAAATACGGCTTACGATGCACGAGTCATCCTGGAAGACTTTTCAAATAGAAAATCCACGAATGCCTGGACGTTCGACACGTTCACAGAGGAATTCCTGAATTCAGCGGCGGTCAAAGTCATCGAGATCGAGGATTACAACTACGGCGGGGGCAGGTTCCAGGATAATCCGCCCGTCTCAGGGTTGACCAGCGCAGGCGCATCGGTCAACGGGAACGGTGTGGGCTACTACGACCAGATCGGAATTCCTGAGATTGATTACTTCGATCATTCATCGAACGTCGGCAGCGGCGCGCTCCCTGAGTATCGGTTGTCTGATTTCACCGGCACGCAGGCGGGATCGGTGGAATCAGGGACCGGCGGGCAGGAAAATCCGATCCAAAATGACACCCGGCGGCAAAAATACTCGGCTCGCGATTTGCCCGAGTACCAAGTCGCGAGAACCGAGGGCGGTGAGTGGCTGAACTACACTCGCAATTTTGCCGGCGGCGACTACCGCATGTACCTTCGTGTGGCCGCTCGCGCGCCGCAGCCGGTCCTGCTGGAGCGAGTAACGAGCGATCCCGCCAAGCCGAACCAAACGACGGTTCCGCTCGGGACCTTCCAGGTTCCAAACTTAGGTTTGATGGTGAACTACCGTTACGTGTCGTTGACGGATTCCTTTGGCAGGCCCGCGGTCGTCAGTCTCTCCGGACTGCAAACGTTGCGTTTGGCGATGGGCGGCCCGCAAGAGAACGCCACGCAATACACGATGAGCCTGAATTACCTCCTCCTTGTGCCAGCATCTGTCGCTGCCCCAAACATCCGGCTCGAATCCGCGCCGTCTGTCCTCGGACCTTACGAAACCGAGAGCACTGCCACGAGACCCGACGAGGGCACCTTCGAGACGGGGATAATGGGGCCGATGCGTTTTTATCGGCTGTGGTCCAGTTCCCCTGCAACGCAATCGTTTCGCATCACGAGCCTGCAGACGTCCGGCGGCAAGGTTGTGGTGAAATACCGGGCGCAGCCGTGAAGGGCATCTAAAAGTGCGTAGCAGCCGACGCGCGGAGGCTCTGATTCAAGAATCTCAAATCTCAAATTCAAAATCTCAGATTCAAAACGAGCCGCGTCGTCTCGACGGCTCGATCAGGACCGGCGGACTGGCTGATTTCTTCGTTCAGTCGGCAGCGCCTCGCCGCACGGGTCGGCCTGGCTTGGCTCCCGTGTGGGCTTCGTTGAGGACCACGGCCACTCCGTTGATGAACACGTGCCGGATGCCCGTGGCGTAGTGGTGCGGGTCAGCGAACGTCGCGTGGTCCTGCACCGAGGCGGCATCGAACACAACGATGTCCGCCCAGTTGCCCTCGCGCAAAACGCCGCGATCTTGAAGCCGGAATGTCGTCGCGGGCAGCGCTGTCATCCGGCGGATCGCTTCTTCCAGCCGGAGCACTTTCAGTTCCCTCACGTAGCGAGCCAGAATGCGCGCATTGTTTCCGTAGCCTCGCGGATGAGGCACCCCTTCGCCGAATCGCCTGACGCCGCTGTCGGAGGCCGCCATGGTATTTGGATGGGCGAGAAACTTCCTCAAGTCATCCTCGTGCATGCCGTGGAAGACGCCCGACGCTCCGCCATTCTTGTGGATCTCCAGGATCAATTCGATCTGGTCGTCCAGCGAATCAGATCCGCGTTTGCTTCGGGCGGCTTCGGGGATGGTTTTTCCATTCAGTGAAGGGTCCGCCTTGTACGAAGCGATCACCGCGTAAGAGAAGTCTTCGCGCCGGCTTTGACTCAGTTTTTCTTTCATCCCTTTCACGAGGTTCGCCTTTTGTTCCGCATCCTCGATGCGATTGAGAAACTTTTCGCGGCCGCCTTCGCGGACATCCGAAGGGACAAGCTGGCTAATGCCGGTGCTCGAAGCGGTATAGGCATATTGGTCCTGGGTGATGTCCAGTCCGTCGGCGCGCGCCTGCTCGATCGCGGCAAGCACTCGGTCCGCTCCTCCCCAAGCGCGCGGTCCGGACAGTTTGATATGCGAAATGTGGGCGCGGATCCCGGCTTGGCGCGCAATCGTGAACAGCTCGCGGAGCGCGTCGAAGATCTGCGGCCCTTCGTCCCTCATATGGCTGGCGTAAATGCCGTCGTGTTCGGCGGCCACTTTCGCCAATTCGACGAGCTCGTCGGTTGTGGCAAACGTTCCGGGCAGATAAATCAAGCCCGTGGAGAGACCGAGCGCGCCCTCCTGCATGGCTTGGCCCACCGCTGCTTTCATCCGGTTGAGCTCTCCTTCGGAGGGCGGCCGCATGAAGGACCCGCCCATGATGGACGACCGAATCGTCCCTTGGCCGATCAGGGTCGCGATGTTGGCCGCGACACCCTGAGTCTTGATCCAGCGCCAGAATTCGCCGACGTCTTGAATAGAAGATCCACAATTTCCCAGCACGAGGGTCGTGACTCCCATGCGGACGAAATTTTCTGCGAGCGGCAAATCGCGGATATCTTCGGCGTGGGTGTGCACATCGACAAAACCGGGAGCGACGATCAGACCTGCCGCATCAATTTCGTGGATTCCCGGGCCCGGATTTTTTCCGATCTCAGCGACTCGGCCATTGCGGATGGCGACGTCTGCGAAGCGGGCTGGATTTCCCATTCCATCCACCATTCGTCCGTGGCGAATGACGAGATCGAAAGTTTCGGACTGAGCGGGTGAACAGAGAGAGAGGGCGGCGCAGAGGCAGAGCGCAGATTGGGTGACTTGCATGGGGCGCTTTTACCATGCGCGGCACGGCAGGGCGACTCAAGACGGCATGACACCCGGACAACTGCCAGACCTTCGGAGGCTAAGCGACATCGAGTTGATCACCAATCCACGGGAATACGCTCGACTTTCAGAGGGAGCGCCTGGAAGTAATCCCTCGGTCAACGCCGGAATGGATCGATTGTGGGCCAGCCTCCAAGCACTTCGTGCGGGCATTGGGACCATGAACCGTAGCCGCCGACGTGAGGAGGCGGATATTGGTTTTAACCACGCTTTCCGCCTCGTTACCTCGGCGGCTACGAACCGTCGGTTCATGGAAAGAGCACACTTCTGAAAGTGTGCTCGGCGGCGCGGCGGCGTTCGCCGAAACAGAAGTCTTACGCTCAAGGTGAGAATCGCTGACTCAATTTGACGAATGTTTGCGCCTGTGGAGGTGTTCTTGTAGAAATGGGCCAGATTCGATTGAGTGACCTTTGACTTATGCCAACGCCGTGGGAAGGGATTTTTTGTGCGCTGTGGACTCCGACCGATCCGAACGGGCTGCTCCTGGAGAATGATCTGAAGCGCAATCTGCAGTTCATTCGAAGCAAAGGCGTTCACGGTTTGCTCGCGCTCGGCAGCACTGGCGAATTTCTTCATCTCAATCTGTCGGCTCGAAAAGGATTCTTGGAGAAGCTGCTCCCGCAGGCCATCGACCTCCCGGTCATTGTGAATATCAGCGACATTCGCCCTCGTGCGGTCAAGGAACTCGGCTGCTTCGCGCGAGAGCGCGGCGCGGCCGCGGTGGCCATTCTGCCGCCCTATTTTTATCCTGTTTCGCAGGCGGACCTTGTGGAATTCTTCGTGAGCGCCGGCGAGGCGGCTCAGCTTCCCGTGTTCCTCTACAATTTCCCCGAGCGGGTTGGAAACCACATTTCTCTGGAAACCATCAGCGCCGTGGCCGATCGGACGCGGCTCGCCGGTGTGAAGCAGAGCGGAGGCGAATTTGACTACCATCGTTCCTTGGTGGAGCTGGGCAAGAACAAGCATTTTGTTGTTTTTACGGGGTCCGACACACGCCTGCCGGAAGCGATGGCCTTGGGTGTGCGCGGCTGCGCCAGCGGATTGGCGAACGCGGTGGCGGAGGTGGTCGGAGAGGTCTTCGCCGCCGTGAGAACGGGCGCTTCCGCGGCAGGGGACGTCGCCATCGATCGGATGCGGCAAATTGGGCTGCTGGTGGATCGCTTGGAATTTCCGTTGAATGTCGCGGCCGTGATGGAAGCCAGAGGACTATCGCCGGGCTGGCCGAAGTCCGCCGTTTCGCGCGAAACTAGAGAACGGTATCAGGAACTGCTGGGCGGAATCCGTCATCTCCTGCGAGAGTGGAAGCTGATTTGAAGGACGACTCTAGTTCTCAAAGTTCGCGCTCGACCAGCGAACGCCCCACCCGGTTGACATTCGTGGCGCCGGCGTTTTTCAGTAGTGCGCCCAGGCGCTCGGCAATTCTTCGGTGTGCATTCGGGAGGGGAAGTTCATCCACCTGTCCGAGCGTGCACCAGCGCACAGAGACGCTTGTGCGCGGAAGGGGCTTGTTCATCGCCCCGAGGAAAACGTCCACATGAATGCGAAAATGAGTGATCGTGTGGTTAAGCGAGCACAAAGGGCGGAGGGCCCGCGGCCTGAATCCGACACAGCGCTTTGCCATCGTTTCGAGATCGAAGTTAGTATCGCCGGCTTCCAGGTTGGGGAATTCCCAGAGATGCGCGTTAATGCTGCGGGCAGGTCGTTTCTTGAGCAGAAAACGGCCATTCCTGGAAATCACGAAGGCCAAAACACGGCGCGACAAGGTCTGAGGGCGCGAACTCGGTCTTGGAAGCTCGGCGGTGCGGCCGGTTCGATAGGCTGTGCATTCCCTCCGGACTGGACAAATCGGGCAATTGGGCTGTCGCGGGGCGCACACCGTGGCGCCGAGCTCCATGAGCGCTTGATTTAGATCGGAGCATGGGCGTGGTGGCGGATGAGGAACTCTCGGAGCGCGTTCCACGAGTCTCCTGGCCAGCTCCCATAGGAGTTGGTTGGTCTGAGTTTCCCGCGGGTTGCGATCGATGGCGAAGATTCGAGTGAGGACGCGAATGACGTTGCCGTCCAAGATTGGCTCCGGCTGATTGAAGGCAATGCTGCAGATCGCGCCTGCGGTGTAACGTCCAATGCCGGGAAGAGCGATTAACTCCCGATAGCCGCGAGGAAGAGCGCCAGAATGTTTTCTGACCATGATCCGTGCGGCGCGATGGAGATTCCGCGCTCTCGCGTAGTAGCCCAATCCCTCCCAGGACTTGAGCACGTCCTGAAAATTCGCCTTGGCCAGAGCGCGCACCGTGGGAAAGCGACACATCCAGCGGTGCCAGTATGACATGACGGTTTTGACTTGAGTTTGCTGCAGCATGATTTCCGAAATCCAGATGGCGTAAGGATCAGAGGTTCTTCGCCAAGGGAGATCTCGCGCCACCTGGGCGTACCACGCAAGCAAAGGGCCGACCAGCGCATCAGGTGTTGGCATCGGTCGAGGTTAGGAAACGCTTGGAGATGTGAAAAGCCCGCGATGCAGCAGCGTGACCTTGGCGAATCCGGGCAAAACAGCTAGGATATCCGGAAGTGAAGCCACTCACTTCTTACAGTTGCGAGTTGACGGATGGGCAATCCAAAGCCCTACAGGCATGGCTGCGGAGTCATGATTATGAGTTCAGGGATGTGCCATACGCCAGATTTGCGGGCTCGAAGGCCGATGTGGGTGTCGTTTTCTACGAGAGCGGCAAACTCGTCGTGCAGGGCAAGGGCACGCAGGAATTCGTAGAGTTCGTCCTTGAACCACAGGTTCTCGGTGAGGCACGACTGGGTTACGAGGCGGTCCTGAATCCGGAAATCTTCCTGCCTCGAATCGGCGTTGATGAGAGCGGGAAAGGGGATTTCTTCGGGCCAATGTGCGTTGCGGGGGTCTATGCGAACGAGTCGATCTTGAAGGCTTGGGCCGAGGTTGGCGTCCGCGATTCCAAGACGGTCGGCAGTGACCGGCGAATCGCCGAGTTGGCAAAAACAATCCGTGAAACTCGGGGGTGTGTGTTTGCCGTCGTCCCGATTGGAAATACCGCTTACAACCGCCTTTACGCTCAGATGAATAACGTGAATAGACTTCTTGCTTGGGGGCACGCCAGAACGATCGAGAATTTGATGGCTGAGCGGCACCGCATGAAGCCTCCTCCCGTCCGAGCCGTCAGCGATCAGTTCGCCAAGAATAAACAAACCGTGGCTCGGGCTTTGATGCCGCTTGGCCGGGAGATTGAGTTGGTACAGAGGCACAAGGCAGAATCTGATTTGGCTGTCGCGGCAGCTTCCATTCTCGCGAGGAATGAGTATGTAACTCGACTCGCAGGCCTCAGTCAGCAGTTCGGTCTAGAGTTTCCCAAGGGGGCATCCGCGGCGGTGGAAGCGATCGGCAAAGAATTCGTCGAGAAATACGGGTTTGAAAATCTATCCAAAGTCGCGAAGATGCATTTTCGGACTTCCGCAAACCTGTCGCGCTCGCTGAAGGAGCCGGCGGAAGGCCCCAAGAACAGCAATTCCACTCTGAAACAGGATGAAAGAGCAGGGCGAAGGCATCGCGGAGCGCATCTGTCTGATCAATAGGATGTAATCACTTTTTGCGGGACAAACGGTCCGGAACTTTTTAGGCTCGCGGGATGAGCGAAAAG
>JACQWK010000492.1 GCA_016209525.1 Verrucomicrobiota bacterium
CCGGAAAAATCGTCGCGGCTTGCGACGATTCAAGGCGATACTGATCGATTGAAAATCTGCGGCACACCAGTTGCACGCTCAGTCCGCCGGGCGAGACGCACCGGCTCTACGGCAGGCGAGACGCCCGCCGCCATGGACAAATTTTGAACCTGAATTCGGCAGTTCAAGCCCACGAATCACACGAAAGACACGAAAGGAGAAGTAATTCCAGCGAGATTAGCGTTCACCCAGCCGGTGAGCGGGGTGTATTTCACAAGCGCTCTAATTTTCGTGTGATTCGTGTGTTTCGTGGGGGGGCCCAATGCTTTTTCAAGGTTCAAAGGGAGGGAGCACGAACTCCGGGGCTTGACCACAGTCAAGTCCGGCTGCGACCAGAGCGCATTTCTGCAATCGACCGCTGACCTGAACGATCCAAAGGATTGGAACAGCATCACCAACACTCCGTTTGCGGATGGGCTCAATAATAGCCTTTACTTCCCGGCCTCAGGGCCGAAGTCCTTCTATCGCTTGATCAAGCCGTAGATCGGTCCTGCGCTTGAAACCTTGGAGCGCCGATCTCTGATCCGGCGCGACTTTCGACTAGGCCTGGATCGCGCCGGGTCGGGGACCAGCGCTCCAGTTCTGGGCGCAGCATGCCTCAAGAGTTTGGGGTAATTCATTCAACGGCTGATGAAGCCAGATTGAAAATCTGTGCGATAGGGTGTGAAATGCCTGTGTGCGCAGACTGTCGAATACGAAACCGATTCGGTGGAGTCTATGCGCCTTGATCTCCTTCAACCTCTCAAGCTGCTCACGCGGACAATTCCCGCCGGCCGATCGTGGCCTCCGTCTGGGCACGGTTTTGGACAAGCGGCTTGGAGAAATCTCCGGAATGGCCGCGAGTCGGCGCCATCCGGGCGTGCTCTGGGTGCACAACGACGGTTCTGACGAGCGGTTGTTTGCGCTGAACACGAATGGCCAGGTGGTGGCCGCTTTCAAGCTTCAAGACAAGGTCGCCGACCTCGAGGATATTGCCATCGGCCCGGGACCAGATCCTGGAGTTCCATATCTCTATCTCGGTGATATCGGCGATAATGAGACGACGCGGCGTTCCATTCGGGTGTATCGCTTTCCGGAACCTGAATTGACTCCCTCCATTTCCGCCAAGCGAGTCGAGCCAATCGCGCGTTTTGAGACAATCAAGCTGCGCTATCCGGACGGCGCGCACGACGCGGAAACCTTGATGGTGGATCCGCTCAGCGGTGAAATCTTGATCGTGACCAAAGAGAAAAGGAAGGCCCGCGTTTATGTCGCGGCCGAGAACCGGTTGGCGGACAAAGCGGACATCGGACTGACGCTCATGAACGAAGTCGCATTCGCCGAGGCCTCAGCGGGGGACATCTCCCCCGACGGACGCGAAATCATTCTCCGACGTGAAAACGCCGCTGTCGTCTGGTCGCGTGAGCCGGGTGAAACCGTCGCTGTGGCGCTGGCGCGGAGGCCGAAACCGGCCAGGATCATCGGACCGCCGAGGGAACCCAACGGGGAGTCCGTGGCCTGGAGCCCGGATGGAAAGGGTTACTACACGTTGAGCGAAGGGGCGCGGCAGGCGATTTATTTCTTCTCTCCATGAACCTCGATGTGGGGCGAGACTCCTGTCGAGCCCTGGCATTAGTTCGGGCAAAAAAGTCAGGGCTCGACGGGAGTCTCGCCCCACCGACTGGCAGGTTCATAGTCTCAATGCACACCCTTAGGGCTTACTTTCCTGAACCGCCCCAACCCTGCCCCTCGCAGGAGGGAAACATTAATCGGCTGCACGGCGCGTGGCTCCCTCCTGGGAGAGGTGACATCCATCTCCCAAAGCCCAGAATGGGGCGAAAGAAAACAGGTCTGGGCTGTCCTAGTGAACTCCAGCCCCGGACCCTGATGAATCGTGGTCTAACCGGTAAGCTCTGTCGCCCCTCTGGGGCTCAAACACGGGGCGGTCGGGTTTTCCCACGGCTCACGCCGTGGGCTACATTCTGGTCGCCCCTCCGGGGCTGGTTCTCGTTGAGTTGGCGCACACCGGGCCTGTCCTTCGTGCAACGCAAAATGTCCACAATCGAGGCGATTACTTTGCCGGCAGCGAGCGGCACTTCCTCGTGGCAGATGGCGCGGAGCGCGTTTCATCCTAAAACGGCAGTTCATTGAGGGGCACCGGCACGATCAATGGGCAGGCTACGTTCGATTACGGCGACCGCTGGGGCGTGCCGGAGAAGCCTGTGTGCCATTCAGGCGAACAGGAGTTCGGTCAGTTGAGCACCTTGTACTTTCCGGCCTTGTGCCAATCCGGCCAGCTCAGGCCGTTCAGGTCCCAGAGCACTCTACCGTTGCGCAGCGTCAACACGCACTGCAGCCTCCGATCGCCGTTCATCTTGGCGTGGCCGGAATCGACAAACCCAAAATTCCCTTTTTCCAACGACAAGACTGCCACATCAGCCGCCGTGCCAACGCTGAGCGTTCCCAACTCCGGCCGTCGGATCTGACGCGCCGGGTTGACCGTTGAGCGCAAAACCACTTCCGGAAGAGGCATCCCAAGATTCAAGAACTTGGACATCGTCATCACCATCCCGGCGTTCGGAAGGAGCGCGCTCCGCTTATGGTAATCGGTGCTGATGGAGTCCGGGATGAACCCTTGCTTGAGGGCAGGCTCCGCCACGCGGAACCAGAAGCTGCCGGCGCCATGTCCCACATCGAAGATGATCCCGCGATGCCTAGCTTCGCGGACGAATTCATTCACTACTCCGTTTTCGTTCAGCAGCGGGATGTGTTCGGCATACATGTGCGTGTGAATATCGCCGGGCCGCATGTGCTTCAGGAGCAAATCCTCGTAGCTTCGCCCCGGCAATTCGCGGAAGTCCACCATGACCGGCGTGTTGCTCAGTCGGCCGGCCTCGACTGCGCGGTCCACGGCCGTCCAGCCCGGCTTCAGGAAATGCGCCGTCTTTACGCCGACAATCGTTTCGGGGAACCGTTTGATCATTTCCGCCGCCGCCGCCGCGTCCATTTCATTTTCGTCCTGCTCGATCTTGCCCATCATTCCGGCGCCGACGATGTTGAGAAACGCCAGCACTCGAACGGCCGCCGGGTCGATGACTTTTGCTTTGAATTCGGGAAAATTCTTCCAGCCGGAACTCCCGGCATCCACGACTGTCGTCACGCCGTTGGGCAAGGCATAGACATCCGGGAACACATTGAGGTCGGCGCCATGCGCGAAGACGTGGGCATGAATATCGACCAGTCCGGGCGTGACATAGCAGCCGCTGACATCCACGACCTTTTTCGATTCCGCGGCCGCGATCGATTTCGCGACACGCGCAACCTTGCCCGCGCTGACGGCCAGATCCATGGGTGCGTCGAGACTATTCGCTGGATCGATCAAATGGCCACCTTTGAGCAACAGCTCATATGACGGCACTCCCGGTCCAGGTTCGCTCGTGTCGGCATTGCGTCCGGCCGGATCCGCGGCCTGAACGCCGCTGCACAATAAAGTGGCAACAAGGAGGGCCTTCACTGAAGACATCGAAAGTCTGGTGCGTTCGTTGTTCCGGTGGGCTTGTGGGAGCACGATCCGGCCGTCCGTGGCCTTCCGCACGATTGTCGTCATGCGCCCAGAATTGCCCGAACCCACGACTGCGTCAATGAAATGACCGCCCTCGCCGAGACCTTCCGTGCATCCAACAGTTGTGGTAGCCACCCGGAGCGCGGGCTTCCGTCCGCTTCGGCGTGCGAGGGCCCGGCACTCCCACACCGCTCCAACGCGCGAGGAGCGATTCCCTCTCCCTTGAGGGAGAGGGTCAAAGTGAGGGTGAAAACGTCGGACACATCAGAGACGATGGGACTTGGCGACGATTCTCCCTCACCCCGGCCCTCTCACGCTTGGGAGAGGGAGGGCCGTCGTCAGCGCACGGAATAGCCCCTGGATTGCCAAGGCAGTCCTGGCGTTCTCAAGCTGAATCGTGAAAGCGCGCCGCACGAGATGGGCCGCGGATTCCTTCAGCAACCGCCCCGCAGCCAGCCAAAATCCTCAAGCTCCCCAATGGAATTCTCACGAAAGGAATTCTCGAAAGTTGGCTTCTCGTCCGGTATTCTAAAGTTATGGAAACATTGCTGGATTACGTGAGACGCTGGACCGAAGGGCAGCCTTTCCGGCCTTTCACGCTCCGGCTGGAAGACGGGCGGGCAATCCCGGTCACGCGCTTGGCGCACATTGCCTGTTCCGATAGCGGAGAGACGGTTGCCGTCTTCCTGCCTGACGGCAACCTGGAAATCATCGCCCAGAAAAGCATCACTTCGTTACAAGAGATCAGAACCTGAATTTCGAACGGAGTCTATTCGTCCCTTCCGCTGGCCACTGAAAAAGGCATCCGAGGCAAGCCGGGAAAAGGCTCATGCGCTCAAGCGTCGCGCGAGATAGGCCACAGATTCTTTCGCCATTGGCCCCGGCGTTAGCCAAAACTAAGAACCGGCTCGTGTTTGCAGTCGAAATCGGGGAGCACACGCGCCCTCGCGTGTTCCGAGCGGCGCCCCGCCGGTCGGCACAGATGCTTGATTAGGTGACGAGATGGTGACTTCTTCCAACACGCTCATGTGGTCGGCGAGGGCGCCGGCCACTGCACGCGAGGGCGCGTGCGCTCCCCAGCTCAAGTCTATAGACACGGCGGAGCTTGACTCACGATGGGGGGGGGGACGTACTTTTGCTTCCATGGGTTTCCTCCAAACCGAACGGTTATGCTTAGGGAGCATGAACCAAAGACGTTACGGAGCGCAGCCTTCAGGCTGCATTCGGCCCGCCTCTGAATTCGAACGTCGAAGCCGCCTGAAGGTCGCGCTCCGCGGAGGCGGCTCGTGGCAGGAGACATTGGAGATCTAGTCCAATTTGAGTAAGCCAGCTTGGCAAAGGGGAAGAGGCAGAGGAACACGGGTGTTATGAAAAATTACTTTGTGATCGGCATTATCGCATGTTTGCCTTGGCAGATTCGCGCAGCGATCACGATCAACATTGAGGCTGAGCTGTTGAAGACGGGGCTGGGTCAACCGATGCCATCGAGCGGTTTGGTGCTGCTGGTTGCGAACATCAGTCAAATGCCTCAGCCATGGAATGAAGCATTAAAATACCGACTTGAACTGAAAAGGTGGGATTTGACCTCGTCGGGTGGCGGGGGCGGATTGGGGGCAGGACTTTTTCAGGGAACAACCGGTCCACTCACGTTTGGATCGCAAGGCTATGCGGGTTGGAGTCCTGGCCAACTCCTCGAGTTGCTGTGGTTTCCGACGTTGACCTTAGATTCGACTGTCACCGTGGGCACTCGGTATGGAGAGTATTCACACAATGGAGAGTATTATTACTTCAAAGGACTGAACGGAGGTGCCGCTTGGGTCACTCCGCCGGACGGTTCAACGATTACCTTAAAGTTCTTCACTATGGATGCGACCATCCTCAACTCAAGTGGCGAGAACAGCCCTTCCTTCGGCAACGCCCTACATGTAATGGGTCCAGAACCACAGACCTGCGGTGTTGTGGCCGGTTTGCTTTGCCTCGGCTACGGAGTCCTTCGTCGCCGATTTGTTCGAACCAAAGCGACGGGGACCGGAGCAGGCTGCGGATAGCCAGCGCATGATCACGGTGGTACAAATCACCGTATCACGGATTTCGACATGAGGTCCCGTCGCAAAAAGCAGTTGATTAACAAGCTGGCGAATTACCCGTTGCTGAAACTTGTTGTGTTCGACCGGTCGTTCCGGATCGCGCTGGCGGCAGGCTTGGGATTGTTGCTCGCTGGGCTCGCACTTCTGCCGAAGATTTGGGTCACATCTCCACCGGGATTTATCCCGGTCGTCAAGGTCAGCATTTTTGATCGGATCCAGGCGTGGGCCCTGCGCCGCACTGCTCAAAAGGCGATGGCGGCCGGTCAATTCGACGAGGCCGGCATGGCCTGGGTAGCTGCGATTGCTAACAATCCAGGTAATCCAAATTTGGTTCGAGGGGCGTTGCGCGGTTTCTTAGGGGCCGAGCATCGCCGGCGAAATTCAGACCTGGCTCTCCAGCAGATTTTTTGGCTGCTCCGGCTCACCGGCACCAACGCGCTGGATTTGGCCTTGGCCACCGAGATTTTTGAGCAAACCCAAGCCTACGGTCTCGTATCCAAACTCCTGGAATCCTCCCGCGGTCCGCTGGACCCAAACCTCGAAGCTCGATACCTGAAAGCCCTCTTTCATGAGGGAAAGCTGAACGATGGGCTGAGCTTTTTCGAGTCGCTCTTCACATGCGCACGGATGAGCAATGGCAGGATTACCTGCAGGCCTTCAGCTATTACCTGGAGGGCCGCGCCGAGTTGGGATTGCTGCGAGCCGTTAGCGCGGATGGTGCTTTCCGAAGGAGCGCCGCGGGGGTATTCGTGCAGCCTGGATTAGGATTGCGAGTTGCCTCGCAATTGCTGCGCTTGGGTTACGCGCTTTATTCCTCGGAAATCCTGAGAAAACTCGAGCCGGCGTTCGAACGAGACTTGGACTACTGGAAACTGGCTTTTGCCGCCGCGGACGCAGTGAAAGACGCGGACCTGATGTTGCATGCGGGGAAGCGGGCGTACGAGATTGCTCCCGAGGATGCAGCGGTGCTGAATAACTATGCGGCGGCGCTGCTTGTTTGCCGGGAAAACCCAGCGGAGGCCCTCCGCTTGACATTCCTTGTTCGGTCGCGGTTCCCGGACTCGTTGATCGCCACGCTGAATCACGTGGAAGCGCTCCTTCTAAACCTCCGCGCTTCCGAAGCGGAGGAGTTGCTGAGCACCATCGACTCAACTCAATTGACTCCTGCTGAAGCTGCCAGCTTTCACTTGAACGCGTTTCAAACCTACTGTGCTCTTGGAAGAAAGGATGAGGCCGCCGTTGCCAACGAGCGCATCGATTCAGATCATCTTTACCCGGCGCAACGCGATTGGCTGGATCAGGCACGAAAGCAATTGCAGGCGCGCGCGGCTTCAGGTTCTCGGTAGCTTCTGCTTATCCGGTTGTTTCAGCAACCCACTGGCTGTGGGCGATCTTTCCGAGCACAGCCCCCAATACATTGGGGTTTGCTGAAACAACCGGATAAGCATGCGGTAGCTAGGTGAAACTGAACGGGAGCCGCGATCGCGACGCCTCCAATAATGTTCGCGACTTTTCCTACTCGGACTCTCCAACGGTAGCGGCCAACGCATGAGCTGATCAGTCCCGGCTATTGCCCAATCGCAGCGTCCAAATTGTCCCGAATCCAGCAGTTGAAATCAGAACAGAGAGCGGAAAACACTAATGGACGCTAATGCACACGAATCCAAACGGTGCCGGGGAATCACCCGCGAGGTGAATTCACAAATCGCCACAACCTCCTCTGAATTCGTGTCTATTGGTGTCCATTCGTGGTTTAATTGCCATTTTCGGGATCATGGTGCTTACGTTGCCTAGAGAGCTGTTGGCAAGCCTTGAAAAAGCATTTGGACTCCCGCGAAACACACGAATCACGCGAAAATTAAAGCGCCTGTGAAATACACACCGCTCACCGGCTGGGTGAACGCTAATCTCGCTGGAATTACTTCTCTTGTCGTGTCTTTCGTGTGTTTCGTGGGCTTGAACTGCCGAATTCAGGGTAAAGTCTTCTCGAAAAAGTGTCCGAAACCTCTGGCTTCCTGAAGCGAGTCGGTTCCTTTCAACTCGCCTCCTCCCCCATTAGGCTGAAGGCGGAATCGTAGAATCTTTGCGCTGCGCCCTCAACCAGCGTGCGTGTGCTGCTTTGATCATGCGGTGGAGAGTTTCCCGAGAGAGGTTCGGACGGC
The DNA here is from genome assembly GCA_016209525.1 of Verrucomicrobiota bacterium. Taxonomy (GTDB): domain Bacteria; phylum Verrucomicrobiota; class Verrucomicrobiia; order Limisphaerales; family SIBE01; genus VHCZ01. The sequence goes on from JACQWK010000492.1 coordinate 7,830, forward strand.
GTTCGAGCGCATCTGCCAATCGTCGTTCGTACTCGCGAACCGCTCTGTCGGCGCGCTCCGGCGGGGCCTCGATGGTTGCGTCTTATGCCAGGATCAAATCCTGCAGTTCAGGATGCACTGGGAGGAAAATGCGCCTTGAGGAGCGCGTCAACTTCCGCATCCGGCATTGGGTTCCGACGGGAATCCCAATCCTCTTCCAGTTGCCAGAGCGTAGCCTCCACGGCGCGGGCCAAGCGACGATGCAGAAACTCCGGATCGAGCATCGGAGCGAGCAACGCCCGGGTCATTCGGATCATCCACGGCTGAATCTCATCCGCCAGCCGCCCATCCTCTTCGCCGGGTGTCTGCAAATAGAAGTGCTGCCGATACCACTGCCGGAACGTTTCACACTGCGAAAGCCACTGCTCCACATACTGCACGGCGATTCCCTCCAGACTGGGAGATTCGACCGTCCTGTCTGACGCATCGGGCGCGCGAGTCATGCCATCAATCTGCCACTGCGAGCCGATCCAAACAAGCCGGAAGCCGCGATCCGGGCTGACACGCAGGGGTGCATCGAGCTCCTCGAATCCTCCCTCTCCTCCATCGGATGGAGGAGAGGGTTGGGGAGAGGAGGCACGTTGTTATTGGTTCCCCTCTCCTCGGTCCTCTCCCCACTCGTTCCTCGCGGGGAGAGGATGAAGAGCTTGATGCTGCCCTGGCTGACACGGACACTGTCGCATTTTGATTCAACATCATCGAGACCGTGCAATTCTGGCTGGGGACCTTCTTTATTGAGACTTTCCAGCGGTAGCGACCAAGGTGATTTCCACTTTGGCGGTGCCGACCAGCTTCGACACGGCAACGCACGTGCGGGCCGGCGGATCAGCCTTGAAGAAACTCCGGTAAACCTCGTTCATCTTCGCGTAGTCGCTGATGTCGGTCAGATAAACCTTCGCCTCGACGACATCCGAGAAATCTTTGCCGCCGGCCTTGAGCACGGTCCCAATCCCCTCCATGGCCGACTTCACTTGCGCTCCGATGTCCTCTCCGGAACCCACCCTGCCGGCGGGATAGACAAAACCGCCGGCCTGCACGGCTTGGCTGAAGTTCGCGCTGGGTTTGACGCCTTCCGGTTGGATGACTCGCTTCGCGGCGCGATTGGCCACGAAGGTGATTTCAACCGGCGTTTCTCCCGGAAGCGCAGAAACGCCCACCGTCGTTCGCGACGGGGGATCGGATTTGAAATAGCTTCGGTAAATCTGGTTCATCTTTTCGAAGTTCCCCATGTCCGACAGATAGACGTTAGCAGTCACCACGTTGGGAAAATCCATTCCGGCCGCCTTGAGGATCGCGCCGCAGTTTTCCATCGTCTGCTTGACGTGCGCTTCGATGGGCCCTTGCACGAGCTGGCCAGTTTTCGGATCGACGCTTCCCTGGCCTGAAAGGTAGAGCGTTTCTCCGGCCATGACGCCCATGCTGTAGGGCGCATTGACAATGGGCTTGAGGCCTTCCGGACGGATGACCCGGCGGCTGCTCCGAGAGGCAATAAACGTAATCTCAATCTGAGATTCTCCAGGCAACGCCGGGACCGCGATGGTCGTGCGCGCCGGCGGATCGGATTTGAAATAAGTCCGATAGACCCCGTTCATCGCGGAAAAATTCTTGATGTCGGTGAGATAGACGTTCGCCTTGACGACATGAGAGAAATCCAGCCCAGCCGCGCGAAGCACGGCGCCGAGGTTTTCCATGGACTGCTTGACCTGCGCCTCGAAGCTTTCCGGGTGCCGGCCGGTTTTCGGATCCCGGCTGCCCTGGCCGGCGAGGAACAAAGTGTCTCCGATCAAAACTCCTGGACTGATCAAGCCTGGTTTGGCGGGCACCGGTTTGCTGGATGGCGCAGTTTGAGCCCCAGGGCGGATAATCCTCTTTTCTTGTGCTTGTCCGGTGGAGAAACCTGAAAACAAGAGCAAGGATAGGGTGATGAGGGACAAGAACTGGGAGTTTTTCAGTGTCTTCATATTCGTTGGAACTTGCGTCTCAGAGCGTGTCGAAAGAGGCGCAGGCATTCTGCGTGCCTCCGCACCCCACCTGGAAAACCGAAGAGAGTAGGGCAGGCTGGAAGCCCGCCTTGCGCTGGTGAACAGGGTTTTGCAGCACTCTCTCAGGCGGAAAATCGTCCGAGATTGAGTGTTTCGCCATGCAGCGGAGAATAGCCGACGGCGAGCCCTCGGCTCAAGGGCAATTCCGAAGCGGGGTAATCCCTGCGTTGTGCCGCGAACGAGACACATCAAGAGAGGAGCGAGCCGTTTCTTTGTCCGGGCGCGGACCACGGGCATGCTCGAGTTGCTGTTGGTTTCATTGGTGTCGGTTCAAGATATTCCTCGAGCGCACTCCGCAGCGTTGCGGAGGACCTTCCTCCAGGGGATCGTCATGGTCGGTCTGATGCGTCACAGCGGGTGGTCCGCATGGCAGATCAATGTCGCCATCGGACTCTCTCATGTGGTGGTGGACATGGTTTTCATGGCGTTCGCACGACGCAAGCTGCTGACGGAATTTCGCGAAACGGCCGCGGGTGACTAAAAACAGGAAGGGTGGTGATGAGCTCCAGATTGAAAACGAGACGGTTTGCTCGGAATCTGGAGCTTCAGCGGAATTGATCTCCAACCGTGATTCGGGTCTTCTCCCTCACCCCGGCCCTCTCCCGCTGGGAGAGGGGGGGTGAGCGGCTGTCCGTGGACGAATCCGAGGCCTCCCAACTCCTCTGCGAGGAGGAAAAGGTCTCCCTCTCCCAGCGGGAGAGGGCCGGGGTGAGGGAGAAAGCCTAAACTTCATTTGCAGGCAGCACAAAATCAGGGACGTGGTGGAATCCGTCCTCGCCAACGACAAAGAAGGCGTAGAATCGTTGTGGGTAGTGTCGAGGTCGCCGCGTCGCGATGCTGCCGGAGTGCGAAATCGTCGCGACGGGCCGCGCTTCATCCAAGGTCTCGGACGTGCTTTCAAAATCCGAAGCGCTTGAGTATCCTCTCGTTGGCCATGCACGCCCAACTCGATTACGCGCGAAAAAGTGGATGGTTGCTGATCCCTGCTTCGCTCCTCCTGGCCGCGGTGCTCAGACCTCCGGGTGAAGCGCAAAACATGCGTGGTCCGTTCCAATACAGGGATGCGTCCAGCCGCAATGACGTGCCACGGTGGGAAACAAAAACCGGTTTCGAGCGCGACGTTTTCACGTTCGCCCGAATCCGATACACCTCGACCGGCGGGTTCGGGCGAGGCTTGCGCTGGAACAATGATTATCCCGACAGCGACCTAAATTTTTCCTATCGGTTGCAGCAATTGACCTCTCTGCAAGTCGATCCGGACGGGCGCGTGGTTGAGCTGAGTTCGCCGGAATTATTTGACCATCCCTTCATCTACTTGATCGGCCCGGGGACATGGACGCTCGACGACGACGAAGCCCTGGCATTGCGCCGCTACTTACTCAGCGGCGGATTCATGATGGTGGACGATTTTTGGGGGCGCGAATCCATTGAGAACGTCCTAAGTCAAATGAAGAAGGTGTTTCCGGACAGGGAGGCTGCGGAACTGTCGTTCGATCATCCCATCTTTCATATGGTGTTCGACCTCAAAGAAACACCCCAAGTGCCGGACATCCGCACCTGGCTGTCGGGTTATTCCTACGAAGTCCGGCACGGGGACATGACCGATCACGCGCCGCACTTTCTGGGATTCTCAGATGACCGGGGCCGGCTCATGGCGTTGCTCTGTCACAACAACGACCTCGGCGATGGCTGGGAGCGGGAAGGGCAAAATGAGGAATACTTCCGCCAGTTCTCAGAGCGCTGGTCGTATCCGATGGGGATCAATATCCTGACCTACGCCATGACGCATTGAAAGCAGGCTTGAAAACTCTGATCTATTTCGCCGTTGGAGTCGGCTCGATGGCCTTCCGCAGGACCTGCTTGAGGACCGAGGAGGCCTGGAAAAGTTCCTCCGGGAATCGGCGATGCGCCAGCATGTCGTCGTAGATGCTCGCGCTTCGGTCAGAGTTCAGTCCGAGACCGGCCAGATATTGCAGACGCAAGTTACGGTCCCGGTTGATCTCGGCGTCCTTCAGCCATTGAACCAGATCCGGTCCTTGCCCGGCATAAGTGGAGAGCAAATCGACGGCTGACTTGAATGCCACGTCTTCGAGCGACCGCGCCACCTGAGCGTGGTCCTTGCGATCCAGCCGCCGCTGCAGCCCGTCCACGTGGATTTGGATCGGTTCGGCCTGCCCCAGCAGAACGGTGTCATAGCCTTCTCCACCCTGGTCATTGCCCCAGATCGTGCCGTGCGGGAACACCTCGAAGAATGTGGCGATTTCGCTCTTCACGACGTCCAAATTGCTTTCGTAGAGGGGAACCCATTGCGTGACCAATCCGCCCGGATTCAAATGCCGTTTGCAGAGATCGAAATATTCCTTCGTGTAGAGCGTGGCCGCGCCTTTGACCCACGGATGGATCGGATCGGACGTGATGATGTCAAACTTTTCATCGGTCCGGAGAATGTAATGCCGGGCATCGTCATAGACGACCCGGACGCGCGGATCTTTCAACACACTGTAATTCTGGGAGTCAAAGTAAAGCGCCACCACGCGAGGAATGAGCGGTTCGATCTCGCAGATCACGATTCTCTCGACATCCGGGTGCAGGACAAACGAACCCGCCGTGACGCCCGCCCCGCACCCGACGATCAACACCGACCTCGGCTTCCGATGGAGGAGCGCCGGGATATGTCCGAGCATCCGTTGAAGGCGCATGTCTTGCGGTTCGGTCGAGGCCTCGACTTTGCCGCTGACATGGAAATTCCGCACGCCATTGTCCAACTCCGAAACGGCCACCGAAGCGTTCATGCCCTCGCCCATGTAGAGAATGGTCGAGCCGCTATCCCTCGTCGCCAAGTAACGGCCATATGCGATCAGGCCCGATGGAACTTGCGGCACGCTCCAAGCCAACCAGCTCGCCACGCCCAGAGCGACGGTTAGCATGACCCCCCCAGCGAACTCCCACGCAAAGCTTGCAGTGGCCGAGGCCGCGCGGCTCGGATCGGTTTGTGATTGATGATTGACGATTGGCGATTCCGCGGGCGGCATTATTTCTTCCGCAGCTCTGCCGGCCTGCGAAGCGGCGTCGCGGGCCGCCCAGAGAAATGGCGCGAGCACGAGCAGGCCGGCCAAGGCCGAAAGCCCGATTAACACTCGCTGCGCCTGCTGCGTTCCCAACCAGGCGACCATGAGCACGCTGAAACTAATGGCGCCTACGATGGCTCCGACGGTGTTCGCCGCATAGACGCCGCCGACCAAGCGCCCCGGGTCCTGTCCGCGCGCCGCGACCGATGCCAGCGCGAGCGGAAAGCTTGCCCCCCACAAAATGGCGGGCGGCAAGACGGCCCAAGCGCAACGCACCAGATCCAGTTGGAAGGTGAACCATGGACTCGTGGCGAGGGAAGGATTGACCGGCCAATAGGGCAAGGATTTCGACAGCATCCAGGCCGCCCAAGCGATGGCGGCGCACAGGAGCATCTGACAACCACCGAAGGCCAATCGTGGCCGCGTTGTTTCTCTCGACCCAAATGAGCCAAGACTGCTCCCGATCCCCAAACCGGTCAGGAACACCCCCAAGATGATCGAAAATGTGTAAACAGTCCCCCCCAGCAGGAGCGACAAGAGACGCGTCCAGATCACCTCGGCGCCCAATGCGCACAGCCCCGAGAGCGCGATGGCGGCATAAACCGTCCACGAGCCCAGCCCGCGGCCATCCCCCGGCGCAGTCGAAATCGTGATTGAAGGAGAGGATAGCGCTCGGATTTCTCCCTCTCCTCCCTGTCCAGGGAGGAGAGCGACGGGGAGAGGAGCGCCGTCTTTATTGGATTGCCCCTCTCCTCGATCCTCTCCCCACTCGTTCCTCGCGGAGAGAAGAAGGGGACCGGAAGGTATCGGTCTGCTTAATTCAACAACAGTGGGGCCAGGGTGAGGGGGAACACGACATCCAACAACCAACCGGGGTGGTCAATCCTGCGGAATTCTCAGGAGGAGGGCGCAGAATGCGGGCTGGATCGCAGATCGTTTCTGCCTGCGCGTTTCTGCTGCTCATGCTGCTCGTGCCGGCCAGGAACAAGGCCGCCGAGCCGCCGCCGGATTTTCTTTGGGTGAAAACTTTCGGTCCAAACGCAGACAGCTCCGGCGAAGGAATCACGGTGGACGCAGATGGCAACGTGTATGTCGTCGGCAGCTTCACCAACACAGTCACGCTAGGAAACATCGCGCTGGGCAGCAATGGCGCGCATGATGTATTCGTGGCGAAGTACGACGTCTCCGGGAGCGCCGTCTGGGCGAAGAGCGGTGGCGGGACCGGCGAGGACTTCGGTCGTGGGATCGCCGTCGATGGGGCGGGGAACGTATTTGTCACCGGCCAATTTGATGGTTGGGCAGGGACGCTGGCTTACTTTGACAATGCACAAATCGGCGCCAACGGGCGGAGAGACGTTTTCGTCGTCAAGTTTGATCGCCAAGGGAAGGTCCTGTGGGCCAAAAACGCCGGCGGCACTCCACCCTTCGAGGAAGGCGGTCACAGCGTCGCCGTCGATGGCCAAGGGAACGTGTATGTCGCGGGCCAACTCACGCCCTCGGCTCGATTCGACGAGCTCGATGTGCCCAACCTCGGTTTCGAGGACCTTTTCCTGGCTAAATACAGTGGAGCGGGAAGAATCCTCTGGGCCAAGAATGCCGGCGACCGATACCAGGACGAAGGAAGAAGCGTGGCCGTGGACACAAGCGGAAATGCTTGGCTCTTCGGGACCATCGCTGCCACCAACGCCTTCGGCTCGACCTCGCCTTGGCAACTGGACGCCTTCCTCGCGAAGTATGACGCATCGGGCAAACTCCTGTGGTCTCGTCAGAGCGGCGGTTCTGGCAGCGATGCTGGCCGAGCCATCACGATCGATCCCGAGGGAAACGCTTACGCCACCGGTGAGTTCAGCGGGACTGTCAACTTCGGACCGAGCACTCTGGCCAGCCAAGGCGGTTCGGATCTTTTCGTCGCCAAATATGATTCCAGCGGTGGCGTTGTTTGGGCAAATCAACTCGGCGGACGCTCGGACGACTTCAGTTTCGGGATCGCCCGAGACGCGAATGGCAACATTTACGTCTGCGGGAACATCTCGAACCAACTCAGCGTCGCCAAAAGCGATAAGGACGGAACCCTGCTCTGGCTGCAAAATGCCGGAGGAAACGGGGACAGCGCAGCGCACGGCGTGGCGGTGGACCGAACAGGCCAAATCTATCTGACCGGATATTTCTCAGGTGAAGCCACGTTTGGTCCCGTGGCCCTGAAGGCCCCGCAGCGCAAGGACACGTTTATTGCCAAACTGGCTTCCGGCGCTGCTCCGCCACTCCCGATCATCACGCTTCAGCCTGCGAGCCGGACCAACCTGGTCGGGACGAGAGCGGACTTCTTCGTGTTTGCTGCCGGAACGCAGCCTTTGGCATTTCAGTGGCAGTTGAACGGGAGCAATCTCGCCGACGCGACAAATGCCATATTGTCCTTGACCAACATCGCGACCAAAGATGCGGGCGATTACCGTGTCCTGGTGAGCAATGCCTCAGGTTCGGTGGTTAGTTCCAACGCGACTCTGACGGTCCGAGTGCCTGAAACAGCTCCCGATTTTCTCTGGGCGCGTGTCTTTGGCGGGACGAATTACGATGTGGGATCCGACGTCGCTTCTGACAAGGAAGGAAACGTGTATTTCACAGGCTGGGCGACTCGTCCGGACGTGTTTCGCGACGAGGCGCCGGCCAGCGGCACGAGCGCGGGGACGTTTTACGTGGCCAAAGCCGATCCGAACGGCCGTGTCCTTTGGGGCCATCAGCTCGCAGGCCGCCCCAGCGGTTCCTTGTCGCAGATAATCTCCAGCGGGCAGGCTGTCGCAGTCGATGGCTTGGGGATCGTGAGCGCGACCGGAGTATTTTACGACAGCATTGAGCTGGGAGACGCGACCCTGACCAGCCGTGGATCGAGTGACATATTTGTCGTGAGGTACAACCGGGACGGGAAGGTGCTTTGGCGCCAGCAAATCGGAGGCAGCTTGAGCGAGACAGCCGCGGATATCGCAGCGGATTCTGCGGGCAATGTGTATGTGACCGGAGGCTTTAATGCGCCCGCCAAAATTGGTGAAATCCAACTTTCCGCGGAATCAGGCGCTGGCATCTTCCTGGCCAAATTGAACCAGGAAGGGAAAGTGCAATGGGTCCAAGAGGGTCTCGGATTCGTCACGAGACCCAGCTTGGGCGTGGACCGGCTGGGTAATATCTGGCTGGTCGCAGAAGGGTTATCTCGCCTCAAGATAGCGTTCGGCGCAACGATCATGGTGAGCAGCGCAGCAATTCTCATTATGACCCGTATGTAGTCCCGGCTTTAGCCGGCCAGCGCGAGAAAACCGGCTAAAGCCGGGACTACAAGCGGGTCGCAGGTCGTGCCTGTCGTCAAAATGAGAATTGCTGTGAGCAGCGACCCCTCCTGGGGTTTCGTCGTCAAATTCGATCCTCAAGGAAAGCTCCTTTGGGCTCGCCAAAACGGCGGGAACGCCTCGTGCGTCGCACTGGATCAATTCGACAACGCCTACGTCGTCGGGAGATTCATGAGCACCGCTGCCTTCGGAGGCGCGAATCTCACGAGTCTTGGCAGGAGCGATGTCATTGTGGCCAAGTATGACGCCGCAGGCCAAGTGCTTTGGGCGCGTCGAGCAGGCGGCAATGGAGAAGACGTGGCAACAGCCATCGCGTTGGATCACCTGGGCAACGTGTATGTGGCTGAATCGTTCACCGGGAACGCGACGCGGGCACTTATCAAGTCGAGGTTCGGACCGCGGGTGGCGCTGTGTTGAGCCAGCCGGCGCAGCTCACCGTCATTGTGCCATCCAGGGTCGCCACCCTCGCTGGCTCGGGCAACCCGGGTTTCAAAGACGGGCTCGGCGAGGCCGCAAGCTTCAACTCGCCAAATGGTGTCTTCGTGGCTCCGGACGGGTCAATTTTCGTCGCGGACACTTCGAACCATCGCATCCGACGCATCAGCCCGAACGGTGAAGTCACCACGGTGGCTGGCAACGGAGTGGCGGGTTTTGCCGATGGTCCGGGGAAGAACTCGCGCTTCAACCAACCGGCTGGCCTGGCCATCGCGGCAGACGGAACTCTGTTTGTCACCGACTCCGGCAATCACCGCATTCGCAGGATCACGCCGGACGGAACGGTGAGCACAGTCGCCGGGGACGGTCAGGCTGGGTTCAGTAATGGACCGGCCAGTTCCGCGCGCTTCAACCTTCCGAGCGGGCTTGTTCTGGATTCGGCCGGCAACCTTTTTGTCGTGGAACTCGGCAACCATGCAGTGCGCAAGATCACTCGCGAGGGAATGGTCTCGACAGTCGCCGGCACGGGGACAGGGGGATTCGCCGAAGGCGCCGGCTTGTCCGCTCAATTCAACCGGCCGGGTGGCTTGGGCATTGACCTCGGTGGGAACATCGTCGTGGCAGATACCGGGAATCATCGGATTCGTCTGATCAGCTTTGGGCGGCCACGGCTGACGGTGGCCCGATCGGGAAACGATTTGGTGTTCACTTGGCCCGCCGTGGGAGGCGATTGGGTCCTTGAATCGAGGAACGAGCTTCAAGCATCCGCAGCCTGGAACAGGGTTCCGATTGATCCGACGGGGACAGGGCGAACCAATTCGGTCAAGCCTCCGATTTCGAGCGGGCAGAAATACTATCGGCTGCGCCGGCCGTAGCGCAGAGTAATCTGTATCGCTGGTAATTGTCGCGGGCCGCGCAGCCTTGTTGGTGAGGCGAGACTCCCGTCGAGCCCTGACTTCTTTGCCAGTAATATTTCAGGGCTCGACAGAGTCTCGCCCCACCCCGTGCTGCTCTCATCCCATCGGCAAGATTTCAAGATTCACGGAACCGACTAGCGCATCTCCCTCACCCCGACCCTCTCCCGCTGGAAGAGGGAGGACCATTCCCGGCCCGCGAATCGGTTCCGACGAAGCGCCGCCTCCAACTTGCGGTCACGCGGAGGTTCTGGCATTCTCGCGCGAAACACGATTCACGCAGTTACAGGCGGTTCCGACTGGGCACTCAACGCGGTATCCGCCGAACGGTTCAATGACAGGAAAAAATTATGGTTCGATTACTTGTCCTCTATGGTCAGCCCAAAAATCCGGCAGCTTTTGATGATTACTACAACCGAGTCCATATCCCACTCGCCAAAAAGATGCGCGGGCTGAAGAAGTGGACTGTAGGGAAAGTCATGGGAATGCCCGATGGCAAGCCGTCGCCATACTATTATGTCGCTGATCTCTACGCGGAAAGCCGCCAAGCCATGGAAGCGATTTTGGCTACGCCCGAAGGCCAAGCTGCCGTCGTCGATGTGCCGAATTACGCGAGCGGGGGCGTGACGTTTATCTATACAGAGGTGCAAGAGATCATCTAACAGGTCCAACGGCTTCATGGAACGAACTGGTCGAACTCTCACCGCACATGGCCCCGTGAACCGGAGCGCCGGTCTCCGACCCGGCGCGAATCTGATTGAACCGAGAATCGCGCCGGATCGGAGACCGGCGCTCCGAGATTCACGGGGAGCCTCCACCAATGCAAAAACGCGCATGGGAACCATGAACCGACGATCGGGTCGGAGCGCGGGCGGCCCGCCCGCAGTTTCGGAAGGAGTTTCGATTCTCGCGGGCGAGCCGCCCGCACTCCAGTGCGTCGGTTCACGAAATGGCTCAGGGCACGTACCCATCCCTTCGCTCCTGCGAACACTGGTTGCCTCAAGCGCTCTCGCCGCTTCCTTGTGCCTGAAGCCCTCGGAATCATTGGGCGCGGAACCGCCCTCCAAACACGCGGTTTTGCAGAAGATTCTCGAAACAACCAAGCCATTGCCAGTCAACCGAGGAGATCGCTTACCCCTGTTTGTTTGGGCGGCGATGGATGTCGGGACTTCGGACGAGAATGAGACGCTGGCGATTCTCCGCGCATTGGCTGCGCGCGGCATTGGAGCAATTACGTCGTGGAATCCTCAGAACAAAGAAAGCAGCCTGCGGGAGGCGCTCCGGATCGCTCAGTTGCAGAGGAAGCTCGGTCTTGAAATCCACGTCAACGCCACGTCCTGCCTCCATCAGTTCTTCAACGGCGACGAGCGGACGGCGCATGTCACCAAAGCCGGCGAGCGGTTCTTCGATTTGTCCTTTGATTCCAATGTGAAGATCGGGTGCCCATTCGCGTTGGACCATCGGCGCCCGGTGATCAACGAGCAGATGGATTATTTCGCGCGGGCTTATCACGAACGCGGCTTGGGCATTGATTTTATTTTCGCGGATTGGGAGATCGACGGCCCCATCGAATGGAACGGGGCATGGCAGAGCAGCCGTCGGTGCCAGCGTTGCCGCGACCGCATACGAGACTTGGCCGATTTCACCGAGTTCCAGAAAGTCACCCGCACGATTCGGAGCGAACTGCAACGCGAGGCGTTTGCCGACACGCTATCAGTTTGGTCCATTGGCACACGACCGCGCCGCCTGGGAATCCCGATCCCGCAGTGAAACAGTTCAGCGGAGAGAAGTACCAAGAATTGCTCTGGCACATGCTGCTGCGGGGAGTTGATGGATTTTTCCTTTGGTGCCTTCCGCAGGAGACCATTCAAGAGTTGAGTTTGTTGCACCCGGTGTACGCAGAGTCCTTCCAATACCGCGAATTCCTCAATGATGGCGCCCCCCTCACTTTCGAAGTTCCTTCCCGGCCGGGACCGGTCGTCTCTGGCCTGCGGTTGGGCAATCGAGTCCTCGTGCGCCGAACGGATTTTGATGAAAACCTGAAACCTGTTGAGATTGAAGTCGGAGGCCGGACGCTCAAGGTCCAACGAGAAGATGGAAAGTGTCAGATCCTAAATCTCGAGCAAGATTGATCACTGACCACTGACCACTGAGGGTGCGTGACGCGAAAGTAACCACTCTCGGTTACGCGATGGCTTTTATTTGCAAATAGTCACTATGGTAGGCGCGGCCCCAGCATTCATCCCACCGATTTCCCAATAACGCGCAACGC
>JACQWK010000496.1 GCA_016209525.1 Verrucomicrobiota bacterium
CGATAAGTCTTGCCCGGCGTAGCGCAGATTTTCTATCTGCTGTATCGCCGAGTTGCACTCGGCTGGACGTTCGAGATCGAGGACGCGCTTGGCAATTCGAGGCGTCCGCAGAATGGAATTCTGCGATACGGCAGATTACAAATCTGCGCTACGCAATCACCGCTCTATGACCGGGCAAAACTGAGCGATCACCGCCGTTGATCTCGATCAAGGCGGCTTGAATTGCCTTCATCGAAGCTCCGTCTATGAAGATGACCAGGCGTGACTTTCTCAAACATTCGACCACCCTTGCGGCAGCAGGATTCCTGGGCCCGAAGCGTCTCATGGCTTCGCCCAACCGGGCCCATCGAATCGTTCGTGTGCACCATCCACTCGCGAGTTATTTCGATGTCGTCAACTTCGACTTCCGACAAAATGTTCCCGACACTTACTACGGCAATTTTGTCAACGGTCAACTTGTGGACCGAATGTTTGATGCCGCGCTGTGCGGCCTGACCGGCGATGACGATCCGGTCCAGGCGATGAGAAGGCTGGTGCCGTATCAACCTGGAGAGCGAGTCTTCATCAAGATTAACGTCACCACCTGTTTCAAGCTTTGGCCCGGACAGTGGGACCGGATCGACTGGGATCTGCATTACAACGACACGGACGCCATCGCCGAGCCGATCAACGCCACGATCCGAGCGTTGGTCCGTATCGGCGTGCCGCAGGAGATGATCGGAATCGGCGATCCGACTTGGACCGAGGGACGAGCCGATCCGGAGAGGCGGCAGCCTCGGCTCATGCCGAACCGGCTGGCGAAGAAGATCAAAGCCGCGTTTCCATCCGTAGTCCTGTATCGATCCTCGTTCATTCCCGGCGGCGATGGCTTTACCTGGAAGAGCAACGACAAGGATGCGATTGTGGAATTCCGCGATCCGGTGATCAATGCGCGGAAAGCGCGGGCGACGAGCCACCGTTTGCCGGATCAAGTCATCGGCGCGCAACACATGATCAATCTGCCGATCATGAAGACCCACAACATGGGCGGCGTCACAGGCGCTCTGAAGAACAACTTCGGGACCGTGGCGAGCTGCAGCGGCTTTCACGAGAGGCGCAAGGAGGACAAAGCCAGCGTGAATGCATTGCTGAGCAGCGACGCGAATGCGGCCGTGGACATCTGGCTCAACCCGCATGTCGGCGCCAAGACCCGGTTGATCGTTTGCGACGGCATTTTCGGCGGTTGGGATTGGGGAGAAGATCCGCCCATCGGCTGGGAACAATTTGGCGGACGTTCGCCTAATTGCCTGGTCTTGGGAACAGATCCCATCGCGATGGACAGCGTCATCTACGATCAGGTCACGGCATCGCTGTCGGAGAAAGTGAAGAACTTCGCACCGCCGAATATGCTGGTGGACGGGGCCAAGGTGGGCCTGGGCTGCCATGAGTCCCGGCCCGGCGCCCGCGGAGAATACAAGACGATCGATTACGTCGAACTCAACCAAGCAGTCGATGAAGCCAAACTGCAGAAGCTCTCGGAGCTGAAGAAACGATATCACGAGGGTGAGAAAGCAGCAGCTCAAATCAAAGACTTGCTCGCCGAGTGCTCGGCCGCGTTGTAGCGCTGGCTTGATCGTGTTGGTCCCGCCGAGCTGAAAACGGAATTGGGTAAGTCGTCCGGCTGCCGCCTGCCTCGCGAACGGCTCGGCGAAGCTCTGGAGCGATGCCAGCGGACTTACCTATTTGCGGCTAGCCGCGTCGTTCTCGGCGATTCCTGGCGAGCGTGACCGCAAGTTTCAGCGCCGCCTTCATGTTCTGTGGATTCGCTTTGTTTTGGCCCGCGATATCGAAGGCCGTTCCATGATCGACAGAGGTGCGGATAATCGGCAGGCCCAGCGAGACGTTGACCGTGTTCTCGAAGTCGAGCAGCTTCATCGGGATGTGGCCCTGATCATGATACATTGCAATCACGAGATCGAACGCGCCGCGCAGCGCCTGGAGAAAGACCGTGTCGGCCGGCAAAGGACCGTGGCAGTCGATCATTTCATTGCGCGCCGAAGCAATCGCAGGCGCAACGGTGTGTTGATCTTCGGTGCCGAACAGGCCGTTCTCGCCCGCGTGCGGGTTCAGTCCGCACACGGCGATTTTCTTCCGTTTCAGTGCCAACCACGCGAGCGCTTCATGGCCGATTCGAAGCGTGGTCAGTATTTCAGGAGCGGTCACGTCGCAGGCTTGACGGAGCGAACGATGAGTCGTCACGTGGAGCACTCGGAGGCGGTCATTGATGAGGAGCATCCGTGCGTCCGGCACGCCGCAGAGTTCGGAGATGAATTCGGTATGGCCTACGAATTTTTGGCCCGTCCGCGTGACGGCTTCCTTATTCAGCGGAGCCGTGACCATAGCATCGGCCTCGCCGCTCAGACACAGCTCGGTCGCTCGCCGCACGTACGCGAGTGCCGCGCGTCCGCAACGTGCGCTGATTTTGCCCATCTCGATGGGGTCGTGGAGCGCGCCCGGTTCGTCGAGGCGCACGCCGCCGAGGCCAACGAGTCGAACGCCGGATTCAGCTTCGGCCGCTTCCAGGGCTCGCCGGTCGCCCACCACGATCAGTCGCGCTTCATTTCGAATCGACGAATCGTTGAGAGCCTTGAGCGTCACCTCCGGACCGATGCCGGCCGGATCGCCGATGGAGATGGCGATAGTCGGAGTGCTTTCCATGTTAGACGGCGAAGTGTTCCGGGAGGGTCAGGAATTTAGCCACCCGGATTAAGGTGTCGGGCTGTCCAAAACCGCCGGCCTTGGTGGAGAGCAACACTCCATTCAGTCGGCCGCCGAGGATTCTGCCCCACGGAATCCCAGGAGCGATTTCGCCGTGAAGATGAATGGCTTTGGCGGAAAGCCAGCGGAGAATCAAAGACGCGGTGTCGCCACCGATAAGCACGAGGGAGGAAAGGCACTGCGGGGACAGAATTGATGCCAGCGAGTTCAGTTCGTGGCGAATCCATGAGTCAGGGCGGTCGTAGATTGGTACGCGCAGCACCACGACATGGTCCTTGGCCAAAAGGTCTTGAACGGCCGCTCCGGCCAAACCGCTCAAGGGACACACGCGCGCTTTTCTCGATCGGACGAGCCGATCGATTTGATGTTCGGTCACTGAATTTCTCGAACCGGAGAAAATAAGCGGAGGAACGGATTTCAGTTCGATTGGCTGGGCGTTTGTCCGGTCGTTCAGATTTGAGGCGTCTTTAGCAGAGTTCCTTCTTGCCGTAGCAGTCGAGGTAAGTTTCCGCAGGCACTCGGCCACTTGGGTGGTGAGTCCGCCCGAACCGGCCAAAAGCACTCGCTTCGTCGAATCGTCGGCCGTGGTCACGAGGCATCTCAAATCTCGATCAGTTTCCGCGTCTGAGAGGATCCACGTCGAGCCTTCCCGGATCGCTCTTGCGATTTTCTTTCGCGAGACCGGACGATGAATTTCGGCAATAGCACAATCTGGTCGGACGGAAAACAGGGAGCGGAGTTCCGCCAATCGTTGACCGCGCACATAGAGTGTGCCGTGCCGGACCTGTCGGCCCTGGGCGGGATAAGCTGGGCAGAAGAGGATCCGAGTGAATCCCGCCGCCTTGGCCGCAACTTGAACTTCGGCGACAATGTTGCCTTTCAGGGTCGAATCGATCTTCTTGTAGAGCAGGTTGCGGTTTCGGTTTTTGAGATAGCGACAGGCCTGCAAAACCTTGTGATGCGCGCAGCCGGCGTTGTCGTTGCGGCTGCCAGTCGTCAAGACGGTCATTTGAGGGCAAGTTCTAAGAACGAGCCTTCGATCCAGAATGACCACGGTCGAGAATCCTTTCTGCGCGAAAATGGCTCCGGTGTCGCAAGCGCCGGTCAGGTCGTCGGCGATTACGGCCCATCGATTCGGACTGGCATTGCGGCAGAACGTCACGGAATTATCGTCGGCCAAGCTCGACGCAGACGTATCGCCGAATCGGGAATCCGCGCTGCAATCGCCCGCCGGCGTAGCGCAGATTTCCAATCTGCTGTATCGCCGATTTGCAATCGGCAGAGCGGCGAAGATTCCGCCCGGTCAGGCTGTTCGCACTGCCGCAGAATGCAATTCTGCGATACGGCAGATTGAAAATCTGCGCTACGATCGAGGCGGCCGTCGCTGTGTTCATGGGAGATTTGTGGCCCCTTTCGCTTCAGCGAACCAGCGGCTGTGTGCTCCGCAGATAGGCAAACAAATCCCGAACCTGTTGATCTTCCAAGGCATCAAGCAATCCCTCCGGCATCAAGGATAGCCCGCCGGGCTTCATCTCCACGATTTGAGCTCGCGGAATCGCGGTGTTCTCACCGTCCAGCCCCCGCAGCACGACGACTTGGGGATCTCGGTCGGCCAGAAATCCCGACAGAGCTTGCCCATCTTTCGTCGTGACGAGATACGTCTCATACCCTTCACGAATCTCTGCATTGGGGTTCACGATGCTCAGCAGCATCGTTTCGAGATCATCGCGTTTGAAGGCTGTCAGGTCGGGACCAATTTGACCGCCTTGACCGAACAGCTTGTGACACGACGCGCAACTTCCATTGAAAAGTTTCTGCCCTTCGTACGGACTGCCCAGTCCGCTCCGGAGGGCTTGAGCAAACTGGTTGATCCGCGCTTGGATCTGCGCCGACGCATCAGGGTTCGTTCCGTTCCAAAGTCTGGCCAGCAATCCAGGGATTTTTGGCTCTTGATAGAGTTGGAGCCGCTGAATCACATCTGGAGGAACCGCCTTCTTGGCGATGACGCCGTTATCTACTGCCTTTAGCAATGCCACGGCCCACGTCGGGCGGCTGGCCAGCAGCGCCAGCGCGGACGGCTTCGCCTCCTCCGGCAGGCCGACATACGTCCCGAGGATGTCCCGGCTGACACGCGGGTCCTCGGACTGACGCAGTGAACTCAAAGCGGTTTTGCACAAGGTTGCATCGCGGCAAGTCTTGAGAAGGCTCAACAGAACCGGGACGCACTCCGGCCGGTTCGTCTCCCCGAGGATCTGAATGCACTCGAGCCGTCGGTCCTTATCGGCTTTGGGGTCACGGATGATTTCCAGCGCTTTCGCCACGGCCTCAGGCTGTCCGCGGCGAAGGGCCAACGGAAAGGATTCTCCGCCGGCCGAAGCCATGGCTGTGAGGAGTTCCTCCGGCAGGTGAGGCATCGGACGGCCCTTGAACGCCAGCAGGATACCGGACATGAGACGAGCCGATTGAGCCCGGCTGGGCGCCAGTTGCAGCAGTCTCGCGCAAGTCAGCAAGTCCTTGCGAGTTCCAGCCATGGCATACCGCCGTGCCAGGCGTTCAAGGATTTGGTCTTGAACAATCGGTCTCGACCAAAGAGAAGGATCGTCGAACAAGTCGATTACAGCGTCGCGATCCGTCTCAGCTTTCGCTTCCAGCGCCCACCAAATCAGAAGCGGCAGGCGTGGATCGGTCGTGTCTTCGTCATGCCCGACGAGATTTCGCAAGATGGGCAATGCTATCTCAGGGGAAAGGCGCTTCGCCGTGCTGGCGAGCTGGCTGCGCACTTCCAGGTTGGTTTCGGATTTCGCCGCTTGAATGAGTTTGCCGCCGAGTTCCGTCCAGAAGCTCTGGCTCGGTTGGTCGCCAATGAGCCGGATGGTCCAGAGGCGAACATACGGATCCTGATGGTTCAGGAACTCGAGTGCCGCATCGCTGTAGAATCCGCCGCAGGCGTGCAAAGCCCAAAGCGCTTCCAGCGCGACTTGGCCAACGTTCGCCTGAATGACCTGCATGAGTCGGGCCGCGAGCGAGTGTTGCTTTCGGTCCGCGAGCAAACGGAGCGCTTCCTGACGGAACCATTTGTTCTTGTGGCCGAGCAACGAGAGCAACTGTTCGTTCGACGATTGGGCGAGATCGAACGGTTGGATCGGCTTCGCTCCTTTGGGCTTGAGGCGATAAATCCGGCCGTTGCTCTTGTCGATTTGTCCTTCATGGTTGCGGTAATGGTTGACTTGCCGGTCATACCAGTCCGCGAAGTAGATCGCGCCGTCCGGACCGAGCTTGATATCGACGGGACGAAACCATTGATCGGTGGTCGTCACCGGATGGCTCAAATCTTTTGTCCGAAAGGAAGACCGCTCCGGCTGAATGTCACTGAGCACGACTCGGCCCTGCAACGGCTCGATGCCGAACAGCTTCCTTTCGTATCGACTCGGGAGCGCGCCGCCGTCATAGACCAAGAAATTGTGCGTGAATCGTTCGACATCATTGTGCGGCATCGGCGGGAAATAACCGAAGGCATACGGGTTGGAGAGGGGGCCATGTTTCTCAAAACCCTTTTGGAGGTAGCCGCCTTGGACATAGTGGAACCCGCGCGTGTTTCCGCCGTTGTGCCCGGAAAAAATGCGTCCTTTGGCATCGATCTCGAGCCCGAAGGCGTTGCCGCCTCCTTCGGCGAAGATTTCGTAGCGCCTTGTCTCCGGGTGATAGCGCCAGACATTTTGGCCTTGGGAGAAAATCGGCTTCGAATTCAGCGGCTGATGGTCGGCTCCGTAAATGAGGATGTTGCCCGTGACGGTGCTGCCTTGACAGCCGTAAAGCCAGCCGTCCGGACCCCAACGCAGGCTGTTGGCCACCGAATGCGTGTCTTCCAGTCCGAAGCCGGATAGGCGCAACTCTGGAGGACCGTCCGGCACATCGTCGTTGTCTCGATCCGGGAAAAAGAGCAGGTAAGGCGGATTCATCACCCAGACGCCGCCGCGCCCACGCACGACCGAAGTCGCGATGTTCAGGCCCTCCACGAAAACCTTGTGGTGATCGAACACGCCATCGCCGTTTGTGTCTTCGTGGACCGTGATTTTGTCTTCGCCGCGGACGTGGTTGGGCGGCGGAGGCGGGACTTTGTCATAGACCGCGCGCCAGACATTGTCCCGGCTGGTGACGTTCAGTCCGGCGGGAAACGGATATTGCAGGTATTGAACGACCCAGAGGCGGCCCCGTTCATCGAAATTCAGGAACACCGGTTGGCGAACGAAGGGTTCCGCCAGCACTGGTTCGATCTCCAGATCATCGGCGACCACAAACCTTGCAAGCGATTCTGCCGGGCTCAGCGGGTTTTCCTGGGAGCCTGGCGCAATACGCAGGGCAGACAGCTTGTCTGCCGGTTCAGGCGGCAGCTTGCCGTCCGAACCACGGGGCGAGGACGCTCCTTGAACCGGCAGGTTGGAAGCCCGCCCCACATTCTTAGATGCTTTCTTAGCCGGGACCTCGTCGGGTGGAATCGGGCGGTTCAAGGACCAGAGAATCCCGTTCAAGAGCAAACGCCGAAACACGGGTTCCTTGAAATCATCCGGGCCGCCCAGGGAAGTGTAGAACACGCGCTGGTTCGCATTCACGTTGATCCAGGCCACCGGCTCCGTAGTCTCGCGTCCATCCGCAATGATCGTGCCCGTAACCAAGGCCGAGGCGGTGGGCGCGAGATCTCGGCTGCGGTAAAGCGAGTAGCGCGTGCGGAAAGCGTCCATGGAAACGCCGGTCAAAACAGGATGCCCCGCAGCGCCGGCCGGGATGCGTAACGTTGGAGCCAGGTTGTTGCCGAAATGGCCCTGGTAATGCCCGCCAAGCACATCACGGTCAAACGTGCTCCAGGACCCGTGCTCGTCGCCCGGCGGTTTGGCGTCGAAAGCGTGGCTGGCGGTCCGAATGCCGATCAGCGGCTTACCGGCGGCCAGGTGAGCTTGGATCGCCGAAAGCATCGGCTTGGGCGGCGTTCGGCGTCGGACGCTCACGAACAGAAGATCGGCTTCGGGAATGGCCTGCCAATTCGCGAATTCATTTCCGCCCTGGTATGGCGCGCTGACGAATTCACAACTGATGCCTCGCCAAGCCAGCTCGTGGCGCGCGAAGCCAGGGAGCGTTTCCCAAGTTTGATATTCGTTCTCGCCCACGATGAAAACGATGTGGAGGCGCCGATCGTCCTTGAACCTGAATGGTTCGCCGCCGAGAAAATCGACGCTTGTGATGGAAGGGCACCAGTATTTTTCAATGTGCTCGACGACGAGGTCGGTTCCGACGAAATGGCTGACGTACGGGCGGCGGCGGGAGTTGTACATCGTGTCGGTCATGTCGCGCATGAGCAGAACGTTCTTGCCCACGCTCACCATTTGCCGGATCGAAAAGGGCCGGCCTAGGACGCACATGTTGGTGTGCACCCCCAGGATGATAACGTTCTCAATTCCGTGCGCGGCGAGCACGCTATAGACCTCCTCGCCATTGTCGCTGATCACGTCTTCGGACATGATTTCCAAAGTGGCGATCTGGCGTTTCCAAGGACTGCCCCCAGGACACGGCGGCAGATCGTCGCAGCCGCCGTCGGAGTCATCGATGGGGAGAGGGCCTTCTTTGGCCAGATTGAGGGATTTCCAATGGCTCACGTCGGCGGGCGGGTTTGCTTTCGGCGCGTGTTGAGCGCGTTTTCTTTGAGGCGTGTTCTCATAGAACTTCATCGTGTCGCTGGGCGCATGGATGATCAGCACGCCGCGCCGGCGGGCCGACTTGATGACCTCGTTCATCCGCGGGGCCATTTCCGCGACGCGCGCCGCGGCTCCTTTGCACCAATGCTGATCCCACATGTCGCAGATGATGATGGCGGTCTTCTTGGGATTCCAGCGGACCGTCTGCTCTGCGACTCGAAACTCATTCGTGGTCGCGGGAATCGCCTGGCGCGAGCGGGCGTGAAGTTCGAGGCTGGCATTGGCGGCCGCTTCAGTCGGGCACGCGCCGAGACCCGCCAGAAGGAACCAAAACAAGTATCGCAAGGTTTTGTAGGGCGTTACTGGCATGGCGGTGAGTTTAGAAACGAGCCGTTGAATTCCAAGGTCCTTTTTGCGCGACCCTACGGAAGCAGCGGCGGGCGTCCGCGCCTGCCGTAGAGCGCGGCCTCTTGCCCCTCGGAGGTGGCCGCAAATCCGAGCGCGCGCTCGAATTTCCGCGCACGGTTCGTTGACCCCGATTTCCAAGGTTGACTCTCTTCGGCGTTTTGGGGACTAGTGACTCTAGGTTTCAGATCGACGCTGCCTTTTTTGTCGGACTAATGAGTCCAACGGACCCAGCTAAACTCACGCCTGCAACCCACCGAGGAGGGGAACGGACAATTTCGGCGTGCCACACGGTTCCCCTCGTGGGAGGGGTCGTTGGTGGATGGGTTCATGAGCAGGGGCAACGGCGCGAGTCAGGGCGATGCAGCCTCGTCATCTTGCCGACGGGATCACGATTCCTACGCCTGCTTCTAACGCTGCTCCTCTGCTGTGTAGGCGTTGGCGCAGCGGTTTCATCCCCTCCCAATGTCATCTTCATTCTGATCGACGACCTGGGCTGGACCGATCTTGGGTGCTTCGGCAGCACGTTCTACAAAACGCCTCACATCGATCAACTCGCCGCCCGCGGGATGAAATTCACCGACGCCTATGCCGCGTGCCCGGTCTGCTCGCCGACGCGCGCGAGCATCATGACCGGCAAATATCCGGCGCGCCTGCATTTGACGGACTGGCTGCCGGGCCGGCGGGACTTGCCAGCGCAGAAGCTGGCGCGTCCTCGAATTCGCCAGGAACTCCCCCTGGAGGAAATCGCCCTGGCCGAGGCGCTCAAAGCCCGAGGTTATGCGACGGCCCACATTGGCAAGTGGCACCTCGGTGGAAAAGGATTCGAGCCGGAGAAGCAGGGATTCGACCTCAACGTCGCGGGTGATCACACCGGGACGCCGCTCAGTTACTTCTATCCTTTCAGAAGAGACAAGGCGGCCATGCCGCGATTGGAATCCAGCGCGGAAAGAGAATACCTGACTGACCGGCTGACCGCGGAAGCCGAAAGATTCATCGAACAGAACCGGAACCAACCGTTCTTTCTCTATCTCGCCCATTACGCCGTGCACATCCCTCTGCGCGCCAAGCAAGAGTTCATCGACGAGTTTCTCAAAGAGGCACCGAGCCGGACGCATACCAACGCTATCTACGCGGCCATGATCGCGAGCGTCGATGAAAGCGTCGGCCGTCTGGTCCGGAAACTCGATGCCCTCAAACTGTCGGAGCACACGATTCTATGCTTCACTTCCGACAACGGCGGTCTCTCGGTTCAGGAAGGTCCGAATACCCCGGCGACCTCCAATGCGCCGCTTCGCGCGGGCAAGGGCTACCTTTACGAAGGCGGTATTCGGATTCCCTTGATCATGCACTGGCCGGGCGTCACGAAAGCTGGGGCCATTTGCCGGACGCCCGTCAGCAGCATCGACCACTATCCCACGATTCTCGAAATCGCGGGTGCGCTCCCCGTGGCCGGACAGATCATCGACGGCGTGAGTCTCGTTCCGTTGCTGCGACAAACCGGCAGCATCAGACGCGAGGCCATTTACTGGCATTATCCGCATTACAGCAATCAGGGTGGGAGACCGGGGGCCGCTATTCGCCGCGGAGACTTCAAACTCATCGAGTTCTATGAAGACAGTCGCGTGGAACTCTACAACCTGGCGCAGGACCAGGGCGAATCGAATGACCTCGCGGCACGAATGCCCGAGCTGAGCCGCGAGTTGAGCCAGGAGTTATCCAATTGGCGCCGGGCCATCGACGCCCAGAGGATGACGCCGAATCCGGAGTACAAATCGCCGCTATTGCAGTAAGACCGTGAAACGCCCTAGCCCTGCGCTTGCCCCATAAGAAAATGCGGGACAATTGTCGGGTAATCTTGTAACTCTGAGCGATGCTAACTACATCGTCCGTTAAGCAACGACTTTCCGAGCCCGAGAACGTGAAACGGGTGATCGCACTGGTCAG